>NZ_JBHLYT010000091.1:0-35190 GCF_042431665.1 Mesorhizobium kowhaii
CTACAATCCCGGTTCGGCCTACAACTATCTGGCGGTCGGCGAGCAGGCGACGGTGCAGGCGAGCTACGCGATCTCCGACGGCCATGGCGGCACCTCGAATGCGGTGGCGACCATCGCCGTCACCGGCGTCAACGACGGCCCGACGGCGAGCAACGACGTTGCCGCAGTGAACGAAGACCAAACGGTGAGCGGCAATGTGATATCGGGCGCGATCGGCGGGGTGGGCCACGATATCGATCCGGACACGAGTGACGTACTTCATGTCTCAACGGTCAACGGAAGCGCGGGGAATATCGCGACCTCGCTTACCGGCGCATTTGGCACCCTGGTTCTTAGTGCAAACGGTACCTATGCTTATACTGCCGATGCCGATAGTTTGGATGCTGCGCCTGCGGGTCAACATTTCGTCGACACATTTAACTACACCGTTACCGACGGGCACGGTGGTACAAGCGCAGCAACATTGACGTTCAACATAACGACGCTTGCTGACGGCATTACTCTGACCGGAGGCAACGGCTCTGATAAGCTGAGCGGAGGTTCAGGCGATGACACCATCAATGGGGCGAACGGCGACGATACTCTTTCCGGCAACGACGGAGCTGACACTATCCATGGTGGAAATGGGAACGACACCATCTCCGGTGGTCAAAGCATTGACCACCTCTACGGAGACGCCGGCAATGACACTATAAATGGCGGAACAGGAAATGATTTCCTGTTTGGAGGTGCCGGCAAAGACGTCCTCACCGGCGATGCCGGAAACGATACGTTTATCTATACTGCGGCTTCTGAATCCACGCCTGGGGCAAGCAACTATGACGTGATCGCCGATTTCACCCATGCATCGGATCACTTCGATTTCACGTCGTTCGCCGGCGTAACATCAGCCAATGGTACTCCGCTCGTATCGGCAACCAGCCAAGTCGCAGCTCATTCGGTGGCTTGGTTCTTCGACACAGCCCACAACCAAACAGACGTATATGTTAACTTGAGCGGAGTCGCAGAGCTCGGTGGTGCAACAGATTCTGAGATCCATCTGAGCGGAATCGTTCCCCTTTCGAGCTCGGACTTTATGTTTCATCCATAAAAGGGCTGTACGCGATGGCGCTCCGTTACGTGGCGCCGGATTTTGGCTTCGGTGGCGGCGCGCAGTCCGTCGGCCCAGCTTCGAATGTCGCTTGAGTAAAACCTCCCCTAGCGGCAAAAGAACGACCGCCCACCGGAGTGTGCAATGAATCCGATTAGTTGACCGTTGCAATTGGCGTGTTGGCGCCGAGGCCGAGGACGTCGGGCTCGCCGCCGAATTATATAGATATTTCAATAGCCAGGACGAGAGCCTGTGAATCTTCAGTCCAAACCCTTTTTGCTTTTTGCGGGCTTCTCTGCAGTTCAATCTGCAGCAGAGCAAGTCGGTTCTGACGTTGTGATCAAATACGATGCGAGCAACAGATCACACTCAGCAACGTCGAATTGGCCCAGTTGGACATACTGAAACAGGTAGGCGGTGCTTTTACCGTCCAACGCGTAGGTATCCATTAGGCACCCCGTGATGATCCCACTGCACTGGCCCGACGGCGCTTGTGTATAATCCAGCGGACGACTTCCGCTTCGTCTGACTATTGAACGGCGGCAGGGACCTATGCGAAGCGGGCGCCCATATCAAGAGAGCGGATCGGTCTACCTCTCCCGGAACGCGCGCTGGAACGAATCCACGAGTGGTTTGGTGAGATAGGCCAGAAACGTTCGTTCGCCGGTTGAGATGAATGTTTCGACCGGCATGCCTGGATAGATCTGCTCGGGCTTGACCTGCGGTGGCAGCTTGTCGGCCATTTTCAGCCGGACCGTGAAGTAAGGCAGTCCCGTGCTGGGTGTGATCAGCCGATCCGCCGAAATGTAGAACACCTTTCCGGGCACCTTCGGCGTCGTGCGCGCATTGAGCGCCGTGAACATCATGTTCGCATCCTGCCCCACCCGGATTGAGTCGATGTCTTCGGGCTTTATCTTGGCCTCAATGATGAGCTCGTTGGTGGTCGGCAGAAGCTCCATAACCACCTCCCCCGCTCGGATGACGCTGCCTTCGGCATTGTAAAGCGATCGGACGATAATACCGTCCACCGGCGCCCGGATGGTCGTCCGCTCCAGGACTGATCGAGCGGCGTTGATTTGTTCTTCAAGGTCTGCCACCTGCGCGCGCGCCTTGTTCAATTCGGTATCGGCATCCTCAACCCGGCTGGTTGTAAGCCGTTCAATCTGCTGACGCGCTTCCACAGTCTGCGTGGCCGAGCTGGCAATCTGTGCTTCCAGAGATCCTGACTGGCCGACCAGCTCGGCGGTGCTGCGCAGAAGATCGGTATATTCGGAACGATTGGTGAGTCCTTTCTTCAGCAGGTCTTTTTTTCTTTCCGTCTCCTCGTTGACGATCGCAAGCTGATTTTCCGCTGCCTCCTTCTGAGCCTTTAACCCGACAACGGCGTCCTGAAGAGCTGCCACCCTTTGCTGCAGTATCCCCTGTTCCGCGCCGTAACGAGCTAGTCGCGCCTGAAATTCCTTGTTTTGCTCTCGGAAGACACCGCTATATTCGGAGGCGCCTGAATAGGCTCCCAGGTCACTGGACAAGACAATTTTCTCAAGGCCGTCGCGCTCCGCTTCGAGCCGAGAAATTTCAGCTTTTTGTGCAACCCACTGCTTGAGGACGCGGTTGAGCTGCGACTGCGCCACCGTCGGATCGAGCACGATCAGGGCCTGGCCTCTTAAGACCCTGTCACCCTCGCGAACTCTAATGCTGCCGACAACACCTCCTTCGAGGTGCTGGATCATGACATTCTGCCCTGCTGCTGCGACCACACCCGGCGCGATCGTTGCTCCGGCAATCGGTGCAGTGGCTGCCCAGAACCCGAAGCCGAGCACGAAAACGGCCACGCTTGCATATCCCGCCAGCGTGATCCGATCCGTGCGTGTATCGATGTCGCGCTGCCAGCGATACGTCTTGGCGCCCGTCTGGATGGTTTGGCTAGGAACCGTCATTGGCGACTTTTACCTCCACGCGAGCAGGTGACGGGAAAGGCACCACTCCTTCGTTGTCATGCGACTGAGCGGCCGCGGCCGCCGCCGCTTGGCCCCGTCGCTGGGCAAGTTGGTCGAGCACGTCCTTGGTCAAACCGTAGATCTCGACCTGGCCATTGCGCAGCATGAGGATGCGATCGCATTTGGCTGCGAGGGAGGGACGGTGGGTTATGACGAGCACGGTCGTTTTTCGTGAACGCGCCTGGATGATCGCCCGCTCGAGTGCGGCTTCGCCGTCGGAATCAAGATTCGCATTGGGCTCGTCGAGAACCAGGACCTTGGGATCGCCGTAAAAGGCGCGTGCGAGCCCAATGCGCTGACGCTCGCCACCCGAGAGGCGAACGCCGGTCGGGCCGATCACCGTCGAATATCCGTCCCTCTGACCCAGGATAAGCTCATGCACCTGCGCCTGCTGGGCTGCTTGAACCAATTTCTCATCAGGCGCATTTGGCTCAAAACGCGCAATGTTCTGGCCGATGGTTCCGGGGAAGAGTTCCACATCCTGCGGAAGGTAGCCAATATGACGGCCGAGTTCCTCCGGATCCCAGTTTCGAATATCGCCGCCATCGATGCGGATTACCCCGGAACGCGGCTCAATGGCACCGACGATGAGCCGCGCCAGCGTCGATTTTCCGGCCTGGCTCGGGCCGACGATCGCGACTGTTTCGCCGGCGCCGACTTCAAAGGTCAAGCGCTTTATCAGCGGCAGCGATCCGTCGGCCGAACCTGGAAGATGATAGACAATTTGATCTGCGCTCAACGCCCCTTGAGGCGTTGGCAACGCAACATTGTCCTTTGGCGCGGACCTCGATTGGACAGCTGAAAGCCGCTTCCATGCAAGATTGGCATCGACGACCTGCCGCCAACTTCCAATGATCTGATCAAGAGGTTGCAAGGCGCGCGCCGAAATCATCGACGACGCAAATATCATACCGGCGGTCATCTCGTTGTGCAGAACCAGATAAGCGCCGACGCCCAATATCGCGATTTGCAGTACCGATCGTGTGGTGCGGGACACACCACCGTAAAATGCGTTAGTGCGAGCAAGCCCATCCGAGGCGTGTAGAGAGCCGGAAAAACGGGTGCCCCAGAACTCTATCGCATTAGACACCATGCCGAGCGCGCGAACCGTTTCGAAGTTTCGCGCGAAGGCCTGCGCCGAATTCATTGCGGCGCTAAGATTCTCCGCCGCCTCCTTGCCAGGCCGCGAACTGGCGACCTGGTTCAGCACGGCTAAGGAAACCATGAGAACCGCTCCGACGACCGTTACAAGGAAGAGCAACGGGTGGATGAAATAAAGCAGGCCCACGAAGATTGGCCCAAAAGGAAGGTCGAAGAGAAAGAAAATCGTTCGTGAAGCGATGAAACCTCGCAGGGTGGCTAAGTCTCGCAAGGCTTGAACATCGCCGAGTCCAGCGCGTGGGCCACTCATTGCGGCGAGAAAAGAAGATGCACCCAAAGAGACATCCAGTCGCGCGGCGAGTCGGCTTGCATACACGCCCCGCACGACTTCGAGCACTCCGAAAAGCAAAAGCGACGCAAGCGCCAGCAAGGTTAGGTAGGTTAGAGTATCCAGGTTGGCGGCGGGCAAAACCCGATCATATACCTGCAGCATGTAGAGGGGCAGAATTAACACCAGGGTGTTCATCACCGCGGAGAAGAGGCCCATTTCGACCACGCTCCTCGATAGCACCCTTCTATTTGTGGAATTGGACATCCCGAAATTGCCCCCCCCGGGAACAGGCAGTCACATTAGACAATCTTTATATATCATGCAGCCTTGTGATGCTATCGGCTCCATACTCATGGGGTGGCTATTGTAAGTACGAAGGCTGAGGCACGGGCGCACGTCGCCGGCTGCAAGCTGATTGGGCAGCTGATTGGTGAGCCCGACCAGCTGACCACACTATTGGCTCTTGACGCCCGCGATCGCCGTAATGGGCGTGCAGCAAATTTCTTACGTGACACGCACGTGCCGCGTCACCTGGCCATTGCTCTCCCAGTATGGAGAGCATGAGGAATTGGCATGGTGCGGCGTTTCCACGACACTGCCGGGGCGTAACCCATTCGATCACTGGCACGACATTAGCCCCAATGTGCTGTCGCGGGCGGGAAACATCTTCAAGCGGAGCTTCAAGAAATGTCCCAATCAGGATTCGGATTGGCTACCGAACATCGGCAGATTTTCTAAGCGAACCAGGAGGGTTGAGCCAGTTCTCATCCCCGAAAGTAATCGAACGAGATCCACTTGCCGATGTACGCCGGTCTTGTCGAAGACCAACCTAAGTTGGCCACGAACGGTATCAATTGCCACTCCCCTGATCTTGGCAATATCGCGGAGTGTCTTGCCTCTTGTAATCTCGCGTGCGACAGATGCTTCAGCGACCGTCAAATCAAACAGTCCCTCCAAGATTTTTGGGTCTATTGCGGTATCTTCTTCCGCGGAAGTGATGATGAGGAGCATGTCAGCAATCGCGAAAATATCACGGCTGGCACCGACAATCGGCAAGACATGCACGATCATCGCGCAGCGCTCAGCCGTGGCGGCAATTGGAAAGGTGCCTCCGTGACCGAACGACGTCTCAAGCAAATTATGCCAACTCACATCGGCCGTGGTTTGCGTGAATGTTAGCCGCAACCGCCGATCCTGCACGACGTCGGGCACCAGCTTTTCGAAGCCTTGATTGGAGAAGATTAGTCGTCCGCGACTCAGAGCGGCGGTAGGCAGGCCGATCATGTTGAAGGCTTCGACGGCACCTCGGACCTGTTCGAAGCGTAGGCGCGCGGTAAGCAGGGAAGAGCGAGCCAGGTGCGGCCGCAATGCTGTCAAGCGGTTGGCCACGTCTGGACTAAGCGGGCCATCATCGTATTTCCGATGGACGGACAATTTGATGATGTCACCAGCTGGCGACGTAATCGACGTGCCGGCATGCCAATAGACTCCCTGAGGCCGCATAAATTCCTGATAGTAGCGGCTCTGCCGCATCTGCTCGACGGACAAGACCTCAGTATCCAGAAGGAATCTCGGTTCATCAAAGCGTGCTCGCCGCTCGGGTGTTTCGAGATACGGGTTACTCGCAACCCAATTCTCGCGGACATAAATTTCCATCTTTTGAAAACAGGGCTCGTTCGCCGTCCAGCCGCTAATCCCGTTCTTGTCCACAGCGAAGAAGGCGGCGTCGGTGCAATCACCGACTTTGGCCAGCAGATCCAGAACACCTCGACCCGTCCATAGGCTTGGCACGACTGCCGCCTCGTAGATACGGTCGATCAGGTTGGCATCCATGAGAAGAATTCCAAAAAAGTGTCCAAGTAGGCCGAGTTGTGTACTTCACTGTGCACTGCAGACGAAAGCTAACTTCGGCCGATCGTGAGCCCCGCTAACAAGATTGGCAAGCCCGGCGATGAACTCCGCGACTCTTGCTCAACGCAAGCGCCGACCTAGATGCCGCAATGGGCCGGCCTTCGAGAGCATAGCCAGGTTGGGTGGCTGTCCCTCAGAATGATGGTGTTGAAACGCAGGCCGAGCGATCGGCTCCAAGCATCATGAGATGACCAGCCATGGAACACTATGTGGGAATTGATGTCTCTTAATGGATGTGGACCGCCAAGCCGATCTGGATCGCGGGCTCGGGCCGTTTGTCGCGGCGCTAGGTGTGGAGCCTCAACAGGTTGTCCGGGGTTGATGCGAGGCGACTGATCGGTGTTTTGGACTTTAAGCTGCTGTGGGGCCGATGCCAATTGTAGCGGTGGAGCCAGACGGGCAGTTCGGTGGCGCGGTGGTCCGAGGTCGGATAGCCGATTGCATAGGCCCGCAACGCGGTCTGGATGAAGCGCTCGGCCTTGCCACACCGACCTGGCCTTCAGGCTCGCCTGCGGGCGGCTGCCCGACAGCGGGATTGATCTGTGCTCCAGCCGACCTGCTCGCGCCTGGAGAACCTGCCGACGGCGCACCGTTATCCGGCTCGGCTGGGTGCTGTGTCGAGTTATGCCGCGCCGCCCAAAACCGTGACGCTCGACATCGACGACACGGTGGAGGTCGTTCACGGCCATCAGCAGCTCTCGCGCTTCAACGCCCATCATTACGACGAGCGCTGCTTCCTGCCGATCCACATCTATGACGCCGCGACCGGACGTCCGGTCGCCATGATCCTGCGTCCTGGCAGACCCCCACGGGCAAGGAGATCCGCAGCCATCTGCGCCAGCTTGTCCGGCGCATCCGCGCCCGCTGGCCGGCCACCCGCATCATGGTCCGCGGCGACAGTCACTATGGCCGAGCCGAGGTCATGGCCTGGTGCGAGAACAATGCGCTCGAGTACCTCTTCGGATTGCCCGGCAACAAGGTACTCCAGCGTCTCGTCGATGAAGCCGCCGACGATATCCACACCCGCCGCGCGCTCGAGCAGAAGCCGGTGCTGCGCGGCTATGCCGAGACCCGATACAAGGCGAAATCCTGGAAGATGCAACGCCGCGCCTGCGCCCGCCTGTTCCGACAAATCGCTCTCACGCTGCAGCCCGCAGGACCATGAGCGCCGGGGCATCAAAGCCCCCGCCGAACCCAACCCTTGACCCTCCCGCCCGTTCAAAGTTCAGTCTCAGCTGCGGTGAAAAAGACGCCTCAGACCGGCATGACCGAACGCTCAGCGGCGCTCGAACCACAAGGCTCATGAATAGGACGGGCCAGGGCACCAGACAAGGGCACGGATGGATGTGTCCCGCCTACATCGCTGATTGGTCAGGAGATTGCAAGAGCGTTCAGCCGATGGTGGCGCGCGCTGTCGGTCGGCCACGATCAGCTTCATCCTTTACGTATCACCGGCGAGCCCAGGTACACGCTCAGCCTGCAATTGGCCAAACAGCATATCGACGTGACGGGCAACGCGGGCGCTCGGTTTAAGCCAATCCAATGGCAATTGCCTCAGCATCGCCGCACCCATGCAAGACAGAATCCGCTTTGCCGTCTTGCGAACACTTCGGTTCAGCCGTCGAGTCGAGTTCGACGGGTAGGCGACTGGGCATCAGGTAGCACAAAATCCGCTTCTCCACCGTTATTGCGGCGATCCGCACTGCATCGCTTTGTCTGCACATGGTGGCGGAGTAGACCAAGGTGTCTGTGACCTGCTTGAACGTGAGCAGATCAATGTAGATGCCGTCGCCTGGATTTATGTTGCCATAGTAGTGAATTTCCCGAGCGCGTGTGGTCCCGATAATTGGGCCAAAAAAGCATGCTTCTGCTCGGTCCGTAATGGATTGGTAGCTGGCGAAGTAGAGAAAGTCCGCCCCGTTAAAATCGGAATAGATGCAAGGTGTAAAAGCAAACCGCTTCTGGGCCGGAAACTGCCTATCGATTGGAGCCACCTGACGGCGGCTTGCGTTCGATTGACCGGGCTCGGCAATCGTGAACCCCCTTTCAACCGAGAGATTGCAACCGGTGTTCTTCCGGCGAACGAACGCCGAGCGCATCGTGATTTTACAAATGTTTTGACTGTTACACGACAGGACATGGCGGCTCAGATATCGGCCAACAGATTCCCGCGAAAGCTCAGACCTGATTGTGAGTTCGGCATCCTCGATGGCCCCGGTCAGAGCGCCATCAACCAACCGAACTTCAATAAAAACCGCGTACAGTCGACGACCGTGCACGTCCCGAAAATTCGGTCGGGTCAGTCCTTGCGAAGAAGCCAACAAGTTCCAGTGTATATGACCGCATTCTTTGAGGACCCATTGCTCCGACAGCCCCCCGAACGAGAGGTGGGGCATGCCAAGTACAATTACAATAGTGTGTCCGCACTCCGCAATCATGCTAGATCAAGCCACGCATATCCAACCGACGCATTCTCGTCTTCAACGTATCGAAGCGAGTGCGCAAAAGGGGGCTCGGCCTCCTTAAGAAGCCCCACAATTTCATCTCTAGATCGAAAGACAAGGAACCAATCTTGTAATAGCTCCATCGATGCACGGTTCGGAGCTCTAGCGAGAAAATTGGGCACCACGATTCGGCCCCCGGGATTCAACATCGAAATCAGCTTCCGGTTTAAGCGGACTGCCACATTGTGGCTAAGGTAATCATAGAGACCAGCCGCATAGATCAAGTCGAATCTGCAATCCATGCGGAGAAGACTGGTAACGTTCTTACAGATTACCTCAGATGCAAGTTTGGTATTTTTTACCAGGCTGCAGCTTTGGGGATCCTGATCGAGATAGGTTACTTCAAGCCGCGAAAAAAGTTCAGTATCGGCAAGAAGGTCGGCCTCGCGGAAGTGTCCGCCGGCGACGACGAAAACGCGGCCCCCATTTCTCCGCGTCGCGATCCGTAGAAGCTCCTTCGAAAAGAAGGATCTTCTGTCCCGAACGGCCTTCGCTGCGGGCGAAGTTACCCAATAGTTGTAGATTGCCTGACCCAATGGGCTTGAGCAACGTACCGCCTCGGTAATTGAATGGTGACGATACAGGAAGTCGATGAGAACGGCGTCTCCTGGATACCCGCGGGGCTTCTCAGCGGATCGCGCCGAGAAAGGATCCTCTTGCGAGCGAGAAAAAAATGAGTGCTGCCTAAGAAACGGAATTACCTCGTCAGTCCAGCTTTCCGGGCTAATCAAGCGCCGTTCCTGATCGAGTGAGCGAAGCATGATGTCTCCAAACACTCTAACGTTGCCGACTTTGAGAGCGCAATCGGCCTGCTCGGCAACATCTTGGAAGCGCTGCAACTGGACGGCGCCAAGAAGTGGATCGCGATCGAAATTAGCATCATCCATAAGTTTATCGCTTTTCGCGCCCTCAATTGTGTCGTTGCGGCCAAGGGGTGGATGGCTTGTTGAGCCGCTGGACCGAGTTGGGTTGCCGAACTTCATGGCCGTTGTCGCCTCTGCCATAGCAATTTCCGATCAAGTTAAGAGCGGTTGGTCGTCAATCAGGCTCGATCTCTTGGCCCGAGTGCCCGCTCGAGGAGTCGCGGTTGATGTCGAAGATTACAAAC
Organism: Mesorhizobium kowhaii; assembly: GCF_042431665.1. Taxonomy (NCBI): domain Bacteria; kingdom Pseudomonadati; phylum Pseudomonadota; class Alphaproteobacteria; order Hyphomicrobiales; family Phyllobacteriaceae; genus Mesorhizobium; species Mesorhizobium kowhaii. The sequence continues at coordinate 10,043 of NZ_JBHLYT010000091.1, forward strand.
GCCTAATGGACTCTGCATGACCCAAATGGGTTAGATGGCGGATCGGCAGTGAAGCGGAGTTAGTGCGGCATCCTCGGCCGTGAAGCATTGTCTCGATTGGACCCGCCGCTGCAAAACATCAAATCGTCATATTCAAACCGAAAGCGGGCAGCATCTCGTGCCAGCTCATTCTCGTGAGGATCGAGTCGCGGGCAGCCTGGGCCACCGCGACGCCTCGATCCTTGATCAATCTCAGCGCCTCAAGCTTGAACTCGCGGCTGAACTTCCGCCTTTGCATTCCAACTCTCCAATTCCGTCAACCCCTGGCGCGATAGACGGGCCCCGCCTATCCTTTGAGCATGGGGGGCGGCTTGGTTGGTTCTGTTGCAAACTTTCCGCTAATGCGGATCTGGCATGAGATGGTCCCCCATTGTATGAGATCGTTTCATCTTCAAAGGCCGTCATTCCGATCGAGACCGGAGACTTCTCTGGGGTTCTGCGGCTCGAAGTAGAGGCAGTTTGGGCTTGAACAGTGAAGGCACCTGCGGCTCTGACTGTCGCGGCCGATGCCTGCCGCAAGCTAGGCCAGCTCGCTGTCCGTGGCGTCCTTGAGCCATAGATGGAGGCCGTCATATCGTCGCCGCGGATCAGTGCGGCGAAGCGTCGGGCGAGTTCGCCCGCCACTGCAAGCTCCGGCGCTGTTTCGTAGAGATGGTGCAAGAACCGCCCGGTCAGCTCATCGAGCGACGCCGGGTCTTCGCTCAGCAGCCATGCGCAGTTGCGGCGCGATGGCGGCCGCCACTGCGAGTTTGGTGGAGCGGTCGATGACCGCTCCTTGCGGGCGGCGATCCACCTGTAGACGGTCGCCTTGCTGCCTTCAAAGCCGCGGCGCTTGATTTCGCTCCACAGCTGCAACCCGTTTTGCTGGCCTGTATAGCGCGACAATATATGGACCCCGCCCGATTGCACCGCCAGCTGCTCGAAGAGCTTTCGTCGCAGCCGCGCTCGAAGCAAAGATTCTGCGAAGCGATTAAAAAGCTGAGATGCTCAGGATTTTCTCCTTCGCATCGCTGCTAGCTTCTTTTTGATTGGCGGGGCTTTCCGCTCATACGCTTTGTTCAGGGCGGTCATGACCTGAGTCGGGGCCTTCCAAGCACCGATTTGGCTGGTTAGGGTTTGCAGGGGCGCGAACAACCGGATGAACGAACGCGATGATGCTGAAAAAACTGCGCGACTGTTGGGGGTTTAGCCCGACCGTCGATAGGAACGTCGCCCTGGTCGAAGGCTTTCTCAAGGGCAAGCGCTACGCCGATCTGGCGCAGGAACATGGCTTGTCGTCAACGAGGGTGCGCCAAATCATCGAGAGGGCCGATCGGCTCGTGGGCGGCGGCATCCTGACCGAGGCTAAACCGTCCAAGGCCTCGCCTCGAACGGAATACATGGTCGACTATCCGTATGTGTGGAAGCTGGCCGAGATGCACCGGCTCGGTAGCGTCACGGCGCGCCACTTCTTTGCGGCATTGGAACGCGCTGGATCGCTGGAGCGGCTGGTTGACAAGATGAAGCGATTGCCCGGGGGCGCACGAACAATACGTGAGTTGGCTCGCCTTGTGTGGCAAAAGGAGACGGGCGAGAGCCCGTGGCCTGCAATGAAGCGATCAAGCATTGCGATCGTGGAACCAATGTGCCCGGTTGACCATCCGGACCGTGGCCTTCAATGCCAGCTGGCCTTGGAACCGGCCCTCCAGGACTTGGTTGAGCGCGCAGCGGAATCCGGATGGACCGAAGAAGAGATTGCCTACGTGCTCCTCGATCTCGCCGGCGCGCGCCTCAAGGGGTAGCTACCGAGCGGGGCGTTGTTTGAGATCGGGAAGGGAACTTCTGAAACAAAGAATTGAGCCATTTTGCCGAAAACGGCAACCTGGCGGTTCCGGCCGATTTGAAGCTGGACGCCTATTCCCACCACGCCCGTCACTACCTGTTTTTTCGGAAGCTTTCCGGTGACCGGATCGGCGGTCATAAGCATCCTGCATGATCGAATGGACGTGCGTGTGTGCTTGGCCGAGGATCTCCAGGCCCTGGAAGCGCGATCCGAACACAGGTAGTGGCCCAGTCGGTCCCAAGCTGATGCGCGTTTGGCGCCGCCGGTGGCCGCATCGAGCTTTTGGTCACTGGCCCGGGTAAGGCTACCAAAATCACTTCACGGTAACGGACTTCGCGAGATTGCGTGGCTGATTACGGCGTCGGAACGCATAAGCACGGCCGCATGGTAGCAAGCCGGACTTATCACGGGGTCAAAAAGCAACTTCAGGCAGGCAATTTTTTTCGTGTCCACGTTCCGCTGTTCCCTAAGATGGGGCGAACCACCAGGGAATGACGTGACACCTCTTGAGCTCAAGGTCACTGCCGCGCGCAGCCTTCTCTCCGTTACATGGGATGACGGTGCGGTCTCGCTGATCCCGGCCTCCACGCTGCGGACACGCAGCCGCGTGGCACAGCAGGTGCGGGCGCACATCGAAGGTAACAAACGCTCGTTCGACACCGTCACTGTGACGAGTGCAGAGGCTATCGGTTCCGTGTCCCGCAACTTCGTGTCGACAGTTGCATTATAAATCACATATCAATCTAACGTTGTATCATCAACAGAGTGGAACAGAATTGAGTTCACTGCGTGCTTCCCAGTAATAACCGTGATTGACGAGGTCGAGGCCCCACAGGAATGGATCTGATAGCTATGTCCAGCGGGATCGCGGACGGGATGCGGCTGCCTGCCGGGCAAGTACGCGTAGGCTGGAAACCCCTTTTTCGGCAGGTGCCGAGGACGCGATGTCGAGCCAATGGCCATAGAGCATGGTATCATAGGGATGGCGCGGTCCGGTACGTGCATTGCCCGGCGGTTGGCGACAATGTGGAAAGGCCGGCGCGGCGCAGCGATCGAACCTCGAAAATGGGCTTGTGGCCCGGCCGTCTGCTACCCGGCGATGTTGATTTTCGGTCGAACGATCAGGCCTTGCGATTTCTACCGTTTGCTGCGTTTATTTCCCAGTCTCAATAAGAACCGGCTTGGCTTGTTGCCAGGCCATTCTGCAATTTCGTTGTGAAGGAATACTATAGATGGCGACTGGAACCGTGAAGTGGTTCAACAGCACCAAGGGCTTCGGCTTCATTCAACCCGATGGTGGTGGTCCGGATGTGTTTGTCCATATTTCCGCTGTCGAGCGTGCCGGTCTTTCGACCCTCGCCGATGGTCAGAAGATCAATTATGAAATCGAGCAGGACCGGCGCACCGGCAAGTCGTCGGCCGGCAACCTCAGCAAAGCAGGCTGACTCTCCCGTGTCCCGGCGCAAGCCGGGAGGACGCAGTAGGTGGCGGACGGCACTGACAGCCGCTCAACAAGAGCAGCCGACTGCTGTCAGCCCATCGGGAATGGAAAAGACGTTGCAAGAAAGGCGGGGGCTCCCCGCCTTTTTTCGTCGGAGTTGAGTTTGACTGCTGTGCGCGCCAGAACGACCGCGGGCGATCAATCAGGCCGTGGCGTTCTTGCGGGTCCGCTTCACAGCCGTGCAGTGAAGAACCGCCGCAGCAATCAAACCTAGCCGCAGGCGGCGAGGTATAAATGCTCATCGAACATTTAGTGCCGATCCTTCTCGGAAAGGACTGAGGGTTTAAGCACTCGGTCAATGTATCGGTTGAAGGGCTCAATGAATGAATGCCATATGGCAATGGCCTTTTGGGAGCGAACTATGAAATGTCTTGGGGCAACCGCATTGGTTTTCTACGGTATCGCTGCGACCAGCGGAGCGCAGGCCGCCTGCTACGACATCTCGAAAGGGCAGCCGTCGGAGCTGAGCGGCGAATTCGATCGTCGGGTACTTCCCGGGCCACCGAACTACAAAGACGTGCAGGCCGGAGATCAGCCCGAGCCGACTTACTTACTGGAACTGGATGCCGACATCTGCCTTGAGGGCGAGGACTTTGCTGATCCCGAATCCAGTTTCCGCGAGGTTCACGTCGTGCCGGTCGGCGGCATGGACGGCGCCATGGCATCATTGATCGGACGCCGCGTGACTGTCGGCATCGTTGATCGATGGGCTGCAAATAACGCAAATCACAGAGCCCCGCTCATGGCCATTGTCGGTAGCATCGCGCCTGAAGAGGACTTCACTGAACAGTACGGCACCGCAGCGACCGTCGTGCGGGCGTTTTACCTGGCCCTCGGCACAGGGGACGGCAAGCAGGCGGCGCGGTTTGTAGTTCCAGAAAAGAGCGCCAAGGGTCCTCTCTCCGCAGCCGCCCTGAGTGACTTCTACGGAGGGATGCAGGCGCCGCTTAAGCTTCTCGGCGTCCAAGCGAAGGCAGAAGACTTGTTCTTCGTCAGCTATGCGTTCAGGAAGGGCGCGACGACATGCACTGGCCGCGCCGAAGTGAGGACAGTGAATAAGGGCGGCAAGGACTACATCGAAGGCATAAAAGCACTCGACGGCTGCTGATACGATTGAGCGGTTGAAGTGTCTGGTGGGCTTACGCTCGCATATCTCGAAGGCTCTTGGGACATCCCGATCACGATATTTTCGCTTATCCCAACCGCATTCGGGTCGGATTTCGCTGCGCCGCCGGCCCCGCAGTGAAGCCGAGGCATTCACTCGTGACTAAGCCATACATCGATGCGGTAGCGGTCAGAACCTTGCATGGGCAATAGACCGTCAGCGCGCGTTCCCACTCCGGCAGCTCGAAGGATCGGACGCATCTCCTCCAGCACCGCTCCGATTCTCCATTCCTCGGCGCTCGGCGAGGCATAGCCAACGGCCTTGGGCACCAGCGCACATTGCGGTGTCGTGTTCCTATCAAACTGTTCAATTCTGCCCGGAATGAGGCGCAACGATTCAAAAACATATTCGTTGATGGAACCGCGAAGTGAGTCCGCATCGACCGGGGCTCCGCTGCAGACATTGATATAGACCCAGCCTATCGGCCTCGGGTCGCCGGGAATCGATCGATAACTCACCTTGCGGCCGCTGATGTCCGGCGGCTCCGTGCGCGCGACTGCGGGTTTCGGCTGAACGGCGGGAGGCGCCTCGGGTGGGTTTGAGGGAGGACGATAACCAGCGATCAGGTTCCGCGTGGCTGCCGTCGAAAGCCGATTTTCGCTGGCGGAGCCTACGCTTGCCAAAAGCCGACAAATGCCGCCCTCGGTCGAGTGGTCAAACCCAACGCAGCCCGAACGCGAGGTGCAAAGGGAACGGCACGCCTCCAAGGGTGCGATGACCTGCGCACTGACGAGCCCGTTCAGTGAGGTCCCGGGATAGTCGAAGAACTCGGCCGTGGTCTGCGCGCCGATCGGTTGAATGCCAACCAGAAGGACGAGAGCTGCCAGAGAGGACCCGGCGACTCCGAGCAGGAGCTCTTGGAATCCGCAGCGAAAAAGATACGCAAACATGTTTCCCCCAGTCGCTGTTATTCTGCTTCAACCGCCAAGTCAGCGAAGTTCGCTGACTTGGCGTCATGACTAGCGAGGTGAAGGTCGAGTTGGACGGCCAGCCAGGAGCCTCATGACAGAATCGCGATCTTTCCTGTTGCCCCATTTTTCTTTTCCCGCAGGCAATGCCCCGTGGCTCTCGGCAATATCGGCTCGGCGCGACCGTAATTCTCCAGAATTTGCATTTCCAGCCCTAAATGGGGGATGCGCACCGCGAAATTGGAATCAAATTAGAAACTGTCGCTAAGACATGAAATAGGCCGCGGTCCGCTACAGGTTAAGCATCTGAGTCGAATCTACTTGAGGGCTCGTTGACACTGCGTTTTTTCCGTCGAAATATGCGACCGGGGACGCCGCATGGTTAACGATTTATTGCGGCATGGGAAGGTGCCTAATGGCTCGAGGGGGCAATGTCCACTTCGTTCGTTCAATGTCCGCGCGTGCCGGTGACGTGTTGGCTGTCGCGGGGAAACCGCTATGGCGCGACTGCGAAACGGCATTCGCCCGCATAGATGAACTGTGCGGGGACAACACGTCGCGGCTGTTCGCGGAACCGAACGCCAAGGAGCAGGAGGGCGGCCGCCTGGTCGTGGCGTGGTTCAGCAGCTTCGACGACGAGCCGAAGCGACTGAGCGAACTCGAAAGGGGAAAGCGGTCTCGGATCGAGTCGAACTTGGCAGCGTGCATCGAGGCGCTTCGTCCGGCCCTGGCGGATAAGGAAATCGGCGAGACCGTTGGGGCGATGCTCAACGTCGCGGACGAAGGCTCGATCGTCGCCGTCGGCGAGAACGCTGTCCTCACGAATTGGGGAATGCTGCCGGAGGAAGCCCGCTCGTCCCGCGCCGCATTCTTGCGACATAGCGAAAGAACAATTGGCCCCTACCTTCCAGCCGGCATGTCGCCCCGGGTGCCTGGTCAGGCGTGGGCTGCCGTCGGAGGTTTCGCCACCGCGGGACTGTCTCCCCCGCGGCGCGTGATTGCGCCCGAGGCCACCGCAGCATCCACCCAAGAGGCCCAGCCAACGGCGTCAGCAAGACACAGGCAAGCTTGGCCCATAGCTGGCCTTTCGTTCGTGTTCGCCGCCTGCCTGATCTACGCGGCCTGGCCGGGCAACCTCGTTTATCCGGGAGCGCTCCCGCCGCCACCGACAGCTCCACTCGTGAACAACGAGGAGGTCAACCGGAGCCTTGAAGAGCGGATCGGCAAAATAAAAGCGGAGCTTGCAAAGGCTGCATGCGAGGCAGATTCATCCGTTCTCGGTCCGCCGCTCGATGAACCTGGTGGCGAAACGGAAAACGGCGCGTCAGGGGCCGCCGGCGGGCAAGCGCCGGGACCCGGTTCAGCGCATTCGCTTCTCGCAACCCTGGACTCGGCAACTGTGCTGGTGCTTGCACCCTCGGCGGACTCGCTCAGCACCGGGAGCGGGTTCTTCGTAAGCCAGAAAGAAATCCTCACGAACAATCACGTTGTCGAAGGCGCCGGGGAGACGGTATTCGTCGCCAGCAAGGCGCTTGGACGCGCAGTCCCCGCCCGCGTCGTCGCGAGATCCGCAGGCAGCGAGACCGGAAATCCGGACTTTGCCCTACTGCGAGTGGACGAGGCGCCTGGCAACATGACGCCTCTGCATCTTTCGACGGAAATCGGGAGGCTGGACAGCGTGATTGCGGGAGGCTTCCCATCGTTCGTAATGTCCATGGACAGCACCTATCGAGCGATCCTCAATGGCGACACCACAGGGATCAGCAATCTCGAAATGGTCGTCACGCAGGGCAACGTGATGGCCATGCCTCAGGGCGGGGCGGCAAAGGTGATTACCCATTCCGCGAACATTTCCCCCGGCAACAGCGGAGGTCCACTTTCGGATGCCTGCGGCCGGGCGGTCGGGGTGAACACCTTTATAGTCCTCGACGGGGAGAACGTTCAGAAGCTGAACTTCTCCCTTGGCGCGAGCGACGCGATCCGGTTCCTGTCAGCCAACGGCGTGACGGTAGCCGCCGCCGATCAGCCGTGCAATCCGGCCACGGGGGGCGCCGCTGCCGCAGGGCCAGCAGGAGGCTCGGTCCAATGAGCCAGTTCGTCGCCACCACGACGCTCAGCCTGATGCGTTCCCTAGGCTCTACCGCAGAGCGCTCGGTTCATCGGCTCCAGGCCGTGCTCGGACGGGAATTTCCCGGCGGCATCGGGCTTGAGCTGGCCGAACCAGTGCCGCGCAAGGACGGCTCGGGGATCGACTGGTATACCGAGCGCGACGAGCCACTTGTCCGCATGACGGAACTCCCGCCCGAAACGGCGGCCAGCTACAGGGCGCGCTTGGACCAATCCGTCCGTGCGGTGCTTCGCGCGGCCGCCGCGCACGAAACCCGTACTGACCCAGCAGCCCGCTCGACGGCCACTGCGCTGCGCAACGCGGTGACATTTCCTGGCAATGAGAACGTATGGGTTTCCGGCGGCTCCGATGGGAGCGACGGAGTGCTCGTCCTTACGGCATGGGGTTACGAAAAACATGACGCAGAGACCAGTGGCCGGGGACAGATTGCTGCAGTCGCCCGGGACGGCCCGCCGACGGCATCTGTTTCGGCTACGGCAACGGAGCGGCCCGTGCGAGTTGCCGGGCCTTCTTGGTGGCGGGCGGTTGCCCGCAGGCTTCTTTGGCTTGTTCCTATAGCGCTCACGGGGGCGATCGCGTGGCTGCTGCTCCCAGCCTGCGGCTTGGTCCTTCCTTTCGGCGTCACCGCGTTCGGAAGGGGCGGAGGCGCTTATTGCGCTCTCGCGGCGCCGCGGCCGGCCGTCGATCAGGCCAGCGTGCGAACGCAGGAACTCATGTCGGAAGAAGCAGTGATCGAGGAGCAACTGCGACGGCATCTGAATTCATGTCAGCCGCCGCCCAGAGCCGAGCAGTCTGATCCGGCGCAGGAAGCAGACAAGCGCGTCGAAAGCGCGGGGGGGGCGGAAGGACAGGCACAGGTGACGCTCATCTGGAACAACCGAACAGACCTAGACCTCTTCGTGAAGTGCCCGGACGGCGGAATGGTGCTTCTGGACGGGCAGCCAAAATGCGGCGGCGTGCACGACATCGACATGAACCTCAACGGAGAGAACAACAAACCGGTCGAACACATAACGTGGGCGAGTAAGCCTCCTCCCGGACACTACGAGGTCTACGTGAGGTTGTTCGACAAGCGCGGCGACCCGGCTCGGCGGACCGACTTCAACGTCATTCTCAAGAATGGCGGGGGCACGCAAAGCTACCCGGGCAGCCTGACCGAAACATCTCACGATGCCTCGCAGATGAAAGTCACGGAGTTCGATGTTCCATGACTGCAGCAAGCCCACGCCAGCCTGACAGGACCACTCAATGCTGACCAACCTCGCCGATTTCAGCGACGGATTTACGCTGGTGCCGGACAGCGGCATTCAATTCGTCGAGTTCGGGTTCGACTTCGACGCCTCTCCGCGCCTGTCGAGGTCGTTCATCGAGCGGGTGTCCCCGGGCGAAACGGGTTCGGATGGAAAGACGCTGATCCGCCTGCTTCCGAACTGGAACGACGACGATCCCGACTCGGACCAGCCGCCCCACCCCCCAAAAGGCGACGACGTGGTGTACGACATCGCGAAATCGAGGGCGCTCGAGACCTTCCTGGACCGTTGGGTGCCGATGCCGTTCTTCAAGATCGAACCCGGGAAAGACTCGCTGGGCAACGAAATATACGCGCAAGGCCCTACCGACTGGGTGCGGGTGAGAGTTACGGAGACCAGGAACGCCCACGGAGACCGGAAGGGAACGCATAGGGCAATCTTCGCATTCGACAGCTCGCTCGCGCCCCGGAAGACAAACCGCCCCTATCTGGCGCCCTGCCCGGAAGACGCGATGCGGACCGAATCGTTCCGGTTCGTCGGCCAGCTTCCCGACATCATCTCGTTCCTGTCCCACAAGGTCGACGTTCCCGGACAAGGGCCCGTGGACGCACAGAAGTGGCTGGACGACTGGCTGAGGGACATCCTCCACTCCTTCAAGAAGCTCCAGAGGAAAGGCAAGGAGCTCAGGCCGGAAGACTTTCCCTTCCAGTTCGAGCATCTCGCGCGGTACATAACCTTCGTCCAGTTTATCGCCAGCGTGATCAAGCCCGTTCGCGTCACCCTCATCGACACGGTCAGCGACAACAGGGACGTTCATCCGGTCGACGTCGATCTTGTGCTCGACATCGGGAACTCGCGGTCGTGCGGACTTCTGATCCAGTCGTTCCCTGACGACGTGAACGTCGACCTCAACAACTCCGTCGTCCTGGAGCTGCGGGACCTCTCCAAGCCCGAACTCGTCTATCGCGATCCGTTCGAAAGCCAATGCGAGCTGGTGGCCGGAGAATTCGGAGCGGAAGACATCGCCAGGCGGTCTGGCCGCCCCCGGGCGTTCTTCTGGCCAAGCCTGCTCCGCATCGGCCCCGAAGCCTCGCGCCTTCGCGGGGAGTCGGAAGGCACCGAGGCGGCGACGGGGCTTTCTTCGCCGAAGCGGTACCTGTGGAGTTCCGATCCGGTTCTCCAGGAGTGGAAGTTCCGTTCGGCCTCGGCGGGCCATGCGGGAACGGAGCCGCTGATCGAGCGCTCCATGTACCGCTTCATAAACGACCGCGGCGACGTTCTCGAACAGCTCGAGAGCGACAGGCGCCAGTTCAGGCTGAAGGTCAAAGAGAGCGAGCTGCAGACGGCGAGCCGCTTCTGCTTTTCGAGGTCGTCGTTCTTCACCTTCATGCTCGTCGAAATCATCGCACAGGCGATGTCCATGATGAACAACCCCGGCACCCGGCGCGAAAGGAGGCTCAAAGATTCTCCGCGCCGCCTGCGGAGGATCATCCTGACGATCCCGTCAGCGACCCCGATTCAGGAGCAGCGCATCCTGCGGTCGCGCGCGGAAGCCGCGGTTAAGCTTCTCTGGTCCCTGTCAGGATGGGGCGACAGCGACAGCGGCATAAACAGCCAGCGCCCGGAAATCCACTGCTCCTGGGACGAGGCAAGTTCGGTTCATCTCGTCTACCTCTACGGCGAGGCCGTGCACAAGCTGGGCGGGTCGATCAGGACCCTGTTCGACGTGCTCGGCAAGGAAAGGGAGAGGCCGAAAGCGCTCCCGCCTTCCAAGTCCAAGGAGAAGCTCGAACGGTCCCTGCGCGTCGCCAGCGTCGACGTGGGCGGCGGCACCACCGACCTCATGGTTACGACCTACTTCCAGACGGACAACGTCGCCCTGTTCCCCGATCAGAACTTCCGGGAGGGGTTCCGCATCGCAGGCGACGACCTCCTCAAGGTGGTTATCGAGCGCCTTGTCATACCGAGGCTCGAGGAAGGGCTCGTCCAAGCGGGCCTGCCGAACGCGCGGAATTATCTCAAGGATCGCTTCGCCGGCGACAATCCGAACATGTCCGAGCAGGAAAAGCACCTGCGTCGCCAGTTCGTGCTGCAGGTCCTGCAGCCGATCGCAATCGCGGTCCTGTCCGAATGCGAAGCCATGCCGTCGACGAGCCGCAAGACGGAAATACGAAAGGCGGGCAGTTTCTTCGAGACCGGAGGACGGCCGATGGCCGGAGGCGACATTGCGGTGGACGCGCGCATCCTCGGATATCTCAAGGACAGTATAGGCGCGCTTGGAGCCGGAGAGTTCATGATCGCCGACTGCGACATAGCGGTCGACCCACTGGCGGTCGAGGAATGCGTCCTGTCGATCTTCGACGGCGTGTTCGACAACATCGCGGAGGCGATCAATCATCTGGACGCTGACGTGGTGCTCCTGACCGGACGGCCGATGCGCCTGCCGCAGATGATAAGCCTGTTCATGAACAAGATGTCGGTCCGGCCTGACCGCGTCATCCCGATCAAGGACTATCGCGTCGGCACGTGGTATCCGTTCCGGGGCGTCAGCAACACGCACATCGACGATCCAAAGACGACCGCGGTCGTGGGCGCAATGCTGTGCGCGCTGTCGGAGCGGCAGATCACCAACTTCACCCTCTACTCCCAGTATCTCCGGATGAAGTCGACGGCCCGGTACATCGGGCGGCTTCAGGGCAGCTCGGCGCTCCCGGACGAAACGCTGCTTTTCTCGGACATCGATCTCGATGCCGCGACGGCGGAAGCCGAGGCGGAGTTCGACTACCACAGCCCGCTTCGCATTGGCTTCAGGCAGCTTCCGCTAGAGCGTTGGGTGGCGACTCCGCTCTACAAGTTGACGACCGCGCAGACGCGGTCGGCGCGGAGCGTGCGAAAGCCGGTCCGCGTCACGATCGCGCGCAACGTGCAGGCGCCGGAAGACGACGAGGTGAACGAGATCGCGCTTCTTACGAGCGAGGCGACGCGCGAGGAATTCGTGATCCAGGACGCCGAGGACGCCGACGGCTCTCCGGTTAAACGCATCATGGAGCTGAAGCTGGACACGCTCGCGGTCGAGGCGGGTGACGGCTACTGGCTCGATACCGGAATTATCTCCATCCAGTGAAAGCTGAAGGCATGCGTAAAGAGTTGAAGAAAACCTGCGACACCGCGCTGAAATCGGCGCAGGAGGGCCTTGCCTGGGTAGGAGCCGCCGCAAACGCGGAACGGGTCGGCAGCACACGCTCGGCCGCCGAGCAGCAGCTCAGGAAGTCCATCGTCGCCACCCGAAAGGCGATGTTGGCCATCGACCGCCCCATGTGCGTCGGGGTGTTCGGCCCCAGCCAAGCTGGCAAGTCCTATCTGGTGTCGGTCCTGGCCCGCAATGGAGGCGCGCCCTTGATGGCCCGCTTGGGCGATCTGGGACGGGAGGTCGACTTCATCCGGGAGATCAACCCCGGCGGCGATCGGGAGTCCACTGGGCTTGTCACCCGCTTTTCGGTTCGAGAAGAGCCAAGTCCGGCCGGCGCGCCCGTTGTGCTGAGGATGCTGAGCGAAACAGACGTAGCCAAGGTCCTGGGCAATAGCTTCTTCCTTGACGGGGACGCGAAGAAACGCGCGCCGCTGACTTCTGACGTCGTCCTGTCCGCATTGGAAAACGCTAAGAGCCGGTCCGCTTCGCAGGCAGCTTCTGATGGCATGGCCGAGGAGGACGTGTGGGACCTTCAGGAATATTTCGAGAAGCAGTTCGCTGGGCTGCCGAACATCGAGATGCTGGGAGCCTACTGGGAGGAAGCCGCCTTCCTCGCCTCCCGGCTTTCCATCGCCGACAGGGCGGACCTTTTTTCCGTGCTGTGGGGCGGATTGCAGAAATTCACCGATCTCTACGTTGAACTCGTCAGCGCCCTTGAAAGCCTTGGGTTCGCCAAGGACGCCTATTGCCCAATCGAAGCCCTGGTTCCCCGGGAAAGCAGCATCATAGACGTCGAGACGCTACGGGGCCTCGGGAAATCCGGCCAGGACGAGCTGCTCATCAGGCCGATGAAGGGATCGACTGTCTCGTTGCCAAGACCCGTGATCGCCGCATTGGTGGCAGAGCTCCGGATTGCGATATCGGAACAGCCATGGCCATTCTTCGAGCACACTGACCTCCTGGATTTCCCGGGCGCTCGCAGCCGGCAGAAGGTAGATCTGCAGGCCTTCATCGAGGGCAACCCGGACGCGCTCAAGGAACTCTTCGTCCGGGGCAAGGTCGCCTACCTTTTCGACCGTTACGTGGCAGAGCAGGAACTTTCGAGCATGCTGCTTTGCATCAAGCCCTCGAACCAGGATGTCGCGACTCTCCCCGACATGATCGACGACTGGATCCGGACCTCGCACGGGGAAAGCCCGTTCGACCGCGCCCGGACCGACACTGCACTGTTCCTGGTGCTGACGATGTTCGACATGCACTTCAGCGAAAAGGCGGGCGAGGAGGGACAGAGCCTGGCGGATCGTTTCAGCGCGCGCCTGGGCGCATCGCTGACACGCTTTTTCGGCAAGGCCCACAAGTGGCCGTTCGAATGGATGCCGGACAGGCCTTTCAACAACTCCTACTGGCTGCGCAACCCGAATTTCAAGGCAGAGTCCCTCATCAAGTACAAGGGCAGCGCCGAGATCGAGATCTTGCCCGACAAGATAGCGAAGGTCGCCGCCCTGCGAGAGGCGTATCTTGGGGTCAGTGAAGTTCAGCAGCATTTCCGGGAGCCGGCCAAAGCCTTCGACGAGGCCCTCAGGCTGAACGATGGCGGCGTAAGCTATCTGGCAGAGAATCTTGCGGCCATCTGCCGTCCCGAGATCAAGTATGCACAGATACAGGGCCGCGTGGGGAACATTGCCCACGATGTCCGCCGCGTGCTCGCCCCGTATTTCATCGAAAGCGACATCAACAAGCGCATTGCGGAGCGTCGGGAAGTCTCCGACCAGATTCTCGCAGACCTCGCCGGGATCTGGGAGCAGGACCACTTCGGGACCGCCATGAGGATGCTGCAGATATCGCAGAACGGCATCTCAGAACATCTTCACATTGAATACGGGAACCGCCTGAAGCGTCAGAGCGCGCCAGAGGACGGTTCCGAAGGCCGGACCGAAGCTGCGGCGAAGAAGCGCGCGCCGCCTCCGCGGCCGGGCGCTCCTCCTTTGCCCGGAAACAAGAAGAAGGTGGCCGGCGCCGCGGTTTCCCCGGGGGGATCAGTCTCTCAGAAAGCGCTGCCGCGCGAAGCATATCTTGCCCGCTCGGCCATCAGGCATTGGACCGACGGCCTTTTCGCCCTTGCGCGAAACGACAATGCGCTGCAGGCCATCGGCCTCGGGCAAGAGTCCGCGAACGAGCTGGTCGCCGAGCTTACTGCCGCGGCACGGCGGTCAGGGATCGAAGAACGCATAGCCGGGGATCTCGCCAGGCTCTCGGGAAGTTCGGTCGAAAGGTCTGACATCCTGCTCGAGAAGGCAGGCTTTCTCGCGACGAGCCACATCAACCGTTTCGTCAGCACGCTTGGCTTCGACGCGATGCCCGAGAACAAGCGGCCAATGGCTCCTGACGGCACCGAAAACGGAGAAGTCAGGGTGTTTGCCCGCCGTCCGAGCGTCTCCGACTGTGACGGGCTTGGCGTGGAGCGGCGGAACTTCTCCTACCTCGCGCTCTCAGAATGGATGTACGCCTTCCACCAGGTGGTTATCGACAACGTCCTCTCGGGCGAGGGGATCACCATCAACGTCGAGGAGAATGAGCGCCTGAGGGCCATCCTGGAGGCGCTCGATGCGTCGGCGCCGCCTGTCGCGCCCGCTGGGCCGGCTCGATGAACAAGGTTGCGGTCAAAGTCAGCGAGGACGAGACACGCCTGTTCGGGCATGCCCTGATCACGTTCCCGCAGGAATTGGGCAGTTCTCCCAGGCTGCGCCTGTCGATCATGCGCAAGTCCAAGGACGCTCCCTATCTTGGCGATGCCGGATGGCAGGCGCGTCCGGCAACCGTAGATGCGGCGGTCGTCAGCCGCGGCGCGAATTCGGCCACGGTGGCCGTCGGGCCCGAGGTCTGCGACCAGATACCAGTTGACCTGCAGGTGAGGATCGAAGTCGAAGGCCATGACATCGAAGGGAGCGCCTTCTGGCCGCCGATCCCGCCTAGCCCGGGAGCTTGGTCACAGGAGCTGACCCCTTTTAAGACACCCGTTCCTCAGGCCATCGAGCGGGAGTTGGAAGAGGCTCTCGAACAGGCCGTGGAACTGCCTCGGGCGGTGGAGCCGAAACCCCAGCTTGTGGCCCCGCCTCCGAAGAAGAAGCGGCGGTTCCTGTACCTTCTGATCCCGCTGGCGCTGCTGGTGGCAGGCGGAGGGTACTACATCGCCGACAGCAGGGGGTGGCTCCATAAGCCCGAGCCTTTGCTCGCGCGTTTCGAGAGGCTGAAGTTGACGGACACCAACGGCGCTGAACTGTTCGCCCTGAGCGGCGAGGCATACCGGGAAGGCGACGGCGGAATTGGCTTGCAGGCGATCAATCTTGCGATGGAGCGGGGCAACAAGGACGCAAAACTCGAAATCGCGCGCTGGTACGATCCAAGCTCGTTCGATCCCGCCAAAGCCGATCGGGCCGACGCGAACAGGGCGGCGAGGGCCTATTTCGAGCTGTCGGTAGAAGGCCAGACAGCGGCCAAGGAACTGCTCCGCTCCCTCTGCGCGAAGAGCGCGAGTTCGCCCCAGGATCCTGCGTTCAGCGGGTTCCTGACGGACACTTACTGCGAGGGGACGATGGAATAATGATCGAAAATTGCAAGGTCCGGCAATGCGCCGCCTATTGAACCGTCAGAGGGACAAAAGCATGCCGAAGAGCAGCTTAGACCAATATCTCCTGCCCTTCAGGGGGCGCATGGCGGCCGTAGCCGCGGCAATGCTGCTGGTCACAGCCATGGCGGCGGGAGCGCAGGAAAATTCCGCTGCGAACGAGCTTTTCAACTACCCGGACACTGTGCTGAACGGGATAGTCAGCGCCCAGTTTTCCAAGCCGATGGATGAATGCCGGAAACTCTGCGAGGCGCGTTCCGGGTGTCAGGGATTTGACCATTCTCAAAAGGACGAGTGCCGCTTGTTCGCGAGCGTGGGCGCCGGACGCGTGAGCGTGGGTTCGACCGCTGCGACGCGCAGCCTGCTTTCGAATTACGCCGATCCGACAAATCCTCCGCTTGCAGCCAGGCTGGCGAAGCTCAAGGAGACGGACACAGACGGCCATGAACTCTTCGACCTGAGCAAGGAGGCTTTCAAGCGCGGAGACCGGGGCGTCGGGATGCAGGCGATAAATCTCGCGATGCAGAGAGGCAACCAGGGCGCGAAACTCGAAATGGCGAAATGGTATGATCCAAGGACCTTCGCGCCGGACCGCGTCGATGCCATCGACTCCAATAAGGCGGCGCGTTCGTATTTCGAACTCGCGCTTGAGGGCAATGCGCAAGCCAACAGCCTGCTGAGCTCGCTTTGCCTCGACGCCAGCGACGCCGGATCGAGCCACTCTAACGCATACGAAAATTTCCTTCGCACCACCTACTGCGAAGGGTCGATCAGTCCTTGACCCCGCTGCGGTTTGTCATTGGTTTAATGGGTTGGGCCAGGGGGAAAGCAGGAATGCAGCAGAGGGGTCGTCGCTTGCGCGTGGCCGCGGCGGGAATAGCGTCGGCCATGCTGCTGCTGTCATTTTCTCTCGCAATGCCTGGAATTGCTCCGAGGGCTTCGGCGCAGGAGGCCGGAGGCGACTTTCTCGATTATCCCGGGACTGTTTTAAGGGGACTCTCCAGCGCAGAGTTCAGGAGGCCTTTAGACGACTGCCGGAAAATCTGCCTGGAGCGTTCGGGCTGCGCTGGCTTCGATCACTCCTCCGCGACCAACCTCTGCCGTTTGTTTCCAGCAGTCGCCTCGGCACAGTCCGATCCGCTCTCGATCAGCGGCACGCGCCAGCGAATTCCAGGCTACCACGATCCCGCCAACGCCGAGTCGTGGTACTACGCGTCTTTCAGCGGCGTCGATCTCTGGGGCGGCGATCTCGTGGCGAAAGGCCTGGATGCGCCCAATGCTGAAAGCTGCTCGGCTCTGTGCGACAGCCGAGCCTCTTGCCGGGCGTTCACCTACAACCAGGAAGTGAACCGATGCTTCCTGAAATCGGGCTTCGATTTCGTGCAGTCCTACCCTTTGGGACGGTCCGGCCTCTATTACAAGGCCAAGCCATCGGCCCCTCCTCCGACCTTGACCGCCGACTGGGAGCTTTTCACCACGAGCGGCCTCATTGGAAATGGCATGCAGTCAGCTGCGATCTCGTATCAGGAATGCATGCAGCAATGTGGCTCGGATGGTGGATGCGGTGGGTTCACCTGGGTGATCGCGCGACCCAACCGATGTTTCCTAGTCGACGGAACGAACCTCTACCCGATACGAAGAAGAGGCATGACGTCGGCGCGAAAAAACAGCCGGACGGTCACTCCCGATTTTGTACATCCCGTCGCTCCGAGGGACTGAAACATGCCGCCGCGGATCGCATTTCTCATCGCTGTCGCCTGCGCCCTCTTTGGTCTTTCCTCGCCGCTGAAAGCTGACCCGGTACGGGGAGCCCACATCCCAAACGCCAACCTGCATCGCATAATCGAAGACGCCAGGCTGCGTCAGATGATCGGGCAGATGGTGCTGGTTGGCTTCGTCGGCAGCGAGCCGGATGCCGAGGGCTACGCGAGGGTCGTCAGGCAAGCAGAGGAAGGAAAGATCACGGGCGTCATCTATCTGGGGCGCAATATCAACGGCCTAAAGCAAGTGCGGCAACTGAACGAGGGCCTGCAGCGCTTCGCGGCAACCCCGCTGCTCATCGCTGTCGATCAGGAGGGCGGCCGTATCCAAAGGCTCACGGGTGCCATCGGGTTCAAGGAGACGCCTAGCGAGGCGACTGTGGCTAAGTCCATGAGTCCAGACGAGGCCGGGGTGGTTTACCAGAACCTCGCTTCCGCTCTCTCGGATCTGGGGTTCAACCTCAACTTGGCTCCGGTCGTCGACGTCAACGTCAACCCGGCAAATCCCATCATTGGCAAGCTTGGCAGGAGCTTTTCCGCCGATCCGCAGACGGTCGAGGCATACGCGAAGGTTTTCGTCGAAGCGCATCGGGCGAAGGGAGTGCTAACGGCCTTGAAACACTTCCCGGGACACGGTTCTAGCACCAAGGACAGCCACAAGGGCATGGCCGACGTTTCCAAGACATGGAGCGATAAGGAACTTCTCCCCTACAAGAACCTGATCGCATCGGGGGATGTCGACATGGTCATGTCCGCGCATGTGATAAATGACAAGCTGTCCTTTTCGAACCAAATCCCCTCCTCGCTTTCCCGCGCGACGTTGACCGGGCTGCTGCGGGACAACATGCACTTCAAAGGCGTGGTCATCAGCGACGACATGCAGATGCAGGCCATTACCGACAACATCAGCTTCGAGGACTCAGTGCGCCGAGCCGTTTTGGCAGGGAACGACATCCTGATATTCGCCAACGACAAACATCCAGACCCCCTGGTCCCGGAAAAGGTTGCCGCCTTCCTGTCTGAAGAAGCGCGCAAGGACCCGGAAATGCTCGAGCGGATAGAGAAATCCTATGAAAACGTCATGCGCCTGAAAAGGAAGCTGGCACCGGCCGTTTCCGAGGAAACGACTATCGTAAGGGAACGGTAGCGCGCGAGCGCCTAGGCAAGGAGGAAGCATGCTGGCGTATGGTCTTCGCTACTGTACAGCGGTACTTCTTTTGGGAATGGCAGGCGCAGTTGCTGCTATCGTGCCGCCAACCGGGATTCGGCCAGCGAACGCGCAGTCGACAGGAGAGTTCTTCGATTATACACAGACCCACCTGAACGGGAGTGTCAGCGCGACGGTCAGCGTGCCGCTGGAGTCCTGCAGGAACCTCTGCGTCGCGCGTTCGGGATGCATCGGCTTCGACCACTCGTCGTCCGAGGGACTTTGCAGGCTGTTCGCGAGCGTCGGCGGCGCGAGCCAAAACCAGCAATACATCGCCGGCACTCGCAGTCTGGTCACGGGCTACCATCCGCCAGCCAATCCGCCTGTCGCGGCTAAACCGACCGAGCCGTCGATCCAGGGAGCGTCGGAGGCAGAAGCAAAGAAGCAGGAAAGTGCCACATCGCAAAAGACACGCAAGCCTGCGCCGGTCGTCCGCGCGAAACCAAGACGTAAAAAACAACGCGATGCGACAAACCCGCGGCCGGCAGCAAAGTCAAAGGCGCCCTCGCCAGCTCCGGCGGCACGTGAGTCTAAGTTCCGAATCTGCAACAACCATTTCGGTACCTTCTCGGTTCTCGCATCCCGGAAATGTCCGCTGAGCGGCCCCGCAAGCTTTTGAGATTCTGTTCGGAAAGCGGCGGAGAAAGGTAACCAATGTCACAGATGAACAATCGGCAGACATGCCAGGTGTCCGAGCCACCAGCCGACATGGATTCTCCTTGTCCGCGGACGCTCGCGAATCGCTTTCGCCGTCAGCACTCGAGCGACAGAATCATTGCACTTCTCTTCGCGTTGCTAGTCGCAGTTGCGGCTGCTGTTGTTCCGCCGGCCGGAGTTCGGCCCGCGAACGCGCAATCGGCAGAGGAGCTCTTCCGCTACCCGCAGACTTTCCTGAACGGGACCGTCAGCGCTACGGTCAGCGTGCCGCTGGAGGCCTGCAGGAACCTTTGTTCCACCCGCTCGGGGTGCGCAGGCTTTGACCATTCGTCGGATGGCAGCGTCTGCAGGCTGTTCGCGAGCGTAGCGGGCGCGGAGCAAAGCCAAGGACATACGGCCGGCGCCCGCAGTCTGGTCACTGGCTACCGTCCGCCAGTCAATCCACCTGCCTTTCCACAGGCTGCAGAACCGCCGCCGCAGCATAGCCAGCCGGAACAGGAGGCAGTGGCCGTAACGCCACCTCCTGCCAATTTCAGGCGTTTCCTCAACAGGGATCTGAAGAGTAAAGCCGCAGAGACCCGCCAAGCGGATAGCGTGGAACAGTGTGAATCCATGTGCCTAGCCTCGGAAAGCTGGTGCAGGGCTTTCACTTACGACGCATGGAACCGGAAGTGCTTTCTCAAGGAGCGACAAGGCCAACTCTTGATGAATGCCCGCGCCACTAGCGGCGTCATCTCGGGGGATGAAACTCCTCCGGCGTCGAGCGCGGCTCCCTATTTCGAATATTTCAACGGCAAGGCTTTTTCGGGGAACGGGTTCACGGTGCTGACCGCCCGCGCCCGCGACGAGTGCGAACGGGACTGCTCGGCACTGGACCAGTGCATCGCTTTCGGATTCACCCAATCTCAGAAGCGCTGCGTCCTTTTCGACCAACCGGGCGAATATTCAAGCAGTCGGGGAACCGACAGCGGCGCAATACGCCAAGACTAATCGGTATGCGGGCCGGGGAATGTCTGCGGATTCCGACGATCGCGCGCATGCACTCCAACCTGATGCCGCGCACCGTTCCGACTTGATCGCGCGCATGTGCGGCGACGGATCGTTGAAGGTAAATGTGACTATGAACTTATCCTGGTCAAGCTGGTGTCGACGAGATCGCTGTGGAGGGCTGAAGATTGCCTCCAACGGAGCGAAGCAGACCGGCGCCGCGCTTTCCAACGCGCCGTATGGGCCGGTCTGCTTTGCGGGCCGCGCGTCCGACATTCTTTTGGCCAGGATATTTTCCACGGTTTTACGGTCCGGCCTTTCAGGTCTGTATTTCGTGCGGAGCGGCAATCAACGTGAGAGCATAATTTCGGCCGATTGGCGCAGACGGCGCATGGACTCACCGCTCATTTCAAGCCTGTGAGCGTTGTGAACAAGACGATCCAATATTGCGTCGGCGTACGTTGGGTCGCTGATTTTTTCGTGCCATCTGGCTACGGGGAATTGGCTGGTGACGAGGGTCGACCAGCGGCCAATCGTCCCTCAAGGATTTCCAGCAGATAGTGGGGAGCATTGCCGTCGATGGGCTGAAGCCCGTAGTCATCTAGGATGAGAAGTTCGACGGCGCCGAGACTTTTCAGGCGCGCTGCAAGGCTGCCGATTCCGCGGGCCTGCTGAGGCTCTGCAGCAATGCCGGCATCCGGACGTAAAGGACCGAATGATGGTCGCGGCAGGCCTTGTGTCCCAAGGCACAGGCCAACCAGCTTTTCCCAATGCCTGTCGGGCCGACAATGGCGCAGTTCTCGTGCTTCCTGATCCAGTCGCCCGCAACCAGCAGGTCGAGTATGCTGCGATCATATTCGCGTGGCGCACGGCGAATAAATTCCCCGGGACGAATAGCGTCTCGCATCGGGCCTGCGCCGATCGCGGTCGGCACGTCATCTCAGTACGAATTGCCAATCGACCACCCGTTACCCAAAGCTCATAAGGATCAAGGCTCGATTGTATGAAGCGGGGCGGACGCGGGTTGGACACCTCAAACCTGACAGCTGACGAAATCCTGGTCGTGATCAGGACTACTCAAAAGGCCTTGAAGCAGACCGATGCGCTGCTTTCGAAAGCCGCTCGGGCGGGAATAAAGGCACCGACTGCGCTGGCGACGGGATTGCTTGCGAGACAGTCTGTTGAAGGCGCCGCTGACGCCTGAGTTCGCTGACGAGGGAAGACCGATGTGAAAACGATCCTGGTGCTGCTGGTACTTCTGGCCCGGCCGTGCCCATTCGAGAATTGGCGGCGGATGACCGAAGAAGAAGTTTGTGGATAGTCCTCCCTAGCTGAAGCTCGGTAGCAGCGCGTAGACTTGCAGCCTCGCTTACCTGCGGCGGGTCGTAATTGGTGGGAGCTGCTGCCGTTGACCCGTCGCCATAGCACGCCAGTGCATCGCGAGCGCAACAATGCCCGCGAGGGTTAGCGCACCAAAGATTGTTGGCTCAAGGCCCGGCAGCACAGTCGCATTGCCGATACACGGATCGGCCAGCTCCTTGTGAAAATCAGTGCAGATACGTGCGGGATCGTTCAGCGTCCGGAGCTGCGACCAATCCCACACGTTGGCGCCTGGGTCCTTCTTGCCGTCGTTCAGCATTACCGTCGCGGAGAGAAACGTACACCAGAAATAGACCAGCGCGATCGCGGGTAGCAGAGAGAAGACTACAATCATCGCGCCTTGATAGACGCGGCCCTCACGCGAGCCCGTGTCGATTGCGTCGAAGCCGACAACGGGTATCCGCTCATGCCATTGCGAGCCGCCGCGAAAAGCGTAGACGCGTCCAATGAGTGAGGTTAGTGCGAGTAAAATCGAACATATCGGGATTGCGATCATTACTGCAGGCACCCTCGCCTTCATGACCAGCTTTGCCCCGAATATCTCTTCCCCGCCTTGCGCTACCACCCAGGAATTCAGGGCGTAATAGAGAAGGAGCGCGCTGACCACAAACCAAACTTTGCTAAGCTGCGATTGCGTCATTTGCACCTCTTGTTCGTTATGGGTGGCCCCGGCTCGTTCGGCAGACGGGCTACTGACCTACTAGATCAGCTGATAGCGCCATATCGAAATTCATTTTGAGCCGGGCACTGGCAATCAGGTTCTTTGGCCCGACAGTGATATCGAGAAGTTCGATCGACGGCGTGTCAGCGGAAATCTTCAATCCCGGAACGTTGGTATTGTGAACGGCCTTCAAAATCTCATCGGATGCGTCGTTGATCTGCTTATTGAGATCGACTTTCGCATGAGCCTCTAAATCTGCAAGGATCTGGGTTTCGAACAAGGATTGTGCCGCCTTCCAGAAGGCGTTGTCCAGGACGGTCGCGAAATGCAATTCATTGATCGAGATCGCTGTTCCAGTTTTCTCGACGCGGGGTAGCCCTGAGAGGTAAACCCAGCCAGTCGTATTCAAGTACTCCCCGGGCAGCTTCGCCTGTACCTTCAAGCCAACCACGACGGAGCCGGCGCTAGGATAGAGGTCAACGTCGTCGACCTTCACATCGACGGCGCCTGCCGGCGTCTGCTGCTGGAAATCGCGACCCTTAAGGTTCTTTGACAGCTCGTCTAATAGCAATCCATAGGCAGCAGTTGCTTGCAGCGTGATATCGGCTTGACTTCGATCGGCTGATGTTTTGCCCAAAGGCGGCAGAGACAGGGACTGTGTGGGAACTGGCTCTGCTGCAAGACTGGTCTTTGCCGCGACACGCACGGTCATCTTCATGCCTTGCGCTTCACCGACCAGGCCCGAAAAGCTCGCCGCTGTGGGGACGATGTTGAGATAGACGGGCGTGCTGTCCCGTCGATCGATCTTGATCGAGAAGGCGTGCCATTGGGCCTCCACCTTTGACCGAAGCGCATCACAGGGTAAAGCTTTGGAAATGGCATCCTGTATCTTGGCACGGTGGTCATTGATCTGGCCGTTCAACACGTCGGCCAGTCCCAGATTGATTGGCCCTGCGCAAACTTGGGGATGCCCCAGGTTTCCAAAATCAAAGCCGAGGCAGTTTTTGCCAACGACTTCCACCGAAGCACTGCTCACCCATCTGCCGGTTGGGGTTCCAGAGAGCACGGGGCACCACTTATCGTTCATATCGAACTGCAGATCGACGCCGGGGACCAGCCGAGCCTCGAAGTTCTTTCCCGAAAGCGAAGCAATCTGGCAAGGTCGCCGCCTACGCCGGCCTGACCGCTGACAAACAGCGGCTGTTCGACGTGAACGCCATTGCCCGCCTGGGTCACGACAAGAGGGCCATCAGTTTTGATATCAGCATGCCAATGATAGTCGGCGCATTGGTTCGTAGTGCCAATGCTCGGAGCGGTAATGTCTGGCACTTCAGCACAAACGCGGACACCGATCCATTTGCATTCGGTATGATGTCCGACGTATCCGGGATTAATATGAGGAATACCGACACATCCAATTTGACCATCTCCTTGCACTGGAACGGATTGCGGTATCTTCGATTGTGCTGCTTGCACTAACGTCTCATACGGAATTTGTGCCACCAGCGTGAGAACGCTGTCCGACGTCGGAGCCGGCGGCACATCGGCAGTGCCACCATGGTCTGGCGCCTGGAAGAGATTTTTTTCGCAGCCCGACACGCTAAGTAAAATGAGAAGGACCGGAACGAACCGGCGGGTTGCGACGGCCAAGTGAGCGACACGCAACTTCATGCCAGGTCTGGTACGCGATGCCATGGACGTCTCCCCCAAGAGTGCTTTGCACCTGCTGAAGCGGCGTCGCTGAATGTCACCGCTTTGTGTTCTCTACGTGATCGAATGATCTTCAGGTCCCCATGCGGAGGCCGGCGTCGAAGCTCCTGCTGCCAAAAGACAGCCGAAAAAGCGATCCCGCGCGAGGAACTTAGTTGAGAACTCTATTCTTTACATTGACCACACATTACTCTTTATTGCATAGTGATGTAAGAGGAGGCTGGAACTTTTTAAGAAATTGACAGAGCAGCATCGCTGGTCGAAAGGCCTTCGTGTGAAAAGTTGTTAGCCGCTTAAACATTTCGCTGCTTGAGCGTTTGTCGTATGAAGTCGAATCTCTCAATCGCCATCCTCAAACAAAGTCCATCGTCAGTCCTTATTCAGGCCGTTGGAAGGAAGAGCCTACATGGCCGCGACTAATTTATTCGACGAGCGCCGCCTCGCGGTAATGATTGCAGCGGCAAAGCGATGGAAAACGCAGCCGCCGACGCCTGCGACGACGCAAGTGACGCCATCGGAACAGGCGCGCTACGACGCTCGCCGTTCGAGCTTCGTTCAGGCGAGCGAATTGAAGGCTCAAGGCCGTCTTCCGGTGTTCGTCGAGCGCAAGATCGGCCCCACCCTTGACTGGTACACCTTGCCGCCGGACGATGCTACTCGAGCCGCTGGCCTGCCGGTCGCGCGCATCGTGATCAACGTCGATCCGAAGGTCGATCCTGTCGGGTTTGCGACCGGGTTCATGATTTCACCCAACATTCTTCTGACCAACTGGCATGTGTTTCCGGATCCCGGCTCGGTTCGAGGAACAGGCGCCAACTTTCTTCACGATCAAACGGCATCGGGTGTCACTCGAGGCATTATTTTTGAGTTCGATCCGGATGCGCTTTTCTTCTCGGCGGAGGATCTCGATTTCGCGATCGTCGCGGTGAAGCCGAAGGCGGTCACTGGCGAGCTTCTTTCTTCCGTCAACTTCCTGGCGATCAATGGATCGCGGTCAAAGATCCTGCCAGGAATGCCGATCCGGATGATCGAATATCCTGATGGCGGGCCAAAACGCTATGCGATGGAGAATTGCCGGCTGCTCGAACTGCGGGACGACGGTTTCCTCCGGTACGAGACCGACACTGAGGGTGGATCGTCGGGCTCACCCTGCTCCTC
>NZ_JBHLYT010000092.1:0-6722 GCF_042431665.1 Mesorhizobium kowhaii
TCCACATGGCCGTCGCCGGTCGGGCGCGCCTCGTTGAGCGTTGGCTACGCGGCTTTCAACTCCTTGCCCATCGCCTCACCAGCCGCTCCTGCCGGGCCGACTACCGTCCCCGAGTCTCCCGGGTCTCCTGGCCGGCAAAACGGCATTTCTTTGTTTAGCTGCGATGTGCTGAAGCGTCCCATATAAAACGGATATGCCATCATGCGCGTTCGAGAGCATTCAGCAACGCCGGATCCAGCGGGTGATAGAGCTCTTATGCATAATGGTCAGTATGAATAGGTTGGACGCCCAAGTGTGAAGGCTTTGATTTGCGACCATCAGCTCGTCGTGGCGAGTGGATGGTGTGGGGATGAAGTCGGTGGATACGATTGCCCGGGTTCGGCGCGCCTTCCATGTGCAGGGATGGTCTCTCAAGCGGATTTGCCGCGAACTGCATGTGTCGCGGAACAAGTCCGCAAGATACTCAGGTCCGATGAGACATCGTTCCCCTACGAACGCGAGCGGCAGCCCAAGCCCAAGATCGGTCCGTGGCAGGATCAGCTTGACGGGTTTTTGAATGGCAACCGTGGCAAGACGGCGCGCGAGCAGCTGACACAGATCCGGATTTACGAAGAGCTTTGCAGCCTCGGCTACGAGGGAGGCTATGACGCCGTCCGTCGATACGCGAAGAACTGGGCGAAGGCACAGGGGTCGGCGATGGCGGACGCCTATGTGCCGCTGTTCTTCGCGCCGGGCGAGGCCTACCAGTTCGACTGGAGCCACGAGATCGTCCTGATCAACGGCGTGACGGTGACCGTGAAGGTCGCCCATGTCCGGCTCTGCCACAGCCGCATGATGTTCGTCGGGACTGTCAGGAATTTCGTGTGCGGGCGGGCGGTTGAACATTACGCCGCCATGGCCCGGATGAAGCGCTCGCCGAAGATGACGGCGAACTGGGCCTTGGCCATTGTCCACTCACGTGGCGGCATTTTCCACTCTTTCTCGGATCGGTTCAAGATCAGGTAGAGCAACTTGGTTGCCGCATCGTCGCTTGGGAAGTGGCCCCTGGCCCTGACAGCCCGCCTGAGCTTCGAGTTCAACGCCTCTATTGAGTTCGTAACCGGTATGAAGATGGCGGTGCCGATGTCCGGCTGCGGTTTTCGTGATCGCGGCGTATGGTGCGACCATCCGGGACAGAGGCACCGGGAGCACGAAGGTGCGGGCAGGCCGATCTTGTACGTTGAGCTGCGAGCTCGTGTTAGTAGATGGCCGCCTCTGCGACTCGCCCGGTTGCGCTGAGAGCGCGGATCCGTAGTTGTCGTGTCGCCCGCCGCTCCCCTCTGACTGATCGAGAGGAGGCAGGAATGCGACGTGTAATTGGAATCGACACCCACCGCACCTTTGGCGAGGTGGTGATCTGGGAAGATGGTCGACTGCGGCATGTGGGCCGGGTCGATATGACGCGAACCGCGCTGGAAGGCTTCGGCAAAACCCTTCTGGCCGACGACGAGGTGGTCATCGAGGCCACTGGCAACTGCATGGCGGTCTCTCGGGTGCTGTCGCCATTCGTGAAGCGGGTGGTGATCGCCAACCCGCTGCAGGTCAAAGCGATCGCGCACGCTCATGTGAAGACCGACAAGATCGACGCCGGCACGCTGGCCAGCTTGTACGCAGCCGGCTACCTGCCGGAGATCTGGACACCGGATGCCGCCACGGAGCGGATGCGCAGACTGGTCGCGCGGCGCTACCAGGTCGTGCGGCATCGGGCCCGGATCAAGAACGAGGTACATTCGATCCTCTACGCCCACCTGATTCCGCGGTGCCCCCATGCCGACCTGTTCGGGCGCCTCGGTCGTGCCTGGCTCACCCGTCAGCCGGTGCCAGATGACGAGCGCGCCGCAATCGAGCGCCATATCCGGGAACTGGACAGGCTGGGTGACGATCTCCGCGTACTTGACCGGGAGATTGCCGAGAGCGCGCTCGATGATGCGGTGATCAAACGGCTGCTCACAATCACTGGCGTCAATCTCGCAGTGGCCGGCGGGCTAGTGGCGGCTGTCGGTGACATCGGCCGTTTTTCCAGCCCGCAAAAACTGGTGAGCTATTTCGGCCTGAACCCACGCGTGCGCCAGTCGGGGCTCGGCGCGGCCCATCACGGGCGGATCAGCAAGGTCGGACGCAGCCATGCCCGCGCGATGCTGGTGGAAGCCGCCTGGGCGGCCGCCAAGACGCCGGGGCCGCTCCATGCGTTCTTTGTCCGCATCCGGGCCCGGCGCGGCCATCAGGTTGCCGCCGTCGCCGTGGCGCGCAAGCTGACGGTGCTCGTCTGGCATATGTTGACGAAGGAGGCGGACTACCTCTGGGCGCGACCCAGTCTGGTTGCACACAAGATGCGCAGCATGGAACTGCAGGCCGGCAAGCCGCAGAAGAAGGGCAACAGCCTCGGACCGACCTATGCCTACAATGTCAAGGAGCTGCGGAACCAGGAGATGCGCGTCGCCGAGCAGGCCCAGAAAGGATACGAACACTTCGTTGAGGCTTGGCGCCCGCGCCTGCCAAAGGAAAAGGCGCGCGGGCGCCTCAGTCCGGCAAGGCTCGAATAAGGCGGCCCGGCGGCGCTTTCAGCCGATGCACCACGCTTCGCCACGAGGTCGCCCGCGCACGAAGACAATAGCTGACTGCGTCGGGTATTTCCAGTTGCGCCAGCCCTCGGGGCTTTGCACCTCCGATCCGATCGAGCATGCCGCCGTGCTCGGGCCGATCAAGGCCCAAGCCTTGCGGTGGCCGCGTAAAACGCGGCCAGCCTTGACTGCCCCTGCGCGCGGCGGCTGTGAAATGGGGCGGTCGGGACGGAAGAACACCAGCGATGCGGTCGAACCAAAGAACATACTCGGGGAGGTTCCAGGGCTCGTCACAAAATAGCGCTTGTCGATCTCATCCGTGGTGTAAATGATCCGACGGACGTCGTCAGGGAACGCGAAGAATGGAATGACCTCGCCCCAGGCGCGCCGCCAGCTCTGGCCGATGGCGGGATAGCGCTGGCCCCAAGGGCCGGCCTCGAACGCCGCCAGCGCCTTTTCGGCGGCATCGGCATCGACGGCGCGGTAGATTTCCTTGAGTGCGCTGGCGAGGCTCTTGCGGTCTTTCCAAGACACGAAGTCCATCGAGTTGCGCAGCAGGTGGACGATGCACGTCTGGACGATCGCCTCCGGGAACACTGCGGTGATCGCGTCCGGGAAGCCTTTCGGGCCATCGACAACAGCCAGAAGGATATCCTCCGTGCCACGGTTCTTGAGCTCGTTCATCACCCGCAGCCAGAACTTGGCACCTTCATTCTGCTCGAGCCAGAGGCCCAGCACCTCCTTTGCACCATCGGCGCGCACGCCCAGTGCGATATGGATGGCCTTGTTGCGGACCATCCCTTCATCGCGGATCTTGACCCGGATCGCATCGAAGAAGACCAGCGGGTAAATCGGATCGAGCGGCCTTTGCTGCCAGGTGGCGACTTCGTCGAGCACGGCGTCCGTCACCGTTGAGATCAGGTCCGCCGACACTTCGATGCCGTACAGATCGCGCAGGTGCCCGGTGATCTCCCGGGTGCTCATGCCGCGCGCGTACATCGATACGATCTTGTCATCAAATCCGGGAAAACGGCGCTGGTACTTGGCGATCAGCTGCGGATCGAAACTCGACTGGCGGTCGCGCGGAACATCGATATCCAGCTTGCCGGTCTCGGTCGTCACCGTCTTGCGGCCATAGCCGTTACGCGTATTGCCAGCGTCTTCGCCGCTCGCCAGATGATGGTCCATCTCCGCGTTCAGCGCGCGCTCCGTCAGAGCCTTCTTGAGCGTATCCAGCAGGCCGCCCTGTTCGAAGGGTCGACCTGTGCCTCTTTACGAGCATGTGCTTCTGCAACGCGACGGCTACGCGCTAATCATGCTCTCCCGTGATGTACCCGCGGGAAATGACCTCTTCAGAGCGGCTTAAACGCCGTCTGAATCCCGATCGATAGTGCGGTCAGAAAGAAGCCGCAAATCTATTCGTTGCGATCGCCGAAGAGGTCGCCGCGCTTTTTGTATGTGATGTCGTGCCGGTGAAGGTGCTCCGGCTTTCGTGCAGCATACGGGAGCGTTGGCAGAATGCGCGGCGCGGAAGGAGAGTGCCGCGATATCGGATAAATAACCGAAATATCTTTACTTTTTGCACGTTTTGCGTGATAATCACGTTTAAACAGGAAAGTCGTAGCTATGTTGTTGGAATTTCGGATAAAGAACTTTCGTTCGTTCCGGGACGAGGCTGTTCTACGCATGACGGCGAGCAGCGACACTTCGATGCAGGCCACCCATACGCGTGAGACCGGACTGGAAAAGGCCAAGCGCGTGGTAAACGCGGTTGCCATCTTCGGAGCCAACGCTAGCGGCAAGACCAATGTGGTGCGCGCTCTTCAATTCATGCAGCTCATGGTCGCAACCTCTAACCAAGTCCAGCCGGATCAAGAGAGCAATCTGTCGCCGTTCGCGCTGCGTCCAGAGGCCGCGAGCTATCCGACGCTGTTGGAGATGACGTTCCTAATCGATGGGGTGCGGTACCAGTACGGCTTCGAGTTCACACGTCGCGCGATCATTGAGGAATGGCTCCAAGTCTACGAGACTGCCAAGCCGCAGGTCTGGTTTCATCGCAAGCGCGATGAGAAGACGGGAAAATATAGGTACACCTACAGTGACTATTTCCTTGGCCAGAAAAAGGTGTGGGAGGGCGCCACGCGCAAGGAAGTGCTCTTCCTAACCACGGCGGTTAATCTCAACAACGAACAGTTGCGCCCGCTCTACCAGAAGTTCGTCGACGATATGGCGGTTTCCCTCCAAGGCGGCGCGATCGGGACCGATTTCACCGCCAACTATGTCCAGGATTCCGGGAGCCAGCGGCGCGTGGTGTCGTTACTCTCTGCCGCTGACACCGGGGTTTCCAGCTTGGCCTTTGACAAGAGACGTGGGCAGCAATTGCAGGTGAATCTGGCAAGCGGCCTGCACGAAACATCTGAGGTGGAATTCAATATGCCGCAGCTGGGTCACTTGGCCAACGGTGTGACCTATCCCTTGGACTTCCAGGACGAGTCATCCGGGACTCAGATTATTTTCAGCCTGGCGGGACCGGTGCTCGACATTCTTCAGCGCGGTCGATTGCTGGTGGTCGACGAACTTGACCGAAGCCTGCATCCGTTGTTGGTGCAGCAACTGGTCGCAATGTTTAACGATCCTCAGCAGAACCGGCATGGCGCCCAACTGATCTTTACCACTCACGATGTCTCACTCCTCGACAGCAAACACCTGCGCAGAGACCAGATCTGGTTCGCGGAAAAGGACCAGGGGCAGGCTTCACATTTCTTCCCGCTCCTCGACTTTTCGCCGCGGAAGGGTGAGGCCCTAGAAAAGGGCTATCTGGGCGGACGCTACGGTGGCATACCGATCCTGGAACCGTTGCAGGACTAGCCTATGGAGAGACGAGCACGTTCTGAATCATCGCTCCGCCGCACTCAGGGCCGCAAGAAGAGCTCGCCGCGCATTCTCATTGTCTGCGAGGGCGAAAAGACCGAGAGAAACTATTTCAATGCGATACGACGCGAACGGCGTCTCAGCGGCGCACGCGTGCAAATCTTGCCGTCAGATTACGGGACGGATCCTCTCAGCGTAGTGAATTATGCCCTAGACAAATTCCTCGCCGAGGGGAGGGCGTTCGACGAAGTCTATGCCGTTTTCGATCGCGACGATCACCATACCTACAACAATGCTTTGGACCGGGCGTCCGCGCTCAACAACAGCTATAAGAATGAGGCGGGCGTCCGTGTCCCTTTCGCGGCCGTCCCATCCGTGCCGAATTTCGAGCTATGGCTGCTACTCCATTTCAAAAGCGTTCTGGCACCCATACACCGAACTGAGGTTTACGCCGAACTGAAGAAGCCTGCCTTTTACCCGACCTACGCGAAAAACAGCGCCACAGTCTACGATGATACCAAGGGCAATATCGGGACTGCTACGCAGCGTGCGACGCACCTTCGGGAATCATTCAATCCGGCCGACGGGTCTGACCCGTACACAGACATCGACCTAGTCGCCAACAAACTCCTATCGATCCCTGTACCGTGGGGATAACCACCTTCCAAATCGTGGTCTTGTTCGGTCTTCCCCTGGATGGGAGGCCGACTTCGATCACGACGCCCGTACTCGGCATTGGGTGGACTGCGCCGCCATGCGCCTCAGCAATTACCTTTGAGCACCGATCATCTCAACCCAATGGTGCGTGCCTGGTCGAACGTGACAAAGCCTGAGGCTAGCTTGCATTACACAAATCCTTGCACACAATTAAAAAATGCGAAATATCGGCTTGTAAGCAATGGGTTGTGAAAAGGACATTCGGTCTTCTGGACCGAAGCGCACTGCAACGTGCGACCGCGAGCCGTCTCGGCGACGCTGACTGTCATGTTATGCCGCGGCGTGTGTATCGGCGCGCAAGAGGACATCGTCAAAAATAACGCCGGCCTCATGGCTGATGGCTGACAGGGCGACTTGATAGCGTGCATATTCACCGGGCGCGAATTCCACTCCGAACCGATCGACGACATCTTTCTGGGAAAGCCGGAAGCCGTAGGTGCGTAGGGACCGGCGACCGTTGGTATCGCGCGCCGAGACCGCAACCACCTTCCAGAAGACGAGAGGATACTGCACCACGCCGGTTCCAAAATCCTC
>NZ_JBHLYT010000093.1:0-5022 GCF_042431665.1 Mesorhizobium kowhaii
TCAACACGGGCGGCACGCTGCACGAGCTGGTGACGGTCACGACGGCCGATGGCACGGCCAAGGTGATCGACATCACCATCCATGGCGCCAACGACGCGGCGGTGCTGTCGTCGGCCTCGGTCAACCTGACCGAGACCAATTCGGCGGCCGACATCTCAACCGGCGGCACGCTGACCATCTCCGATGTCGACAGCCCGGCGACCTTCGTCGCCCAGGCCGCAACCGGCGGCAGCTACGGCACCTTCGCCATCAATTCGGCGGGTGCCTGGACTTACACCGCATCCTCGGCCCACGACGAGTTTGTCGCCGGCCAGCATTACACCGAGAGCTTCAACGTGATGAGTGCCGACGGCACCCACACCTCGGTCGACATCGACATCCTCGGCACTAGCGATGCCCCGCCGCGGTTTGCCCCGACGGATATCCAGCTCACGCCGAGCACCACGACGGACAATGTCAGTTTCGGCTCGTTCCAGTTCTCGGGAACACTGGCCGCGACCGATCCGGATCCCGGCAGCTTCATCTACAGTATCACCTCACAATCGGACTCGGGACTGTTTTCAATCGCCGGCAATACGCTCAGTTCGGCAGACCTCTCGCCGAGCAAGGCGTATTCCATCACCGTACAGGCAACCCAGGTCGGCGACCCAGGCGGAGCCCTCTATCAATATAGCGAGACGTTCCAGGTCCTCACCGGCAGCAATGGCAACTCGACGGATAACCTCAGCAACCCTGTGGGCGGCGACGACATCCTCTACGGCAATGGCGGAGCAGACTCGATCTTCGGCCTGGCCGGCAATGACACGCTATTCGGCCAAGGTGGCAGCGACACGTTGAACGGCGGAGATGGCAATGACCGCCTCGTCGGCGGCGTAGGCCCCGACACGCTCACCGGCGGGGCGGGATCCGACACATTCTACTACGGACCAACAGTCACGGATTCGGCGCCAGGTGCCGGAAATTTCGACACCATCACCGACTTCGTGCACGGGGTCGACAAGATCGATCTATCCTCAATTGACGCGAATACGGGTAGCGGCGGTGATCAGGCTTTCCTGATCGGGGGGTCGAATATAGCCACCGTCGCCAACACCATCACGTGGTCGGAAGCCGGCGGCAACACCATTGTCCATGTCGACGTCAACGGCAACACAACAGCCGATCTGCAGATCACCCTGACAGGTGTCGGGCTTGGACTTACGGCGAGCGATTTCGTGCTCTGACCCGAAGAGGTGAGCCTGCGGATACGCACGGCTCACCTCGCAGCTCGCCGATTGCAGATTCAGCTTACGCATTAAGGTTTACGCCAGGAATGCCGGCGGGGACGAACGATCAGAGGTAGTATCGGTTCCGGGCGTTCAGTTGGACAGGGGGGCGGTTCTCCGCTAGGTTTTTGAGCAACAATAAATCCCAAATCGTGAAGGACGCCCTCTTGGCGTGCCGCCATTATTTCATGATCGCGGCAGGGTTCAGCCTGGCGATCAATCTCCTCTATCTCGCCTCCCCCCTTTACATGCTTCAGATCTACGACCGGGTCGTGACCAGCGGCAGCGAAACCACGCTGGTGATGCTGACCATCGTGCTTTTGGCGGCCTTTCTGGCACTTGCCGGTCTCGATCTCATGCGTGCCAGAATCCTTACGCGCGCAAGCGTGCGCCTCGATCGGCTGATTTCGGCAAGGATCGTGGCCGCGTCGGTCGAGACCTCATCATCAGGCGCATCGCAGAGCCAGCCGATACGCGACTTCGACACGTTCCGGCAGGTTATCACAGGCAGCGGTATTCACGCGCTGTTCGACCTGCCTTGGTCACCCATCTATATCGGCATCATTTTCCTGCTGCACCCCTGGCTGGGATTTTTTGCGCTGGGCTCATCGCTGCTGCTCGTCGCCATGGCGGTGATCAATGAATATCTGGTGCGCTGGCCGCTGAAGCAGGCCAACGACCTCGCGACGGCCAACTACAATTTCACCGAGATGAGCCTGAGGAACTCCGAAGTCATTCGCGCCATGGGAATGGTCGATGGTTTGCTCCGCCGATGGGGACGCGACCGCAACCTGGCCCTTCGGCGCCAGGCGGAAGCCAGCGACCGCGCCGCTCTGATGTCGGGGGCGATCAGGTTTCTTCGCCTGACCATGCAGTCATTGATCCTGGGCCTCGGTGCCTATCTGGTCATCGAACGACAGACCACAGCCGGTTCCATGTTCGCGGCGAGCCTGTTACTGGGCAGAGGGCTGCAGCCCGTCGAACAGATCGTCGGCCTCTGGCGCAGCCTGATCCTGGCGCGCGCCGCGTTGGCGCGGGTGCGCAAGCTGGTCGACGGCAAAGCGGAAAACGAAAGATCGTTCAACCTGCCTAAGCCCACCGGCAAAATCTCGGTTGAGCAGGTCAGCTATGCCATTCCAAACCCCCAGAAAGTCCTGCTTCGGGAGGTATCGTTCCAGCTGGAGGCGGGCGAGGCGCTGGGAATTGTTGGCCCTTCGGGTGCCGGCAAGTCGACACTGGCCCGTCACCTCGCCGGTATAATGCAACCGAGCCGCGGCACCGTCAGGCTCGACGGCGCCGACCTCTCGCACTGGGGGCGCGACGCGCTCGGCGACCATATCGGCTACCTGCCGCAGGATATCGAGCTCTTCTCGGATACCGTCGCCGCCAACATCGGACGCTTCAAGACCAACGTGGACCAGGAGGTGATCGAAGCCGCGCGATTGGCCGGTGTGCACGACATGATCATCCGCCTGCCGCAAGGCTATGAGACGCAAATTGGCGAAGGCGGTGCCGTTCTGTCGGGAGGCTACCGGCAACGCATCGCCCTTGCCCGAGCGGTTTTCGGCACGCCGAACCTGATCGTTCTCGACGAGCCAAGCTCCAATCTCGACGCCGATGGCGACCGCGCGCTGAGCGATTGCGCCATCGAACTCAAACGCCGCGGCAGCACGGTGATCATCGTGTCGCATCGGCCGAGCACGCTGGCAAATGTCGACAAGATCCTTCTGTTGCGGGATGGCGGCGTGGAAGCCTTCGGCATGAGAAACGAGATCGTGGCACTTCTCAATCAACGCTCAGCTTCGATCGCGGTGGCTGCTCAATGACCTGGAGAGACCGTTGACCGACACAGCCCTCACCTATCGCAGCCTGCCCAGCGAAGCCGGCATTCCGGCGTCGGATTCCATTGGAGCCCCGGTCTATATCGGCGTGCTGATCATTGTCGCGTTTTTTGGCATCTTTGGCGGCTGGGCGGCCCTTGCGCCGCTGAACGGGGCGGTGCTGGCCGACGCGATCGTCAAGGTCGAAGGGAACCGAAAGAGCGTTCAACACTTCGATGGCGGAACGGTAAAGGAAGTACGGGTCAAGGACGGCGACATCGTCAAATCAGGTGAAATACTGGTGGTGCTGGACGACAGCAGGATTCGCTCCGAGTTCAATCTCTACGCTCAACAATATGCGCTCTTGCGGGCCACCGACGCCAGGATTCGGGCTGAGCTGGACGGCACCATGGCAGTTGCCTTCCCGAAGGATATTCTCAAGGAGCATGAGGCCTACCTCAAAGATGCAATGGCAAACCAGGTCGCCGACCTGGAAAGCCAGCGCGCATCAATGGCCGGCGCCACGCAGATCCTGCAGCGGCGGATTGCCGAGCTCGATGAACAGATCCAGGGAAAAGAGGCCCGCGTCGAATCGTTTCGGGCCCAGCTGCAATCGACCGTCGACGAGGGGGCCGGCTTGTCGAAACTCCTCAAGGCCGGGTTGACGACACGAACCCGCGTACTGGAACTGGACAGATCGGCCTCGGATTTGCGTGGCATGATCGACGAGAGCCTGGGCGCGATCGCAGGAAGCCGCCAGACGAAAGCCGAGCTGGAAAGCCAGATCGCGCAATTGACCAACGAGCGCAGGGCCAAGCTCTCGACCATGCTGATCGAGACCCAATCCAATCTGGCGGACCTGGTGCCAAAGATGTTTGCGGCCCAGGCCGCGGTGGACCGTGCCGAGGTTCGTTCGCCCTATGACGGTCAAGTGATGGATCTCAGCGTTTTCTCGACCGGGGCGGTCGTCACGCCGGGCCAGACAATTCTCGATATCGTGCCGGCGCAGAATTCCCTGATTGTTCAGGCGCAGATTCACGTCGAGGATATCTCTAACCTGCGACCCGACATGGCAGCCGAGGTTCGCTTCACGTCATACAAGCAGCGCTCGATACCCACAATTCACGGACGCATCACCCGCATTTCGGCGGATCGCATTACTGACAGCAAAACCGGGTTCCCCTACTACGTTGCCGACATAGTGGTCGATCCGGCGGAGTTGGCGGCGGTCCCACAGATCACACTTTATCCGGGCATGCCAGCGTCGGTCATGATCGTCACTGAGGAGCGCACCGCACTGGACTATGTTCTTGGCCCACTGCTTGTGTCGTTTCACTCCGCCTTCCGCCAGAAATAGTGGGCTAGGAGCCAAACACATTCGCGATTCGAATTTCGCGGCGTCGCGGTCCAGCGTCCTGGCTGCCAGTGGCATTTGCATAGAATGGCGTTCCGCGAAGACCCTAAAAGTGAATCCTGATTCCACACGATGCGCTGCCGTGGGGCAGGTTTCTATTGTAGGTGCCGACTATGCGGCTTGTCGGACTTTTTCAACATCGAGTAATGGGCAGCGGCTCTTGTCGGAGACAGTTAGGATTGGCTCCGTCATTTGAAGAGGACCAACCGTGGAATATTTTGCAGACTTGTACATCTCGATGGAAGAGACGCATGTGTGCGTTCTCGATCGCGAGGGAGCAGTCATCCACGACGCGAAGACGACGTCGACGGCTGAGGCGATCGTTGCATCGCTGGCGAAGGCACCGACTTGTCAACGGGTCGTGTTCGGGACCGGCCGCATGGCGGCTTGTCGAGGCGATTATCCCGAAAGCTGACGGACCGCTTCCGTGAAGAGTTTCGGGCGCCGGCAGGCGTACGAAAGTCCCCGAGGAAGGAACCCGCGGGCCACAGTCGATGGCTATGGAGATTTCGATTTGCGGCGG
>NZ_JBHLYT010000094.1:0-4885 GCF_042431665.1 Mesorhizobium kowhaii
TATCGCGACGCTTAAGGCGGCGCTGAGACGAGAAGGGATAAAACAGGCGGTGTTCGATCCGACCAAGTTGGCGCAGAACAACCGCTCGGGCCGCAAGTTGATGCTGGCTTATTTTCGGCAGCGCGGCGTGAGCGTGAGGTTTTCGGACTAGTAGAGCCGCGCGCAGGTGATCTCAAGCGCGCCGCCGGGATTTCTCGGCCGGTCCGGCGGTTCGCCATCTGGACGTCGGCACTGCGCCTGATAGCGGCCATAGGGGCGAACTTTGCCTCCGCCTGGAAGCAGACATTGCAGTTGACCACGCTGGAGGTCGTGGTCGCGCCACTAAACGACATTCAGACGAAGCCGGCGGAAGGTCTCCTATGCGCGCCCTCAGCGGCATAGCACCGACAGCTGCCACGGGCTCGTGAGTGGCGATGGCGACCGCAACAACATTCGGTAGTCGCCGCTGCCTTGGGGCCTTGGTCCTAAGATAAAATCCACGCTGGAACCGTGCTAGGATGGCCGCCGCGCGGCGCGACTTGTCGTGCTTCAAAGCGGTCAGGAACGATTGTCATGCTCAATCCAATCTCCATCATGGCCGACCGGCTCGGCGACTATCTGTCAGAACTCTATCTCCAGTATTTCTCGCATCGCAATCCGGAATATGCGAGCTACATAGGCGGGGCGGCCCGCCTTGTCCTGGAGCGCATCGGCAATTCGAACGCCCTCTATCACAACATCGAGCACACGCTGATGGTTACGCTCGCTGGCCAGCAGATCATCCGCGGCCGGCTGCTTTCGGAATCCCTGACCCCCGATGACTGGCTGCATTATACCTGCGCGCTGCTTGTCCACGACATTGGCATGGTGCACGGCGTGTGCCAGGGCGACACCGAGGACAGCTTCGTCATTAACGAGGCCGGCGACCGCTATACGCCACCGCGCGGCGCCTCCGACGCGGTGCTTGCGCCCTATCATATCGAGCGCGCCAAGATCTATGCGCGCCAACGTTTTGCTTCCTCGAAGTTCATCAACGAGGAGCGCATTGTCGAGGCGATCGAGATGACGCGCTTTCCGGTACCGAACGATCCTGCGTACCAGGTCACCAACACCGAGCCGGCGCTGGTCAGGGCAGCGGACCTGATCGGCCAGCTCGCTGATCCCTTCTACCACCGCAAGCTGCCGGCGCTGTTTGCCGAGTTCTCTGAGATCGGGATGGTGGAAAAGCTCGGCTGCAAGACCGCCGCCGATCTCGGTGCCATCTTCACCGATTTCTTCACGCTGCAGGTCGAGCCGTATATCGGCGACGCGATCCGCTATCTGGAGCTGACGACCGAAGGCAAGCAGTGGATCGCCAACCTCCACAGCAACCTCTTCCAGTCCGGGCATCGCCCGGCCAGGATCGGGCCGTTCCCCGGCGTGTTGCAGCCGACATCGGCGAGCCTTTCGGTGGTAACTTAAGAGCCGGGGATTGTTTCCTTTTCCGCCGGTGCCAAGCCGGCAGAGGTTGCATGCGGCGGCTGTCGACGAAGATGAACGCCGGGGTCATTGTCCGGTCCCCGCAACGAAACCATTTCGGCTTCGTCGGTGCCCGAATTTTGCACGATTCTATTGCCTGAGCCGATTGGTGCTACACTGGCAAGCCAGTTGACGCGACGGACCTGTGTTCGGTGATATGACCAAAGTAACCGCTTTACCCGACAGAGTGGATTTCGACGTGGCCGCCGATGAGACCTTGCTAGAGGCGGCTCTCAGATCGGGCGTGCCATTTGCCCACGCATGCGGCGGCAGGGCGAAATGCTCGACATGCCGCGTTTGGGTTCTCGATGGCCTTGAGGCTTGCCCGGACCGGAATCCGGACGAAACCCTGATGGCGGACCGGTTGAGATTGGCCGATGAGGTTCGGCTGGCCTGTCAGCTCAGGCCGGAAGGCGAGCTTCGCGTCCGACGCCTGGTGCTGGACGAAACCGACATGATGATCACCAGCCAGCTTGGCGCTTCTGCCGCGACGCGTTGCGGCGAAGCAAGGCATGTTGCGGTCTTCTTCAGCGACATTGTAGATTTCACAGCGCTGTCGGAGCGGCTTTCGCCCTACGACGTGATGTATCTGCTCAATCGCTACTTCGCCCAGGTCGGCGACATCATCGAGCAGAATGGCGGTTTCATCGACAAACTGATCGGCGATGGGCTCATGGCAATATTCGGTATCGACGACCAGCCCGATGCTCCGCTTCGCGCCGTGAACGCCGCACTTCAGACCCTCGCCACAGTCGATCGTCTAAAGCCGTTCTTTGCCTCGATGTATGGCATCGATTTCGATATTCGTATCGGCCTCAACTATGGCGAAGCCGTCATCGGCACATTGGGTTTTGCTGGATACGAACGTCTCACGGCCATCGGCGACGTTGTAAATCTGGCCAGCCGGGTCGAGGCCGCCAATAAAGATGCCGGTACGCGATTGCTGATATCCGAGGCCCTCCGCGACCAGATCGCCGGCAAGGTGGAAATCGGCGACTTCGTCAGGGTACGCCTTCGCGGTACCGCCGAGCGTACAAGCCTGTTCGAAATAGTCAGGCTGGAGCCCGAAATTGACGCCGATCTGAATGCCAAGGGGCTTCGCGAAACCATCCGTCAAGGCGGCAGGAGGTGGGTTCGCGCTTTTGCCGAAGACGAGCTTGAGCCCCACGAACGCCGGATTCTCGATTTTGAAGATTACGACGTCGTCGTCGTTCGCGGATCCGACAGCTATTGCGCCTTCAACAATGCCTGCCCGCATCTTCATCTGCCGCTCTACGAGCGCCGAAGTTCCGCTCAGGCCGAAAAGCTGAAGCTCCCACACACGGAGAGCACAATCACCGCAGATCTTGGCTTGGTCTGCCGCTGGCATCAGAGTTGTTTCGACCTGTCTACTGGCGAAATCAGGGGGTGGGCGCAGCTGCAGCAGGATGGTACTGCGCCGGGCTATGAATTCGCGGGTGACATTTCGAAAAACCGCGCAAAGCTGATCGTATACCCCTGCCGAAAGCAGGACGGCTTTGTGTGGATCGGGCTCGAGTGAAAACGGTCCAATATTTCAGTTTTTCCGTCGCGATCCCATGTCGCCTGTTCTCCGAAGCTGACCTTCGCGAACCTATTACAATTGTCCGGATCGGGTCATTCTCGTCGGTTGTGGCCTGTCTGCGCACGTCCAGTCACGAAGCAATCCCGGACATCTGAGTTCACCTGTGGTGAAGCACATCGCAGCGACAGTAAGCACCATTGCGCTTGCCTTGAAGGCATCTATTCTGGAGGGCAGTAGCCGCTCGCGGGCACAGAATGTCGGTACTGCCTTTCTTAAGAATTTACGCCCCGCTCAACGCGGTTCTGGCTGCGCCTGGGCTTTTGGCGGTGGCTGCGCTCACGATACCGGACATGTCCGGACGAAGCAGACTGGCTCTGGCTGCCGTGCTCGCAGTCATTTGGGGCGCCTATCTCCTGCAACTGGCCGCGACGCTGCTCAAGCGCCGGGCGGGAGACGTTCGGGCCAGGACGCCGGCAATCGCCATTGATGTGCTCGCGGTTTTGGTTCCACTCGCCGCATTTCTGCTTGTCGGCACGCCCGACCGGAGCCTCTACTGTGCTGTCTGGCTGCTGAAACCGCTACGCGACTCGACTTTCTTCCCGGTGCTGGGCAGGGTCCTGGCCAACGAAGCGCGCAACCTGATCGGCGTCACCACGCTCTTCGGCGTCGTTCTGTTCGCTGTCGCGCTGGCCGCCTATGTCACCGAGCGCGACATCCAACCGGAAAAGTTCGGCAGCATCCCCCAGGCAATGTGGTGGGCGGTGGTCACGCTGTCCACCACCGGCTATGGCGACGCTATTCCGCAAAGCTTCGCCGGCCGCGTCCTTGCCGGGATGGTCATGATGAGTGGCATCGGCATCTTCGGGCTCTGGGCCGGCATTCTTGCCACCGGCTTTTATCAAGAAGTCCGTCGCGGGGATTTCGTCCGCAATTGGCAATTGGTCGCCACCGTGCCGTTGTTTCAGAAGCTCGGCCCGGCCGTGCTGGTCGAGATCGTGCGCGCGTTGAGACCTCGCATGGTGCCGGCGGGCGCCGTGATCTGCCGCATTGGCGAGCCCGGTGATCGGATGTTCTTCGTCGTTGAGGGGCGCGTCAGCGTCGCGACGCCGAACCCGGTGGAGCTTGGCCCTGGCGCCTTCTTCGGCGAGATGGCGCTGATCAGCGGCGAACCGCGTTCGGCGACCGTCAGCGCCGCAACGGGGGTCTCACTCCTATCGCTGCACGCGGTGGATTTCCAGATGCTGTGCAGCAGCAGCCCGGAGATCGCGGAAATCATCCGCAAGACCGCGCTCGAGCGGCGCGGCGCGGCACCGATGACTTGACCGTACTAGGTGTGCAGTCCCGGACTGTAATGGTGCATCATCGATTCTGAGTCGTCAGGAGGAGGATGGCAAGGTTGCCAATTGCCTGCCGATGGTGGCCGGCTGGAACTACATGGTGCGGCTCTATCGGCCACGCGCTGAGGTTCTGGGCGGCACTTGGAAGTTCCCAGAGGCGCAGCCGGCGGAACTAAGCGTCATTGCTAAAGGTCCGCTTGGGGGTCACGGGCGTCGTTCAGACGACGGCGAGCGAACAGCCGCTTGGGGTCAGATCGCGTCATGCGACGCTCGCAACTGAACGACCGCAATGGGTGGCGGGTTCAACCGATCGCTGCAACACACTCAGCGAACTTCTCCGCTGGGGTCTTATAGAGCAAGGTCGGCTTTGTGGCCCAACCGTACTGAAAGCTGCCATTCCGCTCCCGTGAAGAGTTTCGGGCGCCGGCAGGCGTACGAAAGTCCCCGAGGAAGGAACCCGCGGGCCACAGTCGATGGCTATGGAGATTTCGATTTGCGGCGGATGTCG
>NZ_JBHLYT010000095.1:0-700 GCF_042431665.1 Mesorhizobium kowhaii
CGGAGCTGCTGGCCGCCATGCACGGCGTCAAAAGTGTCGTCAATGTCGAGCACGATCCGCTTCGGAACCTGGCGGAAGGAAGCGCAATAGAGGTCGACCATCGCACGGCCCATAACGATCAGTTCCCGCACGCCGGGCAGGTTCTCCAGCCGGCACATCGTCGATTGCGAGGCCAGATCCCGACCCGAAGGCAGCGCATCCTGGGCCATCTTGAAGACCGGATCGCAGCGCAGCCGGTTGGCGTCGTTGCCATCCTCATAACCGGCGGCGATCATCTTCATGCGAAAGCCGATCATGTCCGCCAGGCTGTGGATGATCTGGTCCGGGCGGCGCGGATCGTCGATGCAACGCGCCACACGGTCGGCCACACGCAGCCGCTTTTCCACCTCGGCCAGAGCCAGAACACCACTGTTCGAGGACAACATGCCGCCGTCAAAACGGGCGACGACGGACTTGCCGCCGACTGATGACAAACCGCTCAGCGGCGGCGTAAGATCATTCATGGCGGGTGTGGTCTCCGGGAAATGGTTCGGATCGGCTTAAGCAACCAAATCCTACGTCATTTCAATGGCTTGCACCACATCCGCCAACCCCCCGTAGAGTCGAGGAGGGGCGCGGTGGCTTGGGCCGTGTTGGCCTCGCTCCGTCTCCCTTCCCCGCTCATCAAACCGGACGTGCGGATTTCCCGCATCCGGCTTTC
>NZ_JBHLYT010000096.1:0-2417 GCF_042431665.1 Mesorhizobium kowhaii
ATTCGGCTCCACGTTCATCAATCTTGGCATCGTACCGGGAGATGGCGGTGCCTGGTTCCTGCAGGATCTGCTCGGTCCCCAAAGGGCGGCGGAGTTGATCTTCACCGGGCGTTTGGTGCGCGCCGAGGAAGCTCTACGACTGGGAATCGTCCTTGAGATCGCGACAGCGTCCGAATTGCAGTCGCAAGCCCTGCAACTTGCTGCAAGCATTGCAGGAAAACCTCCTCAAGCACTTCGTCTCGCAAAACGGCTGCTGAAGGCAGCACGGCGATTGGACCTGCCTGATTTCCTCGACCTCTGCGCAGTGTTTCAGGGCATGTGCCACAATACGCAGGACCACGCTGAAGCGGTCGAAGCCTTCCTCGACAAACGTCCTGCCCTCTTTCAGGGGCGCTAATTGCCACCGTTATCAGTGCGGCGTGCAGTCAGTGCGC
The DNA here is from genome assembly GCF_042431665.1 of Mesorhizobium kowhaii. Taxonomy (NCBI): domain Bacteria; kingdom Pseudomonadati; phylum Pseudomonadota; class Alphaproteobacteria; order Hyphomicrobiales; family Phyllobacteriaceae; genus Mesorhizobium; species Mesorhizobium kowhaii. The sequence goes on from NZ_JBHLYT010000096.1 coordinate 435, forward strand.
TCAAAGCTTCTCGCTGACAAGCGGTGGGCCAACTTTCGGTGCGACCGCTACCGAGGGCCACAGTGGCTCGCTCCCCCTTCTTGACGATTTTGTGTGATCCATACGGTCATTATGACGCAAATGCGAAACACTTGTTGCAAACCAAGCCGAAGCATGTTTACCGTGCGGAACCCGCCATCGCTAAGGCTTGGTGGTTACGTGGGAGGAATTGGAACTTGAAACGGTCGTCTTGGAAATCCAGGACAGCATCGCGCTTGCTGGCCAAAAAGCCCGTTTCAAACGTCACTTTGTATAAATCGCCATAGATCGACTGTCTGCGGGACATTCTCGATCCACGAGACATTGCCTTGTTTACCGAAAAGAAATGAGGATTTTGATATGAAAGTAGCCATCGCTGGATTCATCCTGGAATCGGTCAGTTTCCTGCCGAACGTAGTGACCCTGGAGGATTTCAAGCGCAACGAGTCTCGAGGAAGCGAGATGGTGGACAATCACCGGGGAACAGAAACTGTCCTCGGCGGCTTTATTGACATCTGTGAGCGCGAAGGCATTGAAATGGTGCCGATCGTCTGGACGGCAGGCGACCATAGGACCTGCGCCGCCGCTGATGATGCGTTCGACTACTATTGCCAAGTTATTTTCGACGGGTTGATGGCGCAGCGCGGATCGCTCGACGGCGTACTCCTCGATCTTCATGGGGCATGTACGACGCCGACGCGCCCCGACCCCGACGGCGACATGGTGCGCCTCGTACGCGAAGCGGTCGGACCGGATATCCCGGTCATGCTCGCGCTCGACTACCACGGCAATCTTGATGCATCCACGATCTCCGATGCGACAGCCACCTTCGGCTATCACTATTCTCCCCACATCGACATGGGGGACACCGGCAAGCGAGCGGCGGAATGCCTCATCAGAACGTTGCGGGGAGAGATCAGTCCCGTGACGGCAATTGCCCGACCAGGTGTCATGGTTCCGAGCATCTTCAGCGCCACGACTTTACATCCTCTCGCGAGTTTCGTAGCGCGCTCTATCGAACTTCCCAAAACTACTCCGGGACTCCTGGATATCTCCGTGTTTGCGGGTTTCTCCTATGCAGACGTCCCAAACTGCGGTTTCTCCGTTGTTGTCGTGGCGGACCGCGACCGCGGCCTTGCCGAACAAACGGCAAATGACCTAAGCAATTCAATCCGCGGTGCGGGTCGCGAACTTCAAGTGACCGGACTGGTGAAAGGGCTCGAGGAGGGCGTGGCCTACGGTCTTCAGCGAGCGAAATCGGCAAAGGCGCCAATTGTACTACTCGAGCATGCTGATCGTATGAACGATTCGACCTACGTCCTGCAGGAATTGATCCGCCAGGGTGCCACGAACGTCGCAGTCCCCTTCCTTTGGGACCCTGTCAGCGCAGCTGCCGCGTGCAAGGCAGGCGAAGGAGCGACAATCCAACTGGAGATCGGTGGTCGCTCATCGCCAAGGTCAGGAGGACCAGTGCCGGTCGACGCGAGGATTCTGCAAGCAGGCGAAAAACGCTATAGGGTCACCGGCCCGATGGGTCTCGGCGCGAAAGTTGACCTTGGTCTGACTGCGGTGCTTGACATCGGGGGCATCATCGTGAGTGTCACCTCGACGTGCACCACCGCGATCGATGAGGACCCGTTCATACAGTTTGGCATGCGGGCGCAGGACTTCGCCATCATCGTGCTCCGCTCGAAGACCCACTTCCGGGCGGTCTATGAGCCTCTGGCAGCAGAGATCGTCATCATCGACACGCCCGATTGGGGGCCGGCAGACCTCAAGACGCTACCATATCGGTATGCCCCGACCGCCACGTCCTATCCATTCATCGATCATGTCTGAGATCCCCTCTCCCCTCCTTTCTGTGGTTCTGTCGCAAATCGTGATTTCGGTCACGACGCGACGCTTTCGCGCCAATGATCAGGCGGCAAGGATCTCGAACTGCTCGGCAATTGAAGGGCATGGATT
>NZ_JBHLYT010000097.1:0-9801 GCF_042431665.1 Mesorhizobium kowhaii
GTGGTCGAGATGAAAACCCAGATCCGTCTGCACCTGCCGACATCCTGCCCCGACCAGCGTATTCTGCGCATCGTCCTCAGCCGCATCCCGCAACTCGCGACATAGCCGACGGGGCGCAGACGTCCCGAAACAAACCCGCCGACCTCAACCCGCAAACCCCCGCCTTCCATCACGACGGATCATCGCCGGCGCCCGACGAGGCTTGTCAAAATGCACTCCGAGGGCGGCCAGCTCGCCATGCAGGCCGCCGAAAGCCGATCGCCGTGCATCAAGCGGGCTAGTAGCATGTGTACCAGATCGATGCTCTCGGAGTCCCTGGCGCCAGCGGCGCAGGGCAGGCGACCTGAAATCGTGAGGCTCGTCTGGTTGGCCTTCGCGCTTTCAGATCGTGACGGCATTTTCACGCGTATCGAGGCCGAGTCGGAGCACCTGTAACGGCCGTGGCTCATCAAGTGGCAGCGCAGGGGGTCCCGCATTGCGGACAGTACCGCTCGCCGTCGGTCTCCGGCCAGCACATGCGCTTGAACCATTTGTACGCCGTCTCCTCCCGGACCTTCGCCAAGTCCATGACGGTGAGTGTCGGCATCCCGGCGACAGCAGGAAATGCTGCCTTTCGGTTCGTTTTCGGACATCGCCATAGCTCAGCCCCTCCTCGGTTTGGACGGCGACTGAGCCGCGTATTTCCAAACCTCCGGACGGGATCGGGACGAGCAAACTTGACATCTTTGATAATTGCTATTATTATTGCACTTAAATTAGCATTATGGATATAAGTGCTATCATGATAACATTTAAAATGACATCGCCGAAGGAAATCATTGAAGGTGTCGCAACACGGATGAAGCGACGACGGATTGATGCCAATTTTACCCAACGAGAGCTGGCTTCCAAGGCTGGAGTTTCCTACGGCTCCCTGCGAGTTTTTGAAGAGACCGGCAGGGCATCCTTTGAAGCTGTCGTAAAGCTCGCATTCGCTTTGGAGGCAGAAGCTGAATTTGAAAGCTTGTTTCCTTCACGACCTCCAAAGACACTTGAAGATGTCGTCGGGCATCCGGCTAGGATGAGAGTCCGCAAGAAATGAAGTTCAGGCCAATCAGAAAAGTGAAGGTGATTCTCGATCTCGAGGGTTCCCAACGAGATCTGGGAACGCTTGCCTGGAGTTCCGAGGAACGCCGAGCTTACTTTGAGTACGCAGCCGAATTCATAACCGCACCACTGCTAATTTCACCGTTCCATCTCGGATTGAAGGGAGGTCTTCTTCCAGCTCAGCATGAACCGTTCAATGGGCTGCATGGGCTCTTTAACGACAGCCTTCCAGATGGATGGGGACGCCTATTGCTGGATCGCTGCCTTCAAAAAGCGGGGGTGGACTACCATACGCTTACGGCTTTGGACCGCCTTTCTGCTGTGGGAACTTCCGGAATGGGAGCATTGGCTTTCGTTCCTGAACTTCCCGATGACAAGCATGGTGCAGGCGACTTGGACTGGTTCGTTGAGCAGGTTGAGCTTGTGCAAAAGGAGATGGACACTGCCGAGATTGACGCACTGCAGGGAGCTCAGGGCGGCTCCGCAGGCGCGCGTCCCAAGATCATGATCGGCTTGAACCCGGATCAGAATACCTTTGTGATCGATTACGGCCATCAATTGAAGCTTGGTCTCGAACGCTGGATGGTCAAATCGCGTAGCTCCGACGACCCAATAGATATCGGTGTCGAGGAGCAAGCTTATGCGCTCATGGCCCGTGCCGCCGGGTTGGAGATGGCTGATACGCGGGTGCTGCAGACAAAAAAAGGAAATCGTCTTTTCGCGACCAAGCGATTTGACCGCACATCGCATGGACGACTACATATGCATACTGCGAGCGGTCTTCTTTATGCCGACCATCGACAGGCATCACTTGACTACGGTTCGCTTCACAAACTGACGTACATGATGACTAGAGACAGCGCGGAGGTCCTCCGCATGTTCGGTCACATGGTTTTCAATGTGTATGCACGGAACCGAGATGACCATTCGAAGAACCATTCTTTCCTGATGGGATCGGATGGGCGGTGGAAACTCTCTCCGGCGTACGATCTGACCTTCTCGGCAGGCCCGGGAGGACAGCATAGCGCATCGATTGCAGGGGAGGGATTGAATCCAGGGCGGCAGCATTTGCTTGCCGTTGCTAATGGCGCTTCCATTTCCGAGCAGGAAGCTTTGAACGTGATTGAACGCATCCGATCTGCGGTCGATCGCTGGCCACTGTTCGCGGACGAAGCAGGTCTATCCAGAGCACGAAAGAATGAACTTGATCTGATCCTGAATGGACGGAGGCCTCAACCTGAACAGGCGAAACATCACGATACATCCGGTGACAATCTTGCTGTTTCCGAGCCCGTGTCGACACGAAAGAAAACGCGCAAGCGATGATGGGTACACTCCCCGTGGCCGCCGCCGTTGATGTCCTGAAGGCCCGTCTTGAGTGTTTGACATTGTAGGGGTCACAAGTTCGAACCTTGGTATCGCCCCACCATATTTTTCAATCAGTTACATGGAGCAAAATCAGGGTGTCTCCTTCCATGTAACTTTGGCGTAACCGGCTCATTCATTTCGTCGCAGTCCCTCCGCTGATGCCGACGGCGCTGAGCCGCAGGACTTCGGCAACCGAGTATTCTGCCATACACATGCGCGCCTCGTTCACATTCCTGTGATTGAGCGAGCACGCCGGCGGCTCTGCCGCTGCCGACGGATGCGGGCCGACAGCGGACGCGCCGCTCCTGGACGGTCGAGCAGAAGCTGGCGATCATGCGCGAGGTGCAGGAGTCCGGTGATCCGGTGGCGGTTGTCGCGCGGCGTCACGACATGAACGCGAACCACTTGCACATCTGGATGAAGCAAACCCGGGAACGGAGATCGGGTGACCGATCCGAGACCCCACCAATCGCCTTCATTGAAATGGGTGTGGTCGCTGTCGGGGTGCCGGTCCCGCGCCTACGTCGACCGAGAACGGCGCTTGGCGGGTCAATGTTCATCTGTCCGCGTTGGCGCAAGTGGGCTAAGTACATCGCGACGAGATTGCAGCTTGTCGACGCCGAGTGAGACGGTGCCCCTGCCCGCCCACGTCTGGATCCGCTCCGATGTGATCAATGCCACTAGCAGGGCTGTCGCCAGCAAGCCTAACCCCAGATGCCGCATCATTTTTGGGTTGCTATGTTCCATCAGATTAAAGTCCGAATTGGCTCCAGGCTCGATTTTCAGGACAGGAGGGCGGCTGTCGGCACGCTTCAATTCGTCAAAGAGGTGCGGCGTTTTTCATGGCGGCGCGAGAACGCGCAATGACCGCGGCCGTATCCGATAATGCAACGGTGGTATTGCCTCGACGGTCTCGCCGTCCATCGCAATGCGCAGGTGTCGTCGGCGCGCTTTGACCTCCAGACTTTGAACCCGGAAGAGTTCGACATCGCGGACTGGGTCGATCAGCCCGAGCGCGGCCTTGAACGGCAGCAGCGCGAGCCCCAGCCAGGACTGCGCCTTCACGACGTAGGCGCACAGCTCACCGGACGTAAGACTGCCGCGGTGGCCGAGCTCGCGCAGATCGTAGAAATTGTTGCCAACGAACACACAAAGCGTCTTCTGGCTTCGCTCGTTGCCGATAGAAATCCTGACCCTCTTCCACGATGAAACCTTGAGCGTGCGGATAAGCGCCGGGCCGAGCGCGGCAAGCTTTCCGACCCCCAGCCGCTTCTGCTCGGCGGTCCGTTCGGCGACAAGAAACGGATAGATGCCGATGGATGAGTTGTTGAGGAAGACCCGGCCGTTCACCTCCGCAACGTCGATCTGTTTCACATGGTCCGCGGTGATTGTATCCATGGCCGCCCCCAGATCATTCGACAAACCAAGATCCCTGGCGAAATGATTGAGGGTACCGAGCGGAAGAACGCCCAGGACGACATCCGTTCCCGCGACCGCCGAAGCCGCGCAACCGAGGGTGCCATCGCCGCCGCCGATCACAAGCGTCCTTGGTTTGTCGCCGGGTGATTTCGCCCAGACGAAGCTGTGGGCCATCTCCGCGATCTGGCTCCCGCCCGCCATTCGCACCTCGGCTTCCAATCCGCGCGCCTGAAGCCCGCTTCGGACGAATGCTTCGACATCGTAGTCAGCGCGCTGGATTGTGCCGGCGCTTGCATTGAGGAGGACCAGAACTGTCATGTGCGCGCCACTTGCGAAGGAGTGAAACTGGTATCGCCTGCTCGTCTCATGCAATTTCGATATTGCATCACGAATCCTCTCGATCAGGGACTGGCAACGGCACCCTGCAAGGTTCCTGTCCCCGGATTGGCCAGAATACTTCCGTCATGGGCCAGCAGGACCTTCCCGTCCCAAAGGGGTGTCGAACTATGATCGGGCCGGGTCACGAGGCGGCCGGTGTCGAGAGACACACTCGGCTACGTATGCGGACGACGCGCTACTGATACAGGCAGCGACGTCGAGCCAAGGTCTGGCAGTCGTGCGGGATGTTTCGGTGGCCGATGCTCTCGCTTCAGGAAGGGTCGTCGTTGCCATCAAAGCCTTTGTGCCAACACCGGATGGTTATTACGTCGTCGCTCCTGTAAGCAGGCCCCGTGTACCGAAGGTTCGCAGTTGGGTTTTGGGCGAGGCCGAAGCTACACAGATCTTTCAGGATCGCGGCAGCCGATCCGCCATCAACAGCGTCGACGATACGGTCGAATTCTGGCTCGCGGAGCAGCGCGATTAATGGGGAGTGAAGCGCTTCTTCAGGGCGGCGCTGACACCGTAATGGCCGGCCAGAATGCGTCATGGACGGCAGTCAGACCACCCCGAATCCGACCACTTCCTGCGACACCCTGTCAATCGGCCCGCGATTACGCGTCCTACCGGGCGACGAGATCGACGACGCCGAGGTCGCCATCATTCACGAATTCGACCCTCGCCTGTCGCTTGGCAGCAAATCGTGAGAAGGCGATCGTTTCGGTTAGGTTTGGCAGCTAATTGCGAGAATGTGGTAGCTCCGATTATCAATTTAACTGCAAAGCATCCACGTGAAGGTCACGAATCCCTTGATTTTCACACCCCCGTCTTCGGTAAATTCGATGCCGCCAATGGCCGAACCCCACGCTAATCTTGATGCGCGTCGGCGACTAAGGCGTCTGCAATGGGTCGATGTTGAACCCTGGAAGCGAGGCTCAGGCCGCCGGCTTCTCGAAGATCATGGACAAACCACGCGTCGAGGCCATTTCAACAATCAATTCTTCGATCGCCTGATCGGAAAGTCGCGTTTGTGTTGCGTCCCGGATATGTTTGACAAGACCGTGGATCGCTACAGCCACGGTGTGCGCGGCGTCATCGAGAAGACGACTGATTTCAATCACAACGTCGGCATCTATGTCGCGTGGCAAATCTCGCATACATCCTCTCCCACCTACAGGAATATTGCCGCCTTCCCGTCCATTGTCGAGTCGAGCAGACGAAACGTCGGGCTGCTCGATGGGCTGAACTCCTCCCCAGCAGACCTGCTTCTCAGCTTACCGCGTACAGCAAAATCCTTTTCCGGATCGGGTTTGATGAACAAAGGCCACTGGACCTTTCCAATCGTGGGGTTCCGATCCGGAGGAATGGAGACGACTATCCTGTTGAGCGATATCGCGGCTCCGCGGCCGCCAGTATAGAGCTGGCCGAGATTTTCAGACTGCTTGCGCGTCGTCGCGACCAGCATATCCACTTGGCTGGCATCGCTGGCGGCAAGGGCCAGAGGATGAAAGGCATATTCCCCTCGGGTCGCGCAGCCGATCAGCGCGCATAATATCGCCGACATGAGCAGAACCCGCGTGGACCGGACAAGAAGGGCCGCCATTCCGTTGCATAGAAGTCCTATCGTTCGGGCGGATTCCCTGTTCGTTAGTACGCGTCGCATCACCGAGGCCGCTTTCTGGGTGCGAAACGCATTGCGGGCACAGCCGCCAGTGGCGGCGCTGGCCCATGTTGTGGGAACCGTATGACCTGCTCGTCAGGCGCATTTCCGAAGGCCATCAGGGCCTCCGCGGGCGCTTGGATGCGCTGATAGCGTCGAGGAAGCCTGTCACGACCGGCATGGTGCTGGCTGTCAGGTCGGACTCTTCGGGCGCGCGTAGCCAATCGAGAATCGATCCATTGCACAGTAGAAGGAGCGCGCGCGCCGCCAATTCCGGCGACAAGGCGGGCGCAAGCAGGCCACGCGCGGCGGCCTGTCCGATGACGGATTCAAAAATTCTCTGCAGCGCCATGTCTGCATCTCGCTGGCGCGCAATAACCGGCTGCATGTCGTCGGCATATTCGCACCGGAGCCATAGTATCGTTAGAATGCGGGGGCGTTCGAGGTGGATTTCGAATGACCGCAGTCCGTCGCCAATTGCGCCTGCCAATTCGGCCAGCGGATCAAGATCGGGGTAGGCGGCGAGGCGGGCCTTGAGCCGTTCACCGAGTTCCTCGTTTGGCACGTTGGCCCGCCGCTCAAGTGCCGTGAATATCTCTTGCTTGTTGTGGAAATGCCAGTAGATGGCGCCACGTGTTACCCCTGCCGCACTAGCGATCTGTTCAAGGGTAGCACGGGTTACGCCGCGATCGAGGAAAACATCGATTGCTGCAGCCAACACGGCCTCACGTGTCCGCTCGGCCTCGGCCTTAGTGCGTCTCATAAATCATTTCCTTCGAGGTACCTTTTTTACATACATCCCTAGCTCTTTCATCATATATACATTCATGAATGTATATGAAACACCGGGTTTTCCCGCTGTGATGTGACTACCCGTATGGACGAACAAAGTTCGGTCTGAAGGCTAAGCCCTTCACGGCTTACTCGCTCAGGGCAGCATTAAGACCGCAACGCGGGAGCAGCTACGCCCTATTTACGTCGACCCACGCTCCCTTAAGCGGCCTGGAGAAGTGAGCAAGGACTGCAATCAGACAGACTTCGATCGAAACCGACCAGTAAATGTGCCCGAGGATCTCGCTCCACAACTCATATCTATTCAGATTCCACAGCCATCCCGTTGCACCGTTTGCGTAGGACGGATTTCTGAAACCAAGTAGGGGAATTAAAAACCCATGCATGACAATTGCGATGGTCAATCCATAGAGAGCGCCATGCCAGAGTCTAATTTTTGGAAAAAAGGCTGAAACAAAAACGTATACAAACGCAAACATAAAGCTGAACAACCAATGATATAGCGTGACTGCCCCTGGTATTTTTACTCCCTGGTATACGTAATCCAGAGAATGAGAATTAACTCCAAGCCACCCGAGCCACGCATCAATGTGCGCTGCCGGAGGAGAGATCTCGCCCGGCATCCGAGGCGGCATATTGACCTCAGAGCCCCATTTAACTAGCGAGCTAAAAAAGCCGCCAATGATTGTCGTCCAAATTATTATGCCGAGATTAATTTGGCGCTCCAGCATGATGGGACTTCCTTTATTTCTTTGATATCCGTAACGGCTTGAGATCATGGTCTGACGGGGCTCATTTTCCCGTGCCTACTCGAAACTCGCGGGGTCGGCTTGCGGCGATATTCGCTAGGAATGCCTCCCCGTCCCCTTCAGAACGGGCCGGGTTGAGCCACCAATTATTGGTTAGGCTTTCGCGAAGCCTTCGCTACTATTTAGCAACGCTGCAGTCCCGGTTCCTATTGTGCGCTGGGAAAGTGAGCATTCTCGGATGCTAAAATCGGCATACTTTGGTTTACACCTCTTCGATAAGCTCAATGAAACCGCCTCCCGATGCACGCTGCCCTATGGGTGTTTCTGAGACCGAACTGATTTCGGAATGGTCAAGAGCGGCATACGTTAGTTCACCAGATTGGTAGCGCGACGTTTTTCAACCGCTTATCCCTTTCGCTCAGGGGACCGCAAGATGTTGGGTGATTGGATAGGGAAGGTATCGTTCCCTACTGGAGATTCGGCGGAACATTGGTTAATGTCAACAGGCTGGATGCAGCTGCCTACAGCTTCATGATTCGGGGAAGGCAGTCTCGTTCCGTCTCAGGTAATTGCTGCTTGCTAAACGGTCTGGACATTGACCGGGCATCAGTTTCTTAATCGTTCTCTTGGCGCACAGGATACGAGAGAGTGACCGTATTCCCTGACCTTCGTTCGGCGATCGACCTGAAATGCTGACAAATCAGGCCAAGTTCGCCGAATGACCCGTCGACGGCGGCCTTGTTATGCTCTTCCGGGAAAATCTCAGCCCAGTTCAGCTGGATTCCATAACGGCGCGCGATCAAGGAGAAGAAGACCTTCTGGGATCGCCCGTTGCCTTCACGGAATGGATGGACCTGGTTGAGGTCGACGTAGGCGCCAGCGAATTCCTCGGCGATCTTTTCGAATGGGGCATGATCGAGGTGCCGAAGCGTAGCCTTGAGTCCATCAAGCACTCGAGTCCCTTCGGCCTCGATGCGCGAGGGTTCGCAGAAACGGGATCGGCCCCGTTCGTTGTCCTTGATGAGGAAGACCGTGCGATACTCGCCGGCCCAGTCATAGACATCCCGGAAGAGAACCTTGTGGACGGTTCGCCATCCACGCATGGAGATTCGGATGTTTCGCTGCGAAGCGAACAGCTCCGCTGCCCCCACTTCGGCATAATGGTACTCGGCTTCCCAAAGTTCCTCGATCGTTGTCAGGCCGATCTCGTTTCGAAGGAGCCCTTCAGAGCCTGGAACGAGATATGGGTCAGCCATTCCGTTTCCAGCGGGAATCGATCTCCTTCCGGAACTCCTTGATCGAAATCTCGCCAGAAATGTAGCGCTCCCGAAGCGCCTTGAACGCCGGAGACGGGCTTAACCCCTCAAACCCTGATATCGCCGCGATCTGCCTCATGTCTTCATGACGACTATGCTTGCCGAAGCTCCCTGGGTTCAGAGATTCGCTGAGGCGACTATCGTCCATCGACCGATTTTTGACGGCAATCTTTCCCATGAACCGTTATTTCCTGTTTCGTGCCTACATGCCCTTAACATAAGCGATTCAGCCGCAGGAAACAAATGGAGCTTCCTTCAAATCGGGCCTTGGGTATGATGTCGGAATAGCCCGCCCAAACCGCCGGTCACTCGGCCGCCAGCGCCATGGCCGGGTGCCGCTTTGGCGGCAACGCTACGATCCTGGGAAGATTCGCATAGGGATTCGGATAGCGTCGGCTCGTCTGGCGTTCCTCGCCTTGCCGCCGCGGCGCCAGCATGGCCGCCCCGCCTTCCGACGTGCGTGATGGCGCTGATCGCCGAACTTTCGCACACCGTCAAATCCCATTGGAAGCCGCCATACGCGCCTGGATCCTTCCTCCTCCTTCAGGCGATCCACCCACCAGACGAGTTCCTCCAGCACCTTGACCCACGACGACCGATCTCTCGAAAAGTGCCTCGAATTCCTTCCTAGATGCCGTAATGGCCCGGCCTCGAGCCCAATGCGACTAACAGACAATTCCAGTTCGTCGAAATAGCGGACCAGCGCCTCCGGCTCGCTGGCGATCTTGACCTCGCGCATGATCGTTCCGGTCGCGTCAACAATGCACACGCTGCTCTCGTCCAGAGAGACATCGATTCCCGCATAATGTTCCATGGCTGTTCCTCTCATGATGTTGGAGCCGATCGCCCGGACTCCGTTTCAACACCATCATTCTGAGGGACAGCCACCCAACCTGGCTATGCTCGCGAAGGCCGGCCCATTACGGCATCTAGGCCGCAAACTCATAAACTGACTACCGCTTTGTGACGGGTTCTGATTCAAGGCTTCTTTTGGAGGCTTGAATGCGACGTTACGAATTGAGCGACTTTGAAT
>NZ_JBHLYT010000098.1:0-3110 GCF_042431665.1 Mesorhizobium kowhaii
ATGATGGCTCATACTGTCGCTCACAGGATTCTCCGCATGATTCATGCTGAAAATGAGCGATCAACCGCCTGCACGCTACGTGGGGATGCCTACGCGCTTACGATCGAAAACGCCTTCTCAAAACTCAAGGCTCTTATGCGCGCCAAAGCCGAGAGGACAATCACAGCCCTGTGGACCGCCGTCGGATCGCTCGTCGACCTCTTCACCCCAGCCGAATGCCAGAACTACTTCAAGGCCGCAGGTTATGACCCAGATTAAACCGGACGTTCTCTAGAATGGCGGACGATCCCTTAGGGTAGGTGCCAGCCATCGGGAAACGCGATGGGCCCGCCTCGGATATTATATTGGCGAACTCAACGCCAAGTGGCGCATAGTTAGGCAGGTGGATCAAGATGCATCCGCCCCATCAATGCTATCCGATGAGAATCGAGCGAAGTGAAGTGCAGGTCAAAGATGTCTTGATCGCGCCTGGTAACGGCGCATTTTTCTATGACGACCAGGAAGCCATTAGGTCCGGGGCAACCCAGGACGGCTTGATCTATGTCGGCTCACCGACAACGCCTGGGTTCAAAACCATTCGCATTCCAGCATCTTCGCTCAGCGTAGGTCTCGTCCTTGGGAGCGACACCGTTGTTTGGGGCGACATGATGAGTGTCCAGTACTCTGGTGCTGGCGGACGCGATCCTCTTTTCGACACCGATCAAACCTCAGCTATAACGTCACGCGTGGTCGTGCCGCGGCTTCTGGACGTCGATGCATCTCGTTACCTTGATGCCTGCGCGAAGGTTTTCGAGCCTTTCGAACATAAACGGCTACCTCTCGCGATTGAGTATGGCGTCAGTCAAGCGCTTCTTCGCGCAGCCGCCCATCTTCAGCGCAAGACGATGGCGGAAATAATATGCGAGGAGTTTGATCTGCCGCTGCCGACGCGTCGCGTCCCGATTTACTGCCAGAGCGGGGACGCTCGCGAAATCAACGTCGACAAAATGATCCTGAAGGCGGTGGATGTGCTTCCTCACGGCCTGATTAACTCGCGGCAGAAATTCGGCGTCGACGGCGAGACCTTCATGGAGTTCGTGAAGTGGGTCGCAACGCGCACGCGCGAAATCGGTCGCCCCGGATATCACCCGGTGCTGCATTTCGATGTGTATGGCTGGATCGGCCTGGAAATCGGACTCGAGCCGCAAAGCATCGCGGACTTTATTTGCAGGGTAGCCGATATCGTTCCGGATTTCTCGCTCAACATCGAGTGCCCGGCGGACTTTGGTTTCACGCAAGCCCAAATTGAGAACTACGCCAAGATCGTATCGATTTTGGACAATCGGGGTTCCAGGGCTCGCATTGTCGTGGACGAGCGCTGCAACACGCTCGAGGATATTCGGCTTTTTGCCGAAGCAAAGGCTGCGCACTTCATTCAAATCAAGACCCCTGACGTCGGCTCAATGGCCGATACGGCGCGTGCCGTTCTCCTCTGCAAAGCGAACAAGGTCGGCGCGTATGTCGGAGGCAGCTGTACGGAGACAGATCTTTCTGCCCAAGCTTCTGTCCATGTATCGGTGGCAACCCAGGCCGACATGATGCTTGCAAAGCCCGGAATGGGTGTCGACGAGGCATTCTCAATTGTTGGGAACGAGCAAAATCGGTTGATGGCTATGCTGAACCGTCGACGTACTCAAAACGAAAACGTTGGATGAAAAGCAGGGTGTCGCATGCAGAACTCTCTTGAGGGGGTCACTGTCGTCGCGGTGGAACAGGCGGTGGCCGCGCCTTACGCATCGTCTCGCCTTGCGGATGCCGGCGCCCGTGTCATCAAGGTCGAAAGGCCCGAAGGCGACTTTGCCCGCAACTACGACAAGCTGGTCCGGGGGCAGAGCGCTTACTTCGTCTGGCTCAACCGGGGTAAGGAGTCCGTCTGTCTGGACCTGAGGTCGGAAGCGGATCGCGCCGTCCTGGACACGCTCATTGCCAGTGCCGACGTCTTTATCCAGAATCTGAAGCCGGGCAGTATCGAAAAACTGGGTTTCGGGTCTGCGGATCTCCGTCGACGATATCCCCGGCTGATCACCTGCGACATCTCTGGTTTCGGAGAGACAGGACCGTATTCCCACTTGAAGGCCTATGATCTCATCGTCCAGGCCGAAACAGGGCTATGCGCGATCACCGGCAACCAACAAGGGCCCGCGCGTGTTGGGGTGTCGGTTTGCGACATCTCGGCGGGCATGACAGCGCATAGTGCCATTCTTCAAGCACTGTATCACCGCGAGGTCACCGGCGAAGGGACAGGCATCCAGGTGTCACTGTTCGATGCCGTCGCCGACTGGATGAACGTACCCGTTTTGCAAAACGATTACAGCGACTATCACACGGTACGCGCCGGCGTGAAACACCCCTCGCTGGCGCCGTATGGCGCCTATCGTTGCTCCGATGGCAAAGACGTCATCTTTTCGGTCCAGAATGACCGCGAATGGGTAAATTTCTGCGAGAAATTTCTCAACCGGCCCGAGCTCACACGCGCACCGGGTTTTGCCGACAACATGGAGCGCCTTGGTCATCGTGCGAAACTTGATGAGATCATTGAACAGCGCTTTTCCGAGCTATCCTGCCACGAAGCAATGCAAGAGCTCGAGGCAGCCGGTCTGGCATATGGCCGACTAAACGAAGTGGCGGATGTTTCAAGGCATCCACACATTCGCAGGGTGCAGGTTGGAACACCTGAAGGAACCGTCGACACGATAGCGCCGGCGGCGATTTTCAACTCTGAGCGCCCCTCGCTGCGCCCAGTTCCGGCTCTTGGCGCTCACACCGAGGCAATCCGCAATGAGGTTCTGGGCCTCTTGCGCGAAAGAGCCGCGTCAGCGTGAGCGCTCGTCACGGTAAGGTGGGTGCGCTCGCGATTTACACACAGCGTGCATACCTCGGATAATCTCAGCGCATCGGCCGGCCAGGCAAACCTACCGCCACCGGCCTCGCTAAAGTCGACCGCAGAGGCGATTCCATGATCAGGAATGAACCGCACCGGGTTGCTCGGAGGCTCCAATTCCTGAGAAGGTGGAGCCATGACAAGCAAGACGACCAACAAGTTCTCTCCCGAAGTCCGGACCCGTGCGGTG
>NZ_JBHLYT010000099.1:0-2337 GCF_042431665.1 Mesorhizobium kowhaii
GCCGATCCCGAAGAGAAGCAAGGACCCGCGAAAGACGTCAAACACCCGCAGAGCGGAAAGCTCGAAAGCGCTTGACCTCAACACGCCGAATAGAGAAGAACCCGGGCAATCTCGTCTATCAGTTCTTCGAACTCCATCTCAAAGCCGAGAAAGATCTGGCGTCCACCTCGATCCGAAGCTATCGCGATGGGATCCGACTGTTCCTTCTTTTCCTGGCCACGAAGAACCGACGCCCCATCAGCAAGCTCGAATTGACCGATCTCAACGCAGACAATGTGCGGGCCTTTCTCGCCCATCTTGAAGCCGAGCGCGGCAACAATATCCGATCACGGAATCACCGGCTCGCAATGTTGCATGGTTTCTTTGCTTATGCCGCGGGCCAGGAACCAATGGTGCTGCCGGAGGCCGAACGCATCGCCGCCATACCGAGGAAACGCACGCAGCCGGCCGCCACCTATTATCTTGAACGCGATGAGGTTGAACGGCTCTTCGACAAACTGCCACGCGACGGGAAGCTGGTCACCCGCGACAAGGCGCTGCTCATGTTCCTATACAATACGGGTGCCCGCGCGACAGAAGTCATCGGACTGACCGTCGATCAGCTGGTTTTGAACTCCTCGCCGCGGGTGAACCTGCACGGTAAGGGCGATAAGTGGCGGACGTGCCCCCTATGGCCCGAGACCGCCCGGCTGCTTGGCGAGATGCTGCGTGGCCGGCGCAAGTCTGCTTCGTTGGAAAGTCCGGTATTCCTTAGCAACGAAACTTCGGGTTAGGTGTGTGCCTGCACAGACGTATCTAGAATGTCCAGACCCCGCTGAAGCGCCTGCCTGTCGATGGTTAGGGGCGGGAGTAGCTTGATAACCTCGTCCTCCGCGCCGCATCGCTCCACAACAAGCCCTTCTTGAAAGGCCTTGCTGACGATTTTTTCGGCAAGTTTACCCGTGCTACAATCGAGCCCCAACATCATGCCCCGTCCTCGGACGGAAAAGCTATGATTTCGGCCACGTTGAGCGATCTCCTCGAGGCGTTTGCTGACAATCCGTCCTGTTTCTGCAATCTCTTCTGAAAAATTGTCCTTGGTCCAATATTTGTGTAAGGCAGCAGTCGCCGTCACAAGCGCAAGGTTATTGCCTCTGAACGTGCCGTTGTGTTCGCCTGGCCGCCAAACGTCCAGTTCAGGTTTGAGCAGCAAAAGAGACAACGGCAGCCCACAGCCACTGAGGGACTTGGACAACAGAACTATGTCTGGCGCCAAATCAGCGAAGTCGAAACTGAAGAAACTGCCCGTTCGTCCGCAACCTGCCTGAATATCATCCACAATCAGAAGGACACCGTACTTTTTGCAAAGCCGCTCTATGGACTTTAGCCAATCTTTTGTAGCAGTGTTTATGCCACCCTCGCCCTGGACCGTTTCCATAATGACGGCGGCAGGTAGATCGACACCACTACTTGCATCAGCAAGTACGCTGTCCAGGTAGTCTGAAGTGTCGTTACCGACTCCCCAGTATCCGTCATAGGGCATGAACACTGCGCCGGCGAGAGGAAGGCCTGCCCCATCTCGGTAATATCGATTACCCGTCACCGCAAGAGCGCCCAAACTCACTCCATGAAAGCCGTTGGTGAATGAAATGACACTACGCCGTCCAGTGACTTTGCGTGCGAGTTTCAAAGCGGCTTCCACGGCGTTGGTGCCGGTGGGGCCAGGAAATTGAAACTTGTAGGCAAGACCACGCGGCCGCAATATTATCGCGTCGACACATTCCATAAACTCTCTTTTGGCTGAGGTAGCCATGTCCAAGCCATGAACGATTCCGCCCGATTCCAAGTATCTAATTGCGTCCCTTAGCAAATCGGTATCGTTGTGACCGTAGTTAAGTGCGCCCGCACCGGAAAGGAAGTCGACAAACTCGCGGCCATCTTCGTCTTTGAGGATGGCTCCTGAAGCCGTCCGGAACACTACAGGAAAGGATCGCGAATATGAACGCACGTTGGACTCGAGGCCTTCAAAGACAAGCAAGTTGGCGTTATTTCCGCTTGGCATAATCGTTCCTCAAGGTTGCGTCCGCCGCTTCATCTCGGCGCGTCATTGGGTCCAATCTCTATCATATTCTCTGATGGACACCAGGTTATTCAAGTTAAAGGTCAGTTATGATATTTTCTTAATGATAAAATACCTTAAACAAATATTTATCAGTTTCGACTGAGGCGGACACTGTACACGTGGAGTTGCCAAGGGTTCCGTCGCAAACTTTTCGGAAAGGTCATTGCTGCATGACGGCTGCTCCTGCTTTCCGGGAGTTTGTCATGTTCAAGGGCCGCCATTTTGATCGATCCGTG
>NZ_JBHLYT010000100.1:0-4638 GCF_042431665.1 Mesorhizobium kowhaii
CTTGACGCACTTGTCAACATCGCCGCCTCCGCACACCTGGAAATAGAAATCCGGGTAAAAGCGGCTGCATAATCACGAAGTGTCAAATGAGCACATTTTGCGTTGTGGCGCGAGCGAGTGCCGAACGGAGCCCCAGCCAGAGCCCGGCTTAGGGAACAACGAGCTCACTCAGTGCTGCATGGCGAGGCAACTACTGCTTTTGCGGCTTCTGTGAATCCGGCTCTTCGCCTTCGACCGGAGCGGTGTTGATGCTCCTCGACTGCAGGCGCTGCAGTTCTTCGAGCCGTTCGCCTTTGACGATCTCGGGATCAAGCCGCTCGTTAGGATTCTGCGCCAATGAACGCGCCGCTTCGCTTGCGGCTTGTGCCTCGGGTGCAAGGCCGCGGCCTCGTGACCGTGACCCACGTCGACGACCTGGTCGGCACACCAGCTCTTGTCGAAGCCGGCACCGAACGTGCCGTCCCAGTGCGTAGACCGGGGACAAGGTAGATGTTGCCTGTGCCCTTAGAGCGTCCGACCCTCGGCTATCAATCAGGCTGTGCCGTTCGTGCGGGTCCGCTTCGCAGGCGCGGACGCTTCCGGCTCCTTGGGTTTACGGCCGAGGCCCATGCTCTTGGCCAATGCCGAGCGCGCCGCGGCGTAGTTTGGCGCGACCATCGGATAGTCAGAAGGCAAGCCCCATTTGACACGGTATTCGTCCGGCGTCAGACCGTAGTGGGTCGACACATGCCGCTTCAGCGACTTGAACTTCTTCCCGTCATCCAGACAGATAATGTAGTCCGGCGTGACCGATTTCCTGACGGACACTGCTGGATTGAGAACTTCCGGCTTGTCCGGTGCGGAGCCGGCGACCGCTCCCTTCAGTGCCGCATGCACCTGGCCGATCAGGGCGGGAAGTTCGCTCACTGGAACCGGATTGTTGGAGACATAGGCAGAGACAACGTCGGCGGTGAGCTCGATCAGGGCATCGGTGTTGTTGACTGCTTCTTCTGTCATGGGCGCTCCTTATGGCATGATCAACAGTCGGCGAAGTTTTCCGCTTTTAGTGAGGCCCGGGCGCGAACGCAACGAAAGCCTCGGCGAGATTCATGCGTAACGCATTCGCCCCCGAGAGGTCGTGGCATCCGGCGGTAGCACTTGTTCATCCGTCCGCTTCCACTCGCCGCTGGACGCGACCCCCTGCTTTCGCAGCGGATTCGCGGTTCATTCTTCCAGAAAGAAGTATTCGTTTCGGCCACAGCGGCAAAAAACTTGCCCCTTAAGTTAAATGCCCTGATCCTGCCATTCCTCCGTGGACACGTGCGCTGGGAGAAACCCCTACGCGATACCTGTACTCGGAAGGAAGGCTCGGCCAATGAGCAGTGTGGCGCGCGCAGATGCGTATCCAGTTTCGTCGGCGACGTTTGCGCCGCTCGAAAACCCGACCTTTCGTTCGATCTGGCTTGCCACACAGGTTTCCAGCTTCGGATGGCTGATGCAGTCCGTGGCCATCAGCTGGCTGATGGCCACAATCTCGACTTCCGATCTGATGGTCGCGCTGGTGCAGGCTTCATCGACGCTGCCGGCGTTTATCTTATCGGTCTTCGCCGGCGCCATCGCCGACAATTTCAGCCGTCGCAGGGTCATGTTCGCAGGTCGGTGCCTGATGGCGGTGGCATCTGCCGTGCTGACTGGTTTTGTCGCGCTCGGCCTTGTCGATCCGTGGACCATACTCGGCTTCAGCTTTTTGATTGGATGCGGCGCCGCTTTCAATGATCCCGCCTGGCAGGCGTCGGTTGGCGACATCGTCGACAGGCGCGACGTTCCAGCTGCCGTCACGCTCATCTCGGTCGGCTTCAATACTGTGCGAAGCGTAGGCCCGGCGCTCGGCGGCATTGTCGTCGCCTCCTTTGGACCTCTGACGGCCTTCGCTCTCACCACGCTCAGCTATCTGTCGCCACTTTGCGCCATATGGCGTTGCAAGTGGAATGTTCGCTCTTCACCGCTGCCGCGCGAGTCGATGGCAACGGCGATCCATGACGGGGTGCGCTTCACGGCGATGTCGTCGGAAATCAAGGCGGCGACCGCGCGCGGAACCCTGTTTGGCTTGACGAGCATTTCGATCCTCGCGCTGCTGCCTCTGGTCGCTCGCGATCAGCTGGGCGGGGGACCGATCGTCTACGGCATCCTGATGGCCGGCTTCGGAGCCGGCGCTTTTCTGGCCGGCATCTGCAACAGCTACTTCAGGCGGATGATGTCCCAGGAACGTCTTATAACGCTCGCGAGCATTGCCTGCGCGGCGTGTTGTCTTTCCCTTGCACTCACGCCTTCGCTGGCGGTGGCGGCCATTGCGCTGGCACTCGGCGGCGCCGGCTGGGTCATCACCTGGACCGGGCTTGGCGTGAGCGTCCAATTGGCCAGCCCAAGGTGGGTCGTTGGTCGCACTCTCTCGATCTATTATGCCTTGACGTACGGAGGCATCGCGGCCGGCAGTTGGCTTTGGGGTACGGTGGCCGAAAATTATTCCCCGACACTGTCCCTGGAGGGCTCCGCTGGAGCTCTCTTGCTGGTCGCCGCCACCGGGTTCCTGTTGCCCATCCGTCAATGGAAAGAGCAAGAACAGGATCCTTTGGTATTCAAAGCGCCGGAGGTCGCCGTCGACTTGACGTCGAGAAGCGGCCCGATCGTCGTTAAGATCGAGTATTCAATACCTGGGAGAAATGTCGAGGCTTTCCTGGACCAGATGCGAGAACGGCGCCGAGTACAAAGCCGCGTCGGCGCTCGGCATTGGACCCTGCAGCGCGATCTTCAGGATCCATCGCTTTGGACAGAAACATTCCGCACGCCGACCTGGATGGACTATCTGCGCCTCAACCATCGCCTTACCGCGGCGGACAAGGACTTGGACCAGCGGCTCCTCGAATTGCACGCCGGCGAACTTCCACCGCGCACCAACATTTCGATTGAGCGGCCGACGGGGCCCACCCGCAGGCGGGATCATTCGACGCCATTTTTCTCCAGGCGTTGAATGGCAAGGTGCCGGCACGCCTTGTTCCGAACCACCCCTCGCATGGCGGCAGAAGCGTTTCGCGATTTCTGGGACAATGCCGATGAGATTGATCTGATCCCACCGGATGACAGGCTTGCTGAAACGTGGCCTCGTTGGACGATTGAACAGTGCCGTCACTTTACCTTCTTGACACGAATATCATCATTGCAGCGCTGAAAGGGCATGCCGAGATACGCAGCCTTGGAATCGGAGCAACTGAGCGCCATGCGGCTTTCAGCTATCGTCTTGGGCGAACTGGAGTTCGGTGCGGAAAAAGCGCCTATGGCGACCGCAACCGGGCGCGAGTTAATTGGGATCGACTACGACACCACCCGCCTCTGTGCGAGAATTCGAGCATCTTTTGACGTCCGGGGAACGCCAATCGGTGCGTCGCCAGCCTTCCTGTTTACGGAATATTAGGCCTGTTTTGGCACCATCGATCCGGGCGGCTGAGTAGTGCGTTCCGCCCGCACCCCATTTCAGTCCTTGGGGCTGCCAAGCCGCCGGGTGGAGCGGTTTGCTGCTTCGCAGAAGCGCCGTCTTTCGACCGATCTGGGACGCCAAGACCTTTCGGTGATTTCGGTCTCGAGCTGACCGACAGCTACGGGCTCGCCGAACGGAGGCCGTTGCTGGCGCTGCGGTCGCCTCGGCGATAGGACAGCCTGCGAAATCATAATTCCGGCTGTCTGCAATCGCCTCACGAGCGTCTTGACTCTCCTATGTCAGGAGCCTATCCCCCGCGCTGTTAGCACTCGCCATAGGTGAGTGCTAAGTTAGTCCGGTGTCGCCGGGCTGCTATTGGTTTGTCCGGCGCCGCCGGACGGAGGAACTGTTTCTCACCGTTCTCATTCGAGGAAGAAAACATGGCAAAGTCGAAGTTCCGCCCGCTTCATGACCGCGTGGTCGTTCGCCGGGTCGAATCCGAATCCAAGACCGCCGGCGGGATCATCATCCCGGATACGGCGAAGGAAAAGCCGCAGGAAGGCGAGATCATCGCTGTCGGCTCCGGCGCTCGTGACGAAGCTGGCAAGCTGGTTCCCCTGGACGTCAAGGCTGGCGACCGCATCCTGTTCGGCAAGTGGTCGGGCACCGAAGTCAAGCTCAATGGCGAAGACCTTCTGATCATGAAGGAATCCGACATCATGGGCATCATCGGCTGATTATCGGCCTCACCGTCAACTGAATTTTCGGGCTTGATCCCAAGCCCCTGCCAGGAGCTAAAACATGGCTGCCAAAGACGTAAAATTCTCCCGCGACGCCCGTGAGCGCATGCTGCGCGGCGTCAACATCCTCGCCGACGCGGTGAAGGTCACGCTCGGCCCCAAGGGCCGCAACGTCGTCATCGACAAGTCGTTCGGCGCACCGCGCATCACCAAGGACGGCGTCACCGTCGCCAAGGAAATCGAGCTTGCGGACAAGTTCGAGAACATGGGCGCGCAGATGGTCCGCGAAGTTGCTTCGAAGACCAACGACATCGCCGGCGACGGCACCACGACCGCGACCGTCCTGGCGCAGTCGATCGTCCAGGAAGGCCACAAGGCGGTTGCCGCCGGCATGAACCCGATGGACCTGAAGCGCGGCATCGATCTGGCCGTCACCGAAGTCGTCGC
>NZ_JBHLYT010000101.1:0-621 GCF_042431665.1 Mesorhizobium kowhaii
GCTGTATCGTTACCATTCCGATCATGGACAATGCGATGGAATGCGCGTAGCGCGTCGCTATCGGCGCCGTGGTTAAGCTGAAAGGCTATCAGAGGATCCACGAACCGCGTCCGGGCGGCGAGATCCGGATTAGTCCCACGCAACTCCTGCGCCACGAACTCGTAATCCCGCTGAATATGATCGTCGCCGAGCCATTCTCTGGCTCCGAGCACCCGTCCGCGGTCGTGGGAAGAGGCACTCGTAGCCGAAGCACCGATCTGAGCATCTGGAACCGAGGATGGGCGAGGATGATGGATAAATTGAGCATCGCGGCGCCCTCGCGGCCCCAACGTGATAGAGTAGGTCTCACCGTTGATAGAGACAGGCCGCGGAACCATGCGCGGACTCGGCAACAGCATCTTGTTGTCCAGTACATCGAGCAGGAAGTCCGGAACCGGCTGCGAGCCATGCTGCCAATCCTCGCCGACGAGATATCCGATATCCTCGAGCTCCAGAGGCTCGCCTGATGGCCCGATGAAGAACGGCGGACTGGCGGCCGGACCAGGCACCTGCGCTGACTGAGCGTCGTCACGCGTCTCCTGCGGTGTGGACGGCAGATCAACGAAAGAATGGAGGCCGCGG
>NZ_JBHLYT010000101.1:631-14354 GCF_042431665.1 Mesorhizobium kowhaii
TGAGCCATGCTGCCAATCCTCGCCGACGAGATATCCGATATCCTCGAGCTCCAGAGGCTCGCCTGATGGCCCGATGGAGAACGGCGGACTGGCGGCCGGACCAGGCACCTGCGCTGACTGAGCGTCGTCACGCGTCTCCTGCGGTGTGGACGGCAGATCAACGAAAGAATGGAGGCCGCGGTAGATCTCTGACGACCGAGCTGGCGCGCCCTCCGGGGTTGGCCGCATACTCGCCTCAGAGTCGGGCGGCACTCGCGGCGACCGGGTCGAGCTCGACACAGCCGTTTCGTGTCGTCCGGCCTGCGGGCCTTCCGGCGTCGGCCACTCATTTAGGTCAAAGTCTGACGGCACCCGCGGCGACCACGATAAGCTCGCGCCGGCTAGCTGCGGTTCCCGACCCGGCTGGTCAGGGAAGGCTACACCCAGCGCCCTGTTTGCCTCGACGACTTGCACATACTGCGCAAGCCTCTTGAAGCCAATGCCAACGTTGCCGTTGGCTTTCGTGAACTCCTGGTAATCTCTGTCCAATGATTCGCGCTGATGCCAATCGCCGTTGATCCGGCTCGCGATGCTCTCCCTGCCCATTGTTCGGAGCCAATCGCTGAACTTTCGTTGCCCCGAAGCAGTATTGCGGACGGTCTTGGCAGTCCGGCCGGATCCGAGCTTGCTCAACTCTCCCTCGACCAAGCCATCGATGATGTTGGCGGCGTCGTCATAAGGATGCAGCCCGTGCTGGAGTTCGTCGCCCTGGGGTGCCGAAGCTTGTTGATACCCAACCCGACGTACGGTTGGCCAATGGCTCGCTTGAACTCCGAAATATCTTTCTGCAGTTGTTTTTTCTGCTGCTCATTGCCGTTGAGTCGACTCGCTATGCTCTCCTTTCCCTCTCTTTTCAGCCAGTCACTAAGCTTGCGCTGATTGCTAGCGATCTTGAGGATAGGCGCCCTCTCTTTGGCAGTCGCTGCCGGTCCAAGCTTACGCAAGGCTTCGTTGGTCGCGTCGTCGATGATGTCGGCGTCGCTCTCATAAGCGCTCAAAGTACGGCGCCCCATGACGCGGGGCCCGGATCCGAGCGCTTCGAACCCTGCCGAGTCAGGCTGAATCCTTCGGAGATGATTGAGGGCCGTAAAGAGGCGGCCCTTGGGGTCATTCTCCTCGCCAAATGCCATGATGTCCTCGGCTATTTCTTCGGTTCGAAACCGAGACGTCAGGGATGGCTTCTGGTTGGCCGTGAGCCACTTGGAAAAGCTATTAAGAATCTGCGTATGAGACCTGATAGTTTTGTCGGGCACCTCAAGTGCCCGGGCTGCTGCCGCGAACTGGTGAATGAGTAGCGGGTCTCCGGTAGGAGCAGGCGGCTGAGAACGACGAGGTGGCGCAGAAGGCCGAGGCAACAACTCGCCGGCGCGGAACTTCCGAAGCGCTTCCAATGCCGCACGCACTCGCTTGATGCCCCCCGCGTTCACAAATTCATCCGCATGGGCTTTCAACTGAACAGGGCTTTCAACCAGACCGGCCAGTGTCAAGTTTTTAGAGTTGAGGAACTCGCTGAACCGGCTCAGTTGCTCCACCATCCCCTGAAGGGTACCGGAAGCATAACTTCCTGCCGACGCGCGCACGAACTCGGAAATGAGGGCTGCGTCCTCTTCGGACGCACGGGTGCGCTTATAGGCGTAGATACGAAGCTCTGAATCGACTGCATCCGACGCTGAGCCGCCCAACGACTTTTCACCGCGACTTCCTCCAAACACTTTGCCAAGCCCCGACTTAACCCGAGAAAGCAGTCCACCGCCTTTTCTATCCTTCGTGCGCGCGGCAGGCTTCGGTTCCGATGACGCTGTGTCGCGCATGCTACCCAGTGCCCTGTTGCGCAAGTCAGATGGAGAACCTTGCATGGCCGCGCCAAAGTGAGCGCGAGGAATGTCGACACTGTGCCGCGTACTGCTGAACCGATTGTCCTGCGGGTTGGATTGCGGCAGCATGGGGTTTGAAGGGTCGTTCTGGCCGCACAACCGGTGCTTCTTGGTAGCGCGGGATGGCACGAGGCGTGCAGATCGCGAGCGAGAGCATTTGGTGCGGCCATGCCAGCATAGGGTATCGGCCAGCGCCTGCCGGCGTGCCACTGAACGCGACCCGATGAGTGGCGTCAGACCGGTTTGAGGCGGGTGAAGAGTGCGAGATTGTAAGCCACCACAGAGGACCAGACATAGGTCTTGAAGTGGTCGAGCCCGCCCCAGGTGCAGCGCGCCAAGCCGTAGGCACGTTTGAGGCAGGAGATGCCGGCCTCGATGCCGGCGCGGAAGTTGCGCAGCTTGCGATAGACCCACTTGCTTTTGACCATGTCTTCGACCTTGAGGCCGCTCTTCTTGTGGAAGGCCATGTCGCGCACGCCGCAGGCCTTGGCCCGGCGCAGATTTTCGCGGCTGGCATAGCCGCCGTCGGCCGCCGCCTGCCGCGGCGCCTGGTCCCAGATGCCGATGTGGCGCTCCAGCATCGGCAAGAACCGCTCGCTGTCGGCCGGGTTTCCGGCTTCGATGACGAGGTCAAGGATCAGTCCGCTTCGGCCGGTGGTCAAATTGAGCTTGTGGCCATAATCGACGTCGCGGCTGTGGCATTGTAAACTTAGTGACGACCGGCACAGAGCCGTCTGCGGGTCTCTACCATCAGGTGCTCTGAAGACGGGCGATTTGACGCCACATCTGCATCGCAGCTCCTCGCAGCTCGCGATGATGGTCAGTGGAATGTTTTGGCGGGGAATGTGAAACAGGTTGGCGATGGGATCGTGGATGGAGACGAAGCGTTGAAGCTGTCGCGCTGACCTGAACCGCTTCATAGTCCTCTCGCGCCGTCGGACCGGTTGGTGAGAATTCTCAGCGCGATTGTTCAAGCCCTTGTGTGAGCGATGCTCGACGCCCGGCATGATATCGCGCTTGGCAGCACTGTAGGATCGAAGCTTGCAAGTGACCATCACACGCGGCGAGCGGCATTGACCTTTGAGAAGCTTTCGCATCAGACGCCTGGCAGCCTTGGCATTGCGGCGGCGTTCCACCAGAACGTCGAGAACGAAACCGTCATGATCGACCGCACGCCAAAGGCAGTGTTTCTCTCCCCGCGCCGAGTGGTGATGACGGCGTCGTCGAGGTGCCATTTGTCGCCGAGCTTTCCGGCTGAGCGCATCCGGATGTCATTGGCAAAATGCCTTCCGAATTTCTCCGCCCACAGCTTCACCGTCTGGTGGGAGACCGTGATGCCACGGGCAGCCAGCAGATCTTCGACCATTCGCAAGCTGAGCGGAAACCGGAAATAAAGCCAGACCGCATGGGCAATCACGTCAGCGGGAAAACGGTGGCGGCGATAAAGTCGATCAAGGGGCAACAGTCGTCATGCCCACTCATCGCATACCTAAATCGACCGTCGGTTAATGTTACGATGCCCAGATCGAAGAAATCAATCCTTCTCGCCCTGGACCTGCTTGATCGCCGCGGGCTCAAGCACCGCGGATGTTGGCCGAGAAGCGCATCCCATCAGGCTGACCGTGACGGCAAGAATGACAAGGCTGTACCGTGATCTGCACGGGTAGATCGAGAGGAGGGAGTGCATCGACGTGCCTTAGGGTAAATCTGGAGAAAGAAGGGCGCTCGCAAGCGCCCTTTCGCTAATCAAGCACGTGCAGCATCTGGGGAGGCATCCGGATCTTCTCGTGGTATCCGGAACCAGGCCACGTATAGGGCCGGGAGAAAGAGAAGCGTCAACACCGTGCCGACCACAATCCCGCCCATCATGGCATAGGCCATGGGCCCCCAGAAAATTTCCCGGGAGATGGGGATGAGGGCGAGCGTCGCGGCCGCGGCGGTCAGCAAGATCGGCCGCATGCGGTGTTCCGTGGCCTCGACAACCGCACGCCACGGCGGCACGCCCTCGCTTCGCAGATTCTCGATCTGGACGACGAGGATGACCGAGTTGCGGATCAGGATACCGATCAGTGCGAGCACGCCGAGGATCGCTACGAAGCCCATCGGCGCATTGCTGAGCAGGAGTGCCGCCACGACGCCGATCAGCGCGAGCGGAGCGACTGCGAAAACCAGGAACAGGCGGCTGAAGCTCTGGAGCTGGATCATCAGGATCGTCGCCATGGCGAACAGCATGAGCGGGGCGACCGCGGCGATCGGTCCCTGCGCGTCGGCGCTCGATTCTACCGAGCCGCCGATCTCGACCTTGTATCCCGCAGGAAGAGCTTTCGTGAACTTTTCGACCTGGGGCTTGAGCTGTTCCACGATCGTCGCGGGCTGTGTCGGCCCGGTGACCGCGGCCTTCACCGTGACCGTAGGAATGCGATCCCTTCGCGCGATCATAGGCTGTTCGAGCTCATAGCGGAACTTGGCGACTGCGGAGAGCGGTACGGATTTGCCGTTTGATCCCGGAAGCTGGAGGTCTCTTAGCGTCTCGATCGAGCCACGCTCAGCGTCTTGGGCCCTGCCGATCACGTCGATGAGGTAGATGCTGTCGCGGATCTGCGTCGCCGAGGACCCTTCGACGATGCTGTTGAGCGCGTTAGCGATATCCTCTGAAGAGACGCCGAGCTGGCGAGCCTTGTCCTGGAGCACGTCCACCTTCACGACGCGCGAGGGCTCGTTCCAGTCATAGGTCATGTTGGCGATGAGAGGATGCCGGTTGACGATGGCTCCAAAGCGATGCGACAGCTCACGCACCGTCTGGATGTCCGGGCCGCTGATGCGGTACTGGACGGGCTTGCCCACCGGTGGGCCGATATCCAGGAGTTTGACAAAAGCGTCGGTACCGGGAAAGGTCTTCGCTACATAAGCCTGCAGGTCTGTGCGCAACCTGTCCCTTGCCTCCAGGTCCTTGGCCACGATGACGACCTGCCCGAACCAGACAGCCGGGGTCTGCACGTCATAAGACAGGATGAAACGCGGCGCGCCCTCCCCGACATGTGTGGTCCAATGGTCGATATCGGGATTGCCGACGAGTTTCTCTCGTTCGAAATCCGTCATCTGGCGGTTCGTTTCCGTAATCGTGCTGTTTTGGGGCATACTCCAGTCGACGACTAACTCGACGCGGTCGGACGCCGGGAAGAACTGCTGCTGCACAAGGCCAAGACCGCCCAGCGAGAGGCCGAAAACAGCGATGGTGGCGATGATCGTAACCCAGCGCCAGCGCATGGCAGCTCCCAGCAGCCAGGCAAATCCCCGTGCGCCGCGTCCCTTGCGCTCATGGTGCGACTTCATCGTCTTGGGCAGGATCGCCACGCCCAGCAACGGCGTGAACAGGACGGCCACGACCCAGGATACCACGAGCGAAACGGCAATGACGACGAACAGGGTGAAGGTGAATTCGCCCGCTGCGCTACTGTTGAGGCCGATCGGGATAAAACCGGCGACGGTGACAAGCGTGCCTGTCAGCATCGGAAAGGCAGTCGACGTATAGACATAGGTGGCGGCTTTGCGCAGCTCTTCGCCTGACTCCAGGCGCGCCACCATCATTTCGACGGCGATCATGGCGTCGTCAACGAGGAGCCCCAACGCGATGATCAAAGCGCCGAGCGAAATGCGCTGGAGAGAGATGCCCGTATATTCCATGACGACGAAGGTGATCGCCAGTACGAGCGGGATCGAGATCGCGACCACCAGCCCAGCGCGCAGCCCAAGGCTAATGAAGCTGATCGCCAAAACGATAGCGATTGCCTCAAACAGTGCCTTGGTAAAGCCGGACACTGCTTCTTCCACCACGGCCGGCTGGTCGGAAACCCGTTCAACACTCACGCCTATCGGAAGATCGGCCACGACGCGCTTCATCTCCTCGTCCAGCGCCTTGCCGAAGTTCGTCAGATTGGCACCCGCCGTCATGCCAATTGCCAGGCCGATTGCAGGTTGTCCGTTGAAGCGGAAGAGCGAGGCCGGCGGGTCGACATAACCTCGCTTGATCGTCGCGATGTCGGTCAGCGGGAAAAATCGATCGTTGACCCTGAGGTTGATGGCTTTCAGGCTTTCTTCGCTCGTAAATTGGCCACTGACGCGCAACGCGATCCGCTCTGGTCCTGCATCAACGAAGCCGGACTGCGCCACAGCGTTCTGGGCTTCAAGCGTTTCGATGACGGACTGGCGGTCGATGCCGAGCGCTGCGATCTTGCGCGTCGAGAATTCAAGATAGACGGCTTCATCCTGAGCCCCGATGATGTCGATCTTGCCCGCATTCGGAACCGTTAGAAGCTTCGCCCTGGAGTCTTCCACCAGATCGCGAAGCTGGCGCTGCGTCAGGCCGTCGGATGTGAACGCATAGATGTTGCCATAAACGTCGCCGAAGGTGTCATTGAAGAACGGACCGACGACGCCGCTGGGAAATTCGCCCTTGATGTCGTTGATTATGTTGCGGACGCGAAGCCAGTTGCCCGTCACGTCCCTTGCTTTGGTGGTCGGAAGCAATTCGACGTAGACCGTGGTCTGGCCGGCGATCGTCTCGCTTCGCGTGTAGTCCAGCGCGTCAAGCTCCTCCAGCTTCTTCTCGATCCTGTCCGTTACCTGACGGGTCATTTCTTCCGCAGACGCGCCCGGCCACTGCGCGTTGATAATCATCGTCTTGATGGTAAAGGCAGGGTCTTCTTCGCGACCGAGGTTGAAGTAGGAAAACGTGCCTGCAAGGATGAAGACGATCATGAAATACCAGACGAGTGAACGGTGATCGAGCGCCCAGTCTGAGAGGTTGAACGGTTTCAATTGATGGTCTCCTGGTCGACGCGAACGGCCTGGCCGTTTTCGAGCGTGTTGACGCCAGCGGTGACGATTCTGTCACCAGGGTTAATCCCGTCGATCACGGTGACGGGGCCACTTGGAACAGTTTGTTCGGCAAGCCTGACCGGGCCGGAAGTGACTTTGCCGGTCGTGTTGTTGACGATCCAAACGAATGCCTTCGATCCCTCGGTCCGAATCGCGGACAAGGGCAGCCGGATCAAAGTCTTGGCCTCCCCCATGGATCTGGCCACTATGACCGAGCCGAGCCTGAGTGCTTCAGGCGGATCGATCAGCGTCAACCGGGTGCGTCGCGTACGCGTCGCGTCGTCCGCTTCGGGCGTGATTTCGCGGACCACGCCCCTGGCGTGAATGCGGGGATCAAGTTGCAAGGCGACGTCGAAGGATGCGCCGAGCGTCAACTGGTCACCGGCGGCTTCGGGCACATCGACGACCGCGTCGCGCTCTTCCGGTCGCGCGACCGTCGCGACACTCTGCCCCGGCGAGACGACTTGCCCCACCTCGGCTGTCGTCGCGGTGACGACGCCGTCGAACTCGGCGAGCAGGCGAGAATAGCTCAGCTGTTCGTTCGCCTTGTCGAGATTTGCCCGGGCCTTGGCGACCGCGGCTTCTGCGGTCTTGCGCTCCTGCTCGGCAGTTTCGAAGGTGGCCTTCGCCCCGGTTTGTCTCTCGAGCAGAGTTCTCTGCCGGTCTTCGGTGATTCGGGCGTTGGCCAGGTGCGCCTGACTATTGGCGAGATCGGACTGCGCGCTTTTGACAGAGAGCTCGAGCGCCACCGGATCGATGGCTGCCAGGACGTCGCCCTTCTTGACAAGGTCGCCTACCTGGACGTTGCGGGCGATGACGCGGCCCAAAATGCGGAAGCTAAACTCGGTCTCGATGCGGGCTTGGACAGTGCCGGGCAGAGTGAATGCCGCCTGCGCGAATGGTTCGGCTATCTGAAAGATGACGGGGCGAGCGGGCACCGATGCTGCGTCCTCTTCCTTCTGGCAAGCGGACAGCAACGCGGCCGCCGCCAAAAGCGCGGTCAGGCGAGGATCGATTTTCATCGGGCGGTTCTTTCGTAAGACACGACGTCGCCGTCGCTGAGGAATTTCGTACCGTTGGAAACAACAATGTCCCCCATAGACAAGCCAGATTGGACGGAGAAGCGTCCACTGGTATAGGCCGCGACCTCCACGGGATGGAGGGAGACGACGCTCGTCTTCGTATCGACGAGCCAGACGGCCGTCCGCCCCGCATAGGAGGCCATGGCCGACCACGGCAACTCGATGACGGCCTCGGGCTTGTACCGCGCGGTGGCAATCACGGCGCTTCCCAGGGGAGCGTCAGGCGCATCTTCGAGAGCGAGCTTCACCCGGATCGTCCCCGTCGTGGTATCGATGGTTGGCGACACCTCTCGGACCTTGGCCCGAAACTCGTCTTTGCCCGACAGGAGCCTGACCTTGGCAACGTCTTCGAGCTCGCGCCCGATAAGAGCGGACTCGTCGGCATTGATCACGGCATCTCGGGGACCGTCATGGGCGAGCGTGAAAACAAGTTGGGCAGCCTGCGCCACCTGACCTACTTCGGCATTGCGGGCGGTAATGATTCCGTTGGCATCCGCCCTGAGGTCCGTCTGGCCAAGTGTATCGCGGGCCGTATCCAGCTGGGCCTGCGCCGACTGAACCGTGGCCCTTGTCGTCAAAAGGGCTTCGCGTGCGTCATCTAGAGCAGCCCGCTTGGTCACGCCTGCGGCAAAAAGGCTCTGCTGTCTGTCAAATGCCTGCCGGGCCTGCGTTTGCTGCGCTTCCGCAGATTGGAGGTTAGCAAGTGCAACCTGGAGGTCAGCCTTCTGCTCTTGCGCATCGAGGCGCGCGAGAATCTGCCCGGCCTTGACGCGATCACCAACATCCACCAACCGCGCGATGATGCGGCCACTGACGCGGAATGAAAGATCGGACTGGATTCGGGCACGGATCTCGCCGGTCGTCGAAATGGTTTCCGACACCGGTACGGCTTGAACAGCTACCGTCTCCACGTGTCGTGTATCTTTCTGTCGAGTTTCTTCCTTAGGAGCGCAAGCCGCGAGCCATGCCATTGAAAACCCTAAAAAAAATCCCGTTGTCAATTGTCCCATAATTCGCCTCTCAAGTCGCTTTTTCCAGCTGATTACGGTTGACTTACCAGAAAGTCAATGAAATAATTATGACGTGTTAGGCCCTATAGGATCTCTTGGTTAGGTAATGTGAACATGAACAAGCTGACGCGCGCTGAACAGAAGGCCCTCCGGCCTGCCCAGATCCTCGATGCTGCATTTGAGGAATTTATCGAGCAAGGCTACACGGCGGCGCGCGTGGAAGATATCGCCGCACGGGTAGGCGTGACAAAGGGGACGGTCTACGTCTACTTCCCCACTAAGGAAATTCTGTTTTCTGCCATGGCACGGCATATCGCGGTACCGTTCGAGGACGTCCTAGCCGACGCCAAGGATCTGACGGGAAGTTACGCCGAGCGGCTCAGGTCATTGATCCTGCTTTTCTACGAACACGTTATGGGGGATCGCAGAACCCGGGAATTGCTCCGCTTCGCCATTTCTGAGGGCGTACGTTTTCCCCAGCTCATTAATGCGCATCACGTCGAACTCATTGAGCCGATCCTCGCCATGACGCAGGCGCTCATCGACGAAGGTGTCCGTCAGGGTGAATTTCGGGACGGGCCTGCGGCGGTTGCACGCGTCATACTTGCGCCTGCGTTGTCCTTGATCGTCGAAACATTGATGCACGACGGTCGTCTCGATCTCGAAACGCCGAGGTATATCGAAGCCCATCTCGATCTCGTTATGCACGGTCTCGCTGCCGCTAGAGCGGGATGAGATTAGTTTCGGTCATAGCCTGAGTTTTCGATTGAGCGTCTTTCGCGCCGCCACGGGACGCCAAATGCGCCGAAGCCCCGCGGGGGGTATCATCATCAAATCAGCCGTAGCTGTCTTTGGTTGATAAAGGCCGCGTGTCTGCCGGAACAATTCTTGTTCCGACCCCATCGTGCTGCAACCGGTCAAGCTCATCGGCCCCAAGCATGGTCTCGATCGCTGCCTGGACAATCAATCTTGCCCGTGCGCGCATCGCGGCTGTGCGGGTCGATCGCAAGCAGCGTATGCGCAAGGGCGGCCCCCGCGCTCCCCGCCTTGATCGTCCACTCCCGCCCCGTCGCGTCCTGCCTCAGCCGCATGTGGCCGTCAGCGGCCGTCGTCAGCGTATAGCCGTTGAACGTCTCCTCGACCGTCTTGCGCTTGTGGCCATCGAGGTCTTGTGTGATCGTGCGCCGGCGACGCCCCTGCCCATCCACGACATCGATCGTCACCTTGCCCTTGGCGTCATCGCTGCGCGAGATCTCGTCTGGCATCGCGGCTACCAGCTCCGTCGACTTCACCCCTCCCTTGTCGCCGCTGCGCACCCCAAGCCCGACAGCCGCAAGCTCGGCCTCGATCTGCTCACGCCCAACACCTTGCCGCGCCGCGATCGCATCCAGGCTGTCGCCCCGCTCAACAGCCCTGGCAATTGCCGGGCTATCCTTGCCCATGGCATCCTGACCCGCGCCAAGCGTCGTCTTCCTGCCGTCGACCGTCGTCACAACCGTCTGGCTCGAGCCGTCGCGGTGCGTCGTCCTGTCGATCTCCACGCCGCTCGCAAGCCGTGTCCGCTCGACCACGTCGCCGCTGCCAAGGTCGTCATCGGTGCGCGTCGTCACCGCGCCCGTCCTGGCATTGCGGCTCACATTCGTGCGCAGCACCTGGCCATCGCGCACGGAGCCAGCCTTCTCCTGGCCTTCTCCTGGCCTTCTCCTGGCCTTCTCCTGGCCTTCTCCTGGCCCCCTCCCTGGCCCCCTCCCTGGCCATTGGGCGTCTTCACCGAGATGTAGTAGCTGTCGTGCTGCAGGTCGTCATACTCGCTCACCGTGCGACCGTCATGAAGCCTGACCGTCGTCTTGCGAACATCCCGGTTGCCGCTCGTGGGAGCGCTCGTCTCGACCCTGTCGCTGGCCCGCTCAAGCCCGGCAAGCACCTGATCGCGCTTCTGTTGGTGCTCCCGCGCGAGAGACCGGTAATTTTTCTGGGGTTGAGCACGGATTGTTAGGCCCGAGCAGTTCATCACCGTCGCTTTGTTCGGAGAAGCAACGATGGCGGTGTAGTGGACAATTACAATCGAGGGAAAGAGCGAGTTCGGCGACGTTTGTCGTCGGGAGGTCCGGGTCGACAAGAGCTGGGAGCGCCTGTTCGACGGCGAAATCGGCCTGTCGATCGAAGACGGCAAGAAGATCATGACGGCGCTGCAGAGCGCGGTCGTAAACCAGGAGGAGAATGCCTATGCTCTGTTTCGGCGGGTTTGCCCGGACTGCCACACGTTCCGGCCGGTCAAAGACTATACGGCGCGCCGGATCCGAACTGTGTTCGGCACGGTGGAGGTGCGCAATCCCCGCTGGATGCTGTGTGGGGATTGCCATCCAGGGATGGTCGTTGCTTTCGCGCCACTGAAGGAAATCTGCCCGGATCGAGCGACGCCCGAGCTGATGGAACTGACGGCGCGGCTGGGAAGCATGATGCCGTACCGGCAGGCCGCCAGAGTGCTCACCGAATTTCTGCCCATTGAGCCTACCGAGACGCATGCGACCGTGCGCAAGCGCACCATCAGGATCGGTGAACGGCTGGACGAGCAGGTTGCAGAGGAAGAACGGCGCGCAAGGGCGCAAGCTGATGATCGACGCCAGCTCGAAATGGAGCTTCCCGGCGATCGGCGCAAAGAGTTTATCATCAGCATCGACACAGCGCATGTGCGAAGCGCCGATCCCAATGCAGCGCGAAACTTCGAACTCGTTGTAGCCAGATGCGGTCGCGGCGGTCGAGGCGAACCCGGTGGCCGCTATTTCGTGACCAGCAGCACCGACCAAACCGCAATCCGAGATCGAGCGCTCCACGCGCTTCAGCAAGAAGGATATTGCGGCTTTGGCGACGTCACCGTGATCTCGGATGGCGCCGAAATCCTGAAGCGCCTGCCCCGCGCCATGCCAAGGCCGACCACCCATATCATCGACTGGTTCCACATCGCCATGAAGCTCCAACCAATGCAGCAGATCGCCGACCACATGGTTCGATCTCGCGGACGGTGCCAGGCCCCTTCCAACCATCCACAGGGACATCAGAGCCGTGAAGTGGCGCCTGTGGCATGGGCGCGTCGATCGCGCGATCCGCGACCTGGAGCAACTCTTGGAGAGAGTGAAGGATTCGCAAGGAGACAGCGAGTTCTCGATCGCACGGCTTCATAGCCTCGGCTCGCAGCTCCTGACCTATGTCAGATCGAACCGCGGCGCGATCGTCAACTATGGCAAGCGATACCGAGCTGGGCTTCGTGTCGCCACCAGCCTCGCCGAGTCAGCAGTGAATTCGCTTGTCGGCAAACGCATGGTCAAGAAGCAGCAGATGCGCTGGTCTCTCCACGGTGCGCACATGCTCATGCAGGTCAGGACGGCGGAGATCAATGGCGAACTTCGCGATCGGCTGCGGGCACCGTTCCGACAGCCAGAACCGAACGTGCCTCCATTATTCAAGCCCAAACCGCCCCTTCTGCGCGCCGCCTAACCCCAGAGAAGTTACCGGTCCCAATCGTCGCGACATGTGGCGCAAATCTTTCGTCGACCGCGTCTGGGCATGGAAGGCCGAGTCGGGCGGGACTATCACCCGCCAGTCGCGACGTCTTGGCGTGTCGAGCGACGCATGCCCCCAAATGGGCATCGGAGGCGAACAGCGTTTCCCTCCGGCGGCAAAGAACAGCATCCGATACTTTATCGTCTATAAAATTGATAGACATAATAAACCGCGAAAATAGGAAGCCATTTCCAAATTGGAGCAAGACGAGGATGTTAGCTGTGGAGAGATTTTCGAGAAGAAGGTTTGGCGCCCTCGTGGCCGCTTTTGCGGTGACCTTGGTCGCTTCTTCCCCGCCTTTCGGGGCTCAGGCGGGTAGTTCGGACGCGGGTAAACTACCGACCGAAATCCCGGAGGGCACCGTGCTTCGCATCGGCGATCCCGAGACGCAAAGGGCGCTGGAACTCTCGGGTCTGATCGATCAACTGCCGTTCAAGGTCGAATGGGCCAATATCAGCGGCGGTCCACAGACAATCGAAGCTTTTCGCGCCAATGCGCTGGACGTCGGATCGGTCGCCGACATTCCGCCCATCCACGCGACCTGGACCGGGCTCAAGGTCAAGATCATAGCCGCGAAGTTCCGCAAGGATCCGGTTGCGCACCCGATTTATCAGCTCGGCATTGCACCCGGCGTCGAGGTCAGGACGCTCGCGGACTTGCGCGGCAAACGGATTGCTTTCAGCCCGGGTCAGGCGCAGGGCGCGCTGGTGCTGAGGGTGCTGCAGGCCGCCGGCCTGAAAAAGGAGGACGTCAATCTCATCGAACTGCCCAGCAACGGCGATGCCTATCCGGTGGCACTTGCCAGCAACCAAGTCGATGTCGCGCCGATCTGGGGCGTCCTCATCAAGCACTATCTGCACCAGTATGGTGCCGACGGCGCTACCACCATCCCACATGGCTTGCGCGACGATCCAGCCCATCTCTATGCGCCACAGTCGGTGCTGGACGACCCGGCCAAAGCTGCCGCTCTCGGCGAGTATGTGCGCTACTGGGCACTTGCGACCCGATGGGTGGAGGAGCATCCGAAAGAGTGGATCGAAGGCTACTATGTCGCCACGCAGGGGCTCAACAGCGAAGATGGCCAGTATCTCGTCGACGCCGACGGCCAGTTCGACATCCCGCCCGACTGGAACGACGTGATCGCGCGCCAGCAGGCGACGATCGATCTCCTGGCCCGGGAACTGAACAGGCCCCCGATCAAGGCCGAGGATCTTTTCGACAGGCGCTTCGAGAAGATCGCCACAAATGCGCTGAACGCGTCATGACGCCCGTTTCTAAA
>NZ_JBHLYT010000102.1:0-5301 GCF_042431665.1 Mesorhizobium kowhaii
CGGAGTTCCGCCAGCGACAGGCCTTCAAGCGAATCATTCGGCGGCAGAGTCACGCAAAGGGTGAATCACAAACCCGCCCCCCTGCAAACCCCACCTCCGCCCGGTAATCTGCCCCGGTTACGGCCTCTTGGTAACCGGGGCAAAACCGGTGGCGTTTGAGCGGGTCGATCTGCTGTTGGGGTTCACTGAGCGGCGACGAGAACGGGAAGCGGTAGGATCTTGCTGCCAGGGATGCCGAGGCGATCGCCGAGATAATCCCAGAAGCTGACACCGAGCTTGTTGCAGGTCTTCATCATGCTGAGCATGGTGTCGCGGGCAGCACGGCCCTGGTCACTGTGGGTTCCGCCGCTGATCTTGCGCCGGGTCACCACGCTGCGGATATCGTTCTCCGAGCCGTTGGTGTGGAGCGGAATGTCCGGGCGTTGGAGGATCCTCAGGAAGCTTTGGCGGTCGGTCCGGATGCGCGCGAGCAGACGGTCGAGGGTCACGAACCTGGTCTTCATGCCGACGATCCGGTCGAACCGCCGGGCCAGTTCCCTGGCTCTTCGGGGCGTGGGATCCAGACACCACGCCTTGATGTCGTTGTAGAGCCACCAGATCCGGCTCTGGATCAGGGCCTTGGCGCGGCGCTGCGGGTCGGTGAAGCTATCGAGGGCATGGATCTGCCGCTCCATGTGGACCCAGCACCGCGCGTGCTCGCCGATTGCGAACTGGCCCGCCCCATCACTGAGGATGACGGTGCCGTCGAGGGCCTTTGCCTCGGTCAGACCGCCCCACAACGCGCCTTCACTGGCGATGCGGAACGGGTCCAGAGGGCCATCCTTGGGCTCCAGGCCATGGGCGAGCAGATGGGCGTCCCATGACGCCGCGTCCTCGAACCCGGACGGCTCGCGCCCGGCATGCAGAAGATCCGTCGTGATCACCGGCAGCCCGCGCTCCAGCATGTAGGCGCGTGAGGCGGCGTTCAGGACCCACCGGGCCGACCCGCCGTGCAGGAGCCGCAGGAAGTTCAGCCGGCTCTTCGACTTGGTGGTCGTGAACACGGCGAACCGGTCATTGCCGATTTGCGTGCACACGCCATTGACCGCGCCATGGCGGGCCCCGGTGTCGTCGACGCTGACCCAACCGGCCGAAGCGAGCCCGGCCGTCAGAACCTGCTTCGCTTCGGCGACAAAGGCGTCGATCTTGCTGGTCAGGATCCGCACGACCTGGCGCTTGGAGATCGACACGCCGAAGTCGCGCAGCAACGCGACGATCCGCTCCACGGTCGATTGACCCTGGTGATAAAGCGACAGCACCAGACGCCGAAGCTCCAAACCGAAGTGGCCGTCGACCCCGTCCGGCAGCGCAGCGACGACGATCCGGCCATCCGGCAAACGCCAGCGGTCCCGATGATAGCGGACCACCCGCCACCCCGATCGTCAGATCCTGCACCACGAAGCTTGTCCGCCCCACAAACCGCGAGCCCGGTGGCGGCTCATAACAAAGACGGCGCTCTTCGGTGACGACCGCCCGACTCGAGCCACGTCGCTTCGGACCCGTTGCCGCAGGTGAGTTCCGCTTGGACGACTGCTCCATCCCGCTCGGCTTCAGCGTCGGGCGCGGCGGTAGACCTTTCAGACGCCGGATCTCATCCTTCAGAGCCGCATTCTCGGCGCGAAGCCCGGCGACCTCTGCCCGCAACTGCAGGATCATGTCGAGCAAGTCCGCAGGGGCCAGCGTTCGAGAATCTGGTGGCTCCGCCATGGCCTGATGGAATCACGCCGCCCGCCAAACCGCCACCCACCCCAACCCGATACACCCGAGTCATAACGCCGCGTCCGCCACCGGTTTTGCCCCGGTTACGGCCTCTTTTCCGCAAGAAGAGGGCGGGAAATACGTCGCGGAAGCACCACGGAAGCAGTCGGTCGGGGTGGCGGGCCTAGCTGCTGTGGCTTTATCTCCTGCGGGCCGGTATCTGCCCGCGTTGCCGCCAGCGTGCAGTATTTTTCAGCCGTATTCGGCATCGCCGCCGCGTGTTTTCTTTTCGGCGACCGGCTCGGCGCGATACTCGCTTGAGCTCGGTTTCACGAGAGCCCGTCCGGCTTTGGCGGATGCGCCCCAGGATATGGGTATTTTACGGCCACCTATTGGGTACTGACTGAGGTATAGATAAGATTGCTATAGCTCACTTTTTTCGCCATTATGAGTTATAGAAAGGCGTTCTATAGCTCATGGCATGGAATTGGGAACAGGCCGACTGGCCGCATTTTACCTACGACAAGATGGCATTGGACCCGCTGGAAAGCGAGTTCCTATTGCGATCGGGCGAGTTCCTCGGCGTCTTTCGTCACGTCGGTTCCGAGGATCGCGATCAGATCCGCATCGAGCTTATCAGCGAAGAGGCCTTGAAGACATCCGCCATTGAAGGGGAATACCTCAACCGCGAGAGCCTGCAATCGTCCTTACGGCAGCAACTTGGGCTTGGAGGTGAAAACAGACGCATTCCTCCAGCGGAGCGAGGCGTCTCCGAAATGATGGCCGACGTGTACTTGCATTTTGCGCAGCCGCTTTCGCATCGCACCCTCTACGCCTGGCACAAGATGGTGATGTCGGGTGAACGGCGTATCGAGACTATCGGCAATTACCGCCAGCATGCCGATGCCATGCAGATCGTCTCCAATCGGCTGGACAAGCCCAAAGTGCATTTCGAAGCGCCACCCTCATCGCGCGTGAAGGCCGAAATAGACGCTTTTACCATCTGGTTCAACGATACCGCGCCCAAGGGCCAGGCTCCGCTACCCGCGCTGACGCGCGCCGGTATCGCGCATCTCTATTTCGAGAGCATCCACCCGTTCGAAGACGGCAACGGCCGCATAGGGCGCGCCCTTTGTGAAAAGGCGCTGGCGCAAAATCTGGGCGAGCCGAGCCTCATCGCGCTAGCCTATACGATCGAGCGTCATCGCAAGGCCTACTACGACAGCCTGGAAGGCAGCAACAAGAGCAACGCGATTACCGACTGGCTGCTCTACTTCGCCAACACGATCCTTGAAGCGCAGCGCGTAACGCTTGCTCGTGTCGAATTCTCCATCGCCAAGGCCAAGTTCTACGAGCATCATCGGGGTCAGTTCAACGAGCGCCAGGAGAAGGTGATCGCTCGCATGTTCCGGGAAGGTATCGACGGTTTCAAGGGTCATCTCAGCGCTGAGAATTACATCGCCATCAGCCAGGCGTCGCGTGCCACGGCGACGAGGGACCTGCAGGATCTGGTTGCCAAGGGTGCGCTGACAAGAACTGGTGAACTCCGACACACACGTTACACGCTGAATATTCGTGACGATCGTGCGTAAATCCCATCAGCGAACGAAGGGACAGGCTGTCAAAGAGCCGGCTTGTCTCAATATCGGTGAGTGGCGGGCAGCTACCCGGCAGGAAGTTGTGGAATGGGTTACCCGCGACCGGAAGCCTAAGAAAAGAGATGGCGGTGCCATTCTCGCGGTCAGGGCACGGCTCAAGCCGGTAGACATCTATTGTTATCTGAAAGCTCGCTTTGGCGAACCGAATGGTTTTCAAAACTTCCTGCGCAAGGACGACAGCGATAACTGGATACACTGGGACTACAGCCTCAAGGCCGGCGGGACCGACGTGTATGTCTGCGGCATGTCGCGCGAGATTCATATCATGGTCGGCGAGGCGCTCACGCACCAGCAGTGGCGGGACCTGATTGTCGGTATCAGAACGGATTATGCGAGGATCGGTCCGCAGAAATCCGCCGTACTACAGAGCCTAGAAAAATTCGTCGTCTTCCAGAACAAGTTTGTCAGTATCGCAGGCCTGTGCGCCGACTTGCACGCAGCTATTGTCGATGCCCCGGCAAAGACTGCTTTTCCAAAGAGATCGCCGGCTGCCAAATCGCGGTTGAAAACTTTGGAAAAAGCCATGCAAGGCGTATCCGCACGCGCAAACGATCTCTTCGGCAACTGTCTAAAGCTTCACCTTCTGATGCCGGTTATGGCCGAGGCCTTCATCAATATGGTGATCCTCATGTTCACGCGCGATGAGATCCGAAATGCCCCGGAGGCCTATCAGGCCTTTATCCGGGCCAAGATTCCCGACCGCCTCGCGCTGCTCAGCCAGCATTGCGATGGCTTTGCACGCGACATCGACAAAAGCACCAACGCCTATGCGCATTTCATGCGCGTCGTCGATAGGAGAAATTTCGCATTGCACGGTAATGTCGATCCTATCCGCGAGCAGATCGAGGTGGTCTATTTCGATGGCAGACGCCCGCTCTTCAATACGCCGGGAAACCATGTCGAACGATTCTTCGAGCATCTCGAAGCGATTCATCGGCCCGAAGAGGTCGTCTCCGATTATGAGGCCGTTCACGCATTTCTGTGGGAAATTACGGAATGCCTGAACCCTCGCACGCAGGCTTTCTTTAAGCAGGTCATTGGGGATGCATACCCCGGGTTCGAAGTCCATAAGAAGCGGGCTACCCGCATCCTGCCCGACCACGTGATGATGGGTATGTTGCCAAGTATGCTCTACGACGACGACCTGAATGTTAAGTGGTGAGCGAGGAGAGTTCTTTGGAACAATTGCTCTAGCCCACATAAGAATTTGCGCGACATGACAAACATGGAATTGGAAAACGCAGGGCGACCAAAGGCGCGTTCTCTCGAAACAATATTTGATGACTTGCGTGTTCTCGCGCAGAGCGCTGGGGCTTTGCATGATATTTCTGCTATCGTGTATCGCGATTGGATCGTTGCTATTGATTTGCGCGAAGGTAATGTCGCCGACGATCCAGAAAAGCGCTGGTCTACCACCAAGCTAAACAGCAATGAGTTCATGCTCTTGCTCGGGCTGATGGTTCAGTCCGCGTCGGATCGCACCTACTCCGTTGTCAATCTTGAGAACGATTTTGCTGACACAGCCGACAAGCTTCTCAGAGAATTCCACGACCGGCTTACACTGGATTCGATGCCGGATTTCAGTGATCCTGCAAAGATCGAAAGGGCTCTCGGTGCCGCTGCTCGGGAAGCCATTTACTATGGAGCTGACAGCTTTCTTTCTCCATCAGCTAGCCCGGAAAATTCATGGGGGTTGGCGGATGTGGTGCAAGCCGTTGAAATGACGTAGGATTTGGTTGCTTAAGCCGATCCGAACCATTTCCCGGAGACCACACCCGCGATGAATGATCTTATGCTGCCGTTGAGCGGTTTGTCATCAGTCGGCGGCAAGTCCGTCGTCGCCCGTTTTGACGGCGGCATGTTGTCCTCGAACAGTGGTGTTCTGGCTCTGGCCGAGGTGGACCGT
>NZ_JBHLYT010000103.1:0-901 GCF_042431665.1 Mesorhizobium kowhaii
CATGCGCGCCGCCAGGCTTGGCCACTTCAGGCAACTGGCCGATTACGACTGGAAATGGCCGCGTCGTATCGATCGCGCCGCCATCGAGGAACTGATGACGCTGTCCTTCGTCAAGGAGGCCGCCAACATCGTCCTTATCGGTCCTAACGGCGTCGGCAAGTCCACGCTCGCTCTTAACGTCGCCTACCAGGCGCTGGTCGCCGGCCATTCGGTCCTCTTCCGCACCGCCAGCGAAATGCTCGGCGAGCTCGCCGCCATCGACAGCGATTCCATGCTCCGCCGAAAGCTGCAGTACTATGCGGCGCCCGATATCCTGGTCATCGACGAGGTCGGATATCTCTCCTATTCCAACCGTCATGCCGATCTGCTGTTCGATCTCATCAGCCGCCGATACGAGAAACGCTCGACCATCGTCACCACCAACAAGCCCTTCGCGCAATGGTCGGAGGTCTTCCCCAATGCCGCCTGCGTCGTCGGTCTGGTCGATCGCCTTTTGCACCATTGTGAGGTCATTCCCATCGAAGGCGATTCTTACCGCTTCAAGGAAGCCTCCGAGCGCTCGAAGGCGCAGCGTCAACAACGCACCAGCCACCCCGCTGACGAAAAGGAGCCTGCAGCATGACCGGAAATCCTCATCAGCCGTCCGGTCTCGGGCGTGGAATCCAGTTCATCGTCAATGCCGAATGGACACCCGAGCAAGCAGCCGCCGTCTTCGAACTCCTCGACGATCTGCGAGACTGCATCTGGAGCCGTTACGCTCCCCACATCCAGCAGTTTGTCCGTCACCAACAAGCCCCTGACGATCAGCACCCTTCCAGCGACGAGCAGACAGGGCAAAAGCCCCATCCTCTCGATCCCTCCTGGTAAAAAATACAAAGCGGCCCCATCGGGCCGCTTTCTC
>NZ_JBHLYT010000104.1:0-3490 GCF_042431665.1 Mesorhizobium kowhaii
ATATCCCAGAACCCGGCCTGTCCCCGCATCCAATCCCTCCTTCCAAATCGCAACGGCAGTGAATCACAAACCGGTCAAAATGGGGAGGTTTTTCGAGACCTCCAGCTGACGCCCTAGCTTATATCGGCCGGATGGCAAAGGACTGGACGTTTCAATCGCTGATCGATGCGAAGATGGCAGTGACGGCACACTGTCACCACGCGCCCTGCAACCATAGCCAGATGCTCGACCTGGTGAAGCTGCGCGATCGCTTCGGCCCGGACGCGCCTGCGATGGAATGGGACATTCGGCCGAAGCTTCGGTGCAAGAAATGCAACGGGAACGATGTCGGCCTGACGTACACGCCCGACACCAGCCCGACCGGCTATGGCAAAACCAAGGGCAGTTAGTCCACCGAGGTGTAATTGCTTTTCTTGTGAAATCCATCTTCCCTTGTGCTAATTTAGCTATCGCTAAAGTGGCAGGGGGAGATTGAACAATGTCTATATCACGTCGTGCATTGCTTTCCATCCTGGGTGCAAGTGTCGTCTACGCTGCCTTTAGGGGCATCGCGTCCGCGAAAGGCGGCGGAGGTGGTGGAGGTGGAGGTGGTGGAGGCCATGGAGGCCATGGAGGCCGTGGAGGCGGCAAGGGGGCCGGCCGTGATGGCGCGATGGACACCGGTGCTGGC
Source organism: Mesorhizobium kowhaii (assembly GCF_042431665.1). Lineage (NCBI taxonomy): Bacteria > Pseudomonadati > Pseudomonadota > Alphaproteobacteria > Hyphomicrobiales > Phyllobacteriaceae > Mesorhizobium > Mesorhizobium kowhaii. The sequence goes on from NZ_JBHLYT010000104.1 coordinate 671, forward strand.
ATAGTAACCAGCCCGGTAGGCGGAAAGCAGGTGAAAACTTTCAAATCTTACCAAGGCAAGCAATGCAACCGTGACTACAAACGGCTTTGCCCAACCACACCGATCGGCAAATGCGATCTTGCAGGCAAGATTGATCAGCTGTCACCCAGCTGCAAGGCCTTCGTGGAAGCCCACTGACAGGCCGCCGCAGTGGGGCAAGGTGAAGTATGCCAGCCGTGCCTGAGCCCGCAAGAACCACCTACATCGTCAGCGTTTTCGAGAAGCCGCATTGGCGCACCGTGCTGACCACGAAGGACAAGGCCAAGGCGCTGGCGATGGCGAAAGAGATCGGCGACAAGGTGCGGGTCGAGGAGATCACGCCGAAGGTGAAGGGGCGTTGAAGTCTTTAAGCGGTGCCGCCCACGCCATAAACGGGCAGCCATACCCATTCAGCACTCGGCTCTCTCATGCGTTATTCCCAACTTCCCAAGGCATACAAGGTCGGCCCGCTGTAGGGACGGGACTCGACGACCGTGAAAAACGCGTTGGGGTGCTCTTTCCAGATTGTGATTTCGCGATCCCGAACGGTTAGCAATCCTCCCCGAAAGGGATATTCCCCGGCTGTCTCGGGCTTGCCTGCGTCACGCCACCCAACTTTCAAGGGTCATTCTCCCCGCAATGAACTAGCGGCAGCATCGCGCGCAAGCTTCGCCCCCGCAAGGGCGCGCTTGACGATTTCAGCCCCGGCAGCGACACGGCGCCGAGCCTATGGCTCGCTACAGGGCCAATCTTCAGGCCTCGTCAAGCCAGAAGGCAACTCGGTCCGGGCGTCTCCGCAAGCCATGTTGAGCTGCCACTGGGATAGACCCGCCGAATTGGAAAGATCGAGGCCCTCGATACGGGTCAGAAAGAAAAAAGCGCGGTCAAAGTCTATCGGCGCGGTGAACGTCGCTCCTCGGAAGTCCGCCCGCGCGAGATTGGCAAACGAAAAGCGGCTGCCGCTGATATCGGCGTCATGGAACTGCGCTCGCCCTAATTCCGCCTTTGTGAAATCAACATTGGTCAGATTGGCGTCCTGGAAATTCGAGCGCTGCACTTCCGCGCTCGTAAACACAGCGCCCTGCGCGTCCATATGGCTGAAGTCGGTCCTGTAGGCCTCGATTTTGTCGAACCGGGCGCCTTTGGCGGTCGAGTCGGCCAGGGAAGCACGCACAAGCGTTGCCTTCTCAAAATTTGCCGCAAGGAGATTGCTGTTCCTGAGGTCGGTCGAAGTGAAATCAACACCGATCAGGTTCGCCCCGCTCAGGTCCTGTCCTTCTAGGATGAGAAGCTTTTTGTCACAGTCCTGCCAATTGACGCCAGGCGTCGCGGCTGCGTCGCAATTTTGAGCGGCAGCGGCGTTCTGCCAAGCAAATACAATGCAAACCGCTAGAACCAAGCCGGATGTGCCGTAAGCTCTGGTTCGTCTCAAAGTCATTGTTGCTGGACCTCTGCTACTCGCCGACAATCAACCTTACCACATCTGCTGACACTCGAAAGCGACGGCATTTTGCCCGCTAATCCCGCTAGTCCCCACCGCCAAATGAAAAGCCCGCCACCTTGAGGCAGCGGGCCATCGGCGTCAGGGCGTTGATCAACTGGACCTGATCAAAGTCATCCCATTCGATGAACGTCCTGCACGATGCCATGAACTCGCCCTTGCGCGCGGCTTCGGCCATGTTCGTCGGCCGATGATCGAACAGGGCTTGGCGCGTCTTGGTGACGAGCGCGTTCGCCCGCGCCACGGCCGGCGACTTCGGGTTATCGCCGGGCTCGGCATCATATGCCGCCAGAGCCTTCACGTGCGCGGTGATCAAGGTGCCGAGTTGACCGGCATGACTAGGTGCGGTCTGGCTGTTTTCGCCGTTCGTCCTGATTGTCTCAAGCGTCGCGACCCCTGCCTTGAGCTTCGCTAGACCTTCGCTCAGCACAGCTTCGATAGCACTGCGTTCCTGCATGTCATCGATGTCGGCCAACGCCATTAGCGCTGCGAAAAACAGATGCTTTGCCATGCTGAGATTGTCGAGCGCGTCGATCGTGTCGCTCATGATGGCACCTGCTCGGCTTGCTGCTGGATTTCCCGAAGGCGCTGCATTGCCTGTCGAGCCATGGGAGTAGCGGCCGGGTCGCGCTCGTCGCACGTCCCCATTTCATCCTCGGAGCTGCAGTAGTCGATTTCGTCGCCGTTCGGCTCGGTGTCGCCGCCGTCCTCGTCGTCGGCGTTGTCTAGCTCCAGATCATCGAGGCAGCCAAGGGACGGCTCGTCGTCCGCCGTGTCTTCGAGGTCGCAATCCGCCTCCATGAGATCCAGCGCCGTTATCAGGCTCATGGCGCGGTCCAGATGGTCGTTCAGGCGCTTCTGCACCGACTGGCGCCACTGGCGCGGGTCCATGCCCTTTGGCATTCCAAGGGGCTTCAACGTTCTGATATGGGCGTTCATCGGCCTATCTCCCGCTCGACTTGGCGAAGAACGCGGCTGCCAGCGTCGCCCAGGGCGTTCGACAGGCGGAGAAGTCTCAGCGCAAGGTGAAGGCGTAGAAGGCGCGTGCGTAGCGCCGCTGCGGCAAGCAGCAGCAATATGGCAAGGTAGGTCATTTCCCTGTCTCCTAAGGTTGCATTTTCCTTGGGAAACACATTGGGAAGGCGGCAAGCGATCGAAGTATAAATGACGCAAAATCAACGCTGTAGACGGCAAAAAGGCCGGTTCGGTAGTCCGGTCTCTTCCGTTTTTGAACGGAGGCCTGTTCACCGCATGATTTGCGGGAGAACCCACGGCCGGCAAGCGAGGCGAAAGCCCGCGAG
>NZ_JBHLYT010000105.1:0-1144 GCF_042431665.1 Mesorhizobium kowhaii
ATCATGCTTCCCAATCGCGCCGTCAGTTCAATCAGTTCAGGCGTGGCTCGATCAGGGCAGATCTCGTTGAGTGGTGCGAAGGCAGCGACCATGCCAGGATGGCACTTCCGGCAGAGCATCCACCGGGGATTGCGAACCTCCACCGTGCCGAAGACAGTCCGGATTTTGCGCGTCGTATAGCCCTTGACCGGCCGGAACGTGTGGCAATCCGGGCAGACGCGGCGAAAGAGCGAGTAGGTCTCCGCCTCGTGGCTGACGACCGCGCTCTGCAGGGCCGCCATGATTTTCTTTCCATCGTCGATCGAGAAGCCGATATCGCCGTCGAACAAGCCCTTCCAGCTCTTGTCGATGCGGACCTCCTTCCGGCAGGTGTCGCCAAATTCGTTCCTGCCCTCGATCGTGATCGTCCATTCCACTGCCATCGCTGCCTCCTTGAAGAAGCGACGGTGATGGACTGCTTGGGCCAAACAACCCGTATTCGACCCCAGAGAAATTACCGGTCTCGATATCATTACGCCGAGGAGTCTCATTATTAAATGCAGCGCGACACACTACCCTGTCGGCCTCCGGGAGAATTTGGACAATCGAAAGTTCGGGCGAAATCAGCGAGCGGAAGGCATGGAGCACGGGCAAATCACGGCGTCGACTGCGATTCCGACTCTATGAACTTATTCGCACCGTCCGTGAATCCCGGCACCTGCACCAAATATGCGGAAGAACCCCTGTTTGTCGTGCGGCAATCGCTTGTTCAGTTTCGGCGGTAGAACACAATGATGTCGTTTTGCCTGCCTGATGGCCCCAACGCCGCTGTGTAGGGCACGCCACCGATGGTGAAATTTGTCTGCGGCTGCGACGGGCTCGGCAGCACGCCCATGTAGTGCATTCCGCGCATGAGGTCCTCAGGCGCGCGCTGATCGCCGTGTTGCCAGCCGGGGACGTAGATTGCTAGATCCGGCGCCGGAGGCGCGTTGGGCACGTGTGCTGCCCCAAAAATCCATGCCCCGGCGCCTTGATCCGATGGGCCTGGCTGGTTAACGGTTGGCGCTGGCGAAGGCGCATTCATTCCCTGCCAAATGGGCGGCGGAGAAGCGCCGCCCGGCGCCGCCTGGGCCGCATCATAATCGCCCCAAAGCTGGTCTTGATT
>NZ_JBHLYT010000106.1:0-1768 GCF_042431665.1 Mesorhizobium kowhaii
GGCCAGATGAAGCGGCCGCGCTCAAGCCTTTTGTAACTCACTTGGAAATGCAAGCGGTTCATCGTCCCCGTCGCAGTTTGTGACGGTGACTCACCCCTTTCATCCGTATTCCGGGCAGCGAGGTGCCTGCGTTGGGAAGCGCGGTAACCGAGCGGGCAAGCTATTGCTGCTGCGCTTTGACGATGGCCGGATTTGCTCTGTTCCGCCGCAATGGACCGATGCAGCAGGCCCCAGCCTTGAGGTTGTCGCGGGAAACGGGCGCGCACTGTGCAGCCTCACCGACCTACTGGAACTCAGCGGTCTCGTAGAGCGCCTCATATCGCAAGGGAGATGCGCAACGCCGAAAGATTGTAAAGGAAATTTTGCCGACGCTGTAAGGAAAATAACGCCGCAAAACCCATGGGGGCTTCGCTGAATGTGTCGTATTAGCAGAGATTATACTCGATTGATTGACAGATTTCCGCTTGACGGTTTAGCCATACGCGGCATATTTATAATTACGTCAATTGAGTCGGCATCGGGGGCGGCGCAGGTGTCGGACAGCGTCAAACACAGGCAATCGAAAGCCAGCGCTTTGGCCGAGGATGGCACGCTCAATCCAGCCCCGGAAAAAATCGGCGATCAGAAGTTCCGGGAGGACGGCTTCTTCGATCCGCGCGACATCGTGCAGGTGAAGTACGAGATGCTGCGGCGCGTATCGGTCGACAAAATGTCGGTAACGGAGGTGTCCGACGAATATGGCGTCTCCCGGCCGACCTTCTACCAGGCCAAAGCCGACTTCGAGGACGCGGGTCTGGCCGGCCTAGTACCGAGGAAGCGCGGCCCGCACGGCCCGCACAAGATCCAGAGCGAAGTGCTGGCCTTCCTCAGGGCCCAGGTGGTTCCGGGCGAGCCCATTCGGGCACGCGAACTGACGAACCGGCTGCGGACAGAGTTCGGACTCGATGTCCACCCCAGAACAATCGAGCGTGCGCTCGGCGAAAAAAAAACGGTGTAACCATCAGTGGCGGTGCGCAATTGCATTGCGCGATGCAGTCCCGCGCCACGGAGCGATACGAAATACTGCGCGCCGCCACGCTTGGCGCCGCGCTCCCTCTGGAGGCACGCAGCGGTCTTACCATCCTTCTGCATCGCGGCATGTGGGCCTGGGTTAGCGCGATCTTGCGTATGCCGGGCTGGTCCCCACCCGCGGCTTTGCCGCCAGTCGCCAGGCTGCCGATCGCAGACGAAACGTCCGAGCGACGCACAATCATCCACTTGCTCGCCACCATCGTGATGGCGGCCCCTGAACGGAGAACAGCATGAACGAAAAGCTCAAGGTCCAATCGCATCATCTCGAGCGTGGCGCCTACCTCTACATCCGACAGTCATCGATGCGACAGGTCATGGAGAACGTCGAAAGCACCAAGCGTCAATACGATCTTCGTGGTCGCGCGATCGGGCTTGGATGGCGCGACGACCAGATCACCGTCATCGACAGCGACCAGGGCGAATCCGGCGCTTCAGCGGCGTGGCGCGAAGGCTTCCAGCACTTGGTGTCCGATGTCGGCATGGGGCGCGCGGGGATCGTCATGGGGCTGGAAGTATCCCGCCTCGCCAGAAACAATGCGGACTGGCATCGGCTGCTGGAGATCTGCGCTTTGGCCGACACACTCATCCTCGACGAAGATGGCGTGTACGACCCGGCCAACTTCAATGACCGGCTTCTGCTGGGCCTCAAGGGCACGATGAGCGAGGCCGAGTTGCACGTTATCAAAGCCCGGTTGCG
>NZ_JBHLYT010000107.1:0-3001 GCF_042431665.1 Mesorhizobium kowhaii
TCAACCTCAACGACCAAAACCGAAGCCACTTCCCGCCATCAGCCCGGGCCGAACCGCTTTGCCGCCCCACAGGTCTCGGAAATGCCGTAGTTCGAGGTGCCCAGATGCAGTTTCTCATTCCGTTAGAATGAGTGTTGGAAACGGATGATGCCGCCGACGCTGTTCTTTTTGTCAGCTTTGGTCCAGTTCACGTTGGAAGGGTCAACCATGCCGGCGCCGAAGTCGCCATAGTGGTCGTAGTCGATTTCGGCTGTGATTATTAGACCTGCAAACGCCGTATAGACAGCGTTTGCAGTCAGACCATAGTCCTTGAGCTGATCACCCGAGACCTGAAGGTTGAACGAAGTTTTCTCGTTGAATCTGTAAGTGGCGCCGGCCCAGAAAGCCCAGTTGCCGCCCCAAAATTTGTAGAAGCTGCGACGATGAGCGTCGATTGTGTTAATGGAGTTGTCGCTGAGCTTGCCATAGGAGCCGTAGCCGAACGTTCCGAATAGCGAAAATTCGTTTGTGACATTGACGTCGACGCGGACCTTACCAGCCAGAGATTCGTAGTTGCTATCATAAGCGACAACGCCAGCGATCGCCCCCCAGCCTTGCATGTATTTCACGCCGCCGACGACATGCGGAACATAGCTGTCGATAGTCCCGACTACGCCCGAGCCTTCTTCGAGTGAAGCCACCGCCGAAAAGCCGTTGCCGCTGTCAAAGTAGTACTGAACCACGTTGGCTTCGTAGCCGCCGTGCGGAACAAGCATCTTATTGAGGACGTCGCCAGCGTGGCCAGTAAACACGTGGAAGGCCGACCAGTCCTTACCAACTCGCAGGCCGCCAAGCTGAATCCAAGTGAAAGCCAATTTGACGCCTCTGTTGAAGGCGTAGTTTTGCGGGCTGTCCGTGCCCGAATAAGCGTTGCGATTACCAAAGTCCATGCGGGTTTCCGTATAGGTCTTCAGTGTGCCGAGTTCGGTCTCCTGGCCGGTCCAAGTTTTGAAGGTCAAGCGAGCGTTGTTTCGCCATGTGCCCTGATCCTCACCAGTCCTCAGGTCTGAGGTTCTGGCGCCGTCATACGATCCGACATGGCCCAGGCCGATGTCGTAAAGGACATCGCCGCCGATGCGCAGACAGGTCTCGGTGCCGGGGATGTAGAAGTAGCCGGAGCCGTACACGTCGCAGACCTTGATGTATTCGGTCGATTCTGGCTCGGCCACAGCCACAGCATCGACCGCGCGCGCGTCGGAAAGGGCGATCAGCACTGCAGTTGAGCCGAGGAGAAGGCTCCTGATGTTCATTCGCGCGTGCTCCGGTGGGCTGCGCCTCGACGCAAAGCGACACTCGTCAGTTGCCCCACGGAATTCAGCGCGTCTGGGCCAATCGCCATAGTCATCTCCGCTTGTTGTAGGCAGACGTCACAACGGCTACGGAAATCGACCACGCAAATAACGCGCCATCCTGGAGACGTAGCTGCGGGCTTACGCTCAGGTTGGCCGGCGCATCTTGTTGCGGTTCCGTCTTTTCGCTTTGAAGGTCAAGCTGAGCACGAAAAGCAGACGTTTCGGATAGATAGTCTGTTCGCTGCCCAGCGTTTTCGTTCAATAGCGACAGCTTTTGTTTGTTGTGTAGGCTTTGAGACATCATAGGCGGCACCGCTCGGTACATCGGGCGAGATACCCACTGACGTCGACATGAAATTCACTAGCCAGGCCGGGTATGCCATGTTTTGGTGCACGGCCCATCTTGAAGGCGATCGCGTGCAGCAGCTTGCCAATCAGTCCGGACAAGTGATTTCGCAAGGCTGGAAAGATCGACGCGTTGTAAACCGCCTCTGGATCGGAAGTCCTGTATGGCCAACTGTTTTCGCGATGGCACCCCCCGGCGCGATTGTTGAGCCTCTTTTGCGATGATCGACTTTCGGCATCACCTGACGTTCTATCGCGTTATTGGAACGCCATTTGTCGATGATCATGCCCTTGGGGCCGCAACTCTGTGCAAGCGACTGGGTCAGCAGGCGCTTGGCAGCCTTGGAAGAACACGCCGAGCACGTTCCTGTCCTGATCACGGCGCGCCCACTGCCAATGCTTCTTGCCTGTAATCGATACCACGCGTTATCGAAGTGCCGGATATCGCTATCCGAGGGCGTCCGCTAGCGAGCAATGTCTGGCTCCTAGCCGTATCGTCCCCCAGCATATAGCATTGCCGCGCTCCGATCTCCTCGACCAAGCGCAGTCTGAAGGGAAAGCGTCGAAAATCTCGGTGTGCGTGATGATCTCGGCAGGGCGAACGATGGCGCTTGTAGCTAACCGATATTGTGTTCATGCCATCGCGTTCGGCGGTTAGAGCGGACCATCGCGTGAGGAAAGGCATTGGCGAAATACAGTGTCGCGGCGAAAGCGGAACGGATTTGACATAGCGCAAGACCCAGGAGAACCGCAGCGGTAAGGATGACAGTTATCGGCATAGGACGGTAAACTGTTGCGGACCTCGATCCTGACAAAATATCACAAGGCCCGGCTGCTAAGGGACCTGCCGGCCGGGCCGGGGCCGCGGCAAAACTGCGCCGCGAGGCTGAGCAGGCGAGCTTGCTTTAGTCGGACACTTTAAGGAGAAGCCGCCTGCTTGGCCCCTGCGCAGGCCTCCCAGGGAGCGCGGGCAAAGCGAATGTCGCATGCTCATCCCATGAGACGGCGGCGTTTCCGTCGCGGAGGTTGGAGGTCTCGTCATCTCCCCAAAGTTGGGGGAGCGCGTGCTAAAATCTCTTCCGGATTGAACCCAGAACTTCGCACAAGGGGGGCAGGCTCACTTTGTATGAAATAATGGGGCGAGCGTGCTCCTGGGTTCTTATCCGCGTCGGGAGCGGGAAACTCATTAACGGGATTTATTAGACGCCCGGCTGAGCGGCTGCCGGCTCGGGACGCAGATAGGCGTGCAGCGCCCTGACGCATTCATCCATCTGCCTCTCATGCGACACATTGCGCGAAGCGATCGTGAGATGAGCATTTTGATA
>NZ_JBHLYT010000108.1:0-5453 GCF_042431665.1 Mesorhizobium kowhaii
TCGTCACCAACCTTGCAAGTGGCAAGGCCAAGGCGCTCTACGAGGATGTCTACTGCCGGCGCGGCGCTGCCGAGAACCACATCAAGTCGTGGAAGACGCATCTCTGCATCTCCGGCGATCGCAGAAAGCAGGGATTCTAGGAGATCGGCCCGACCGTGGACGTCGCCGATGGCGTAGGTGATGTGAGGCAAGCGGGTTCCTTTCGGAACGACGCTTACCGACAGGTCATTGGTTTTGTCTTAAATCCGCTTCATTGGCCATACGGACGAACAGTCCAGGCAGGCTGACTCAGCAACGGCCGCGCCGGAACTGGGTGTTCATCTTTCCATGCTCAATATGCTTGACGATCACGATATGGGACATGGCAGCAGATGAGCAACGCGCGGCAGCTAATGGCGGAAGTTCGCGCGCGAATGAAGTTACGCGAAGAAGCCTATCTGGAAGACCGCCACCGAAGGGTGGCAATCGCCATAAACGAGAGTCAGGTAGTTAACGGGCCTATGCCATTTGCGGAGTCCTTGGCCCTGTTGAAGGCGTTCGATGAACAGCACGAGGGCGCTGAACACGAATCCGCTTCCGCCAGTCCGGGCGGCATCTGAGACGCTGCTGATCGACCAACCCTCATGTGCATCGCCGGAATCTGGCGGGACGGCGCGGACGGTGAACCGCCCGACAGGCGGCGATGACCGCCTCCTTCTCCCGTGACGCGCTTCGTCCGGCCTGCAAAACGGCAGCACTCGTTCGTCTGCTCCACTTCGTTACCGCCTTTTGGATGAGTTACCGCGGTTCGTCGGCGCCCCTAAGGTTCCTCGACGTGTATTGCTCGACGAACAGTTTCTGTCCTCTTGGAGCCTCGCGTAAACTTGACTCGGCGCGCGCCTTCTCTCCTGTGAAAAGAATGCGTCATTGGAGCCTGGGAGTAAACATCAGTTGGTCTGCACTGCGCGGAATACACTTACTGAAGCCTTATCGTTTTAGTAACTGCGGAATGTCAATCTATTGCATGGGAAGTGGGAAAGGTATTAATACAAAGTTACTTGACGCCGATTTTATCAGGCGCTGGTCGAATCTTGATGGTGGCCAAGAGCGGGCAAACTATTCCCTTTTTTTGGCAGAGCTTTGTGATGTGATTGAAGTAAGGCGGCCTGATCCTGCATTGGCCGCCCATGACTTCAACGACTACGTGTTCGAACGGCGCGTTGAAAGAAAACGTCCGGACGGAACGACTGAAGCTGGCCGCATCGACCTCTACAAGCGAGGGTGCTTTATCCTCGAGGCGAAGCAGAGCCGTCTCCGTGGTGGCAAGAAAGCCATGCCAGAAGGCCAGGCAGACCTATTCACCTCGGCGGAGACCGCTCCTGCAGACACGGCGGCGTCCGGCCTCGATCACGTCATGGTCCAGGCGCGCCGGCAGGCCGAGCGATATGCGGCCTCACTACCCTCCGACCATCCATATCCGCCCTTCATCATCGCCTGCGATGTTGGGCGCGCCATCGAACTCTACGCCGATTTTTCCGGCCATGGACGCCACTACGCGCAGTATCCCGATGCCCGCCAGTTTCGCATCGAACTCAGCCAGCTCGCGAATCCTGATACACGGGATCTTCTACGGGCCGTGTGGGAACAGCCTCAATCCTTGGATCCGGCACAGAGGACGGCGAAAGTCACCCGCGAAATTGCCGGACAACTAGCGGAAATCTCCAAGGCCCTTGAGGCACGAGGCTTCGAGGCTCGCAGCGTTGCGGTTTTCCTCATGCGGTGCCTCTTCACGATGTTCGTCGAGGACGTGGGACTGCTCCGTAAGAAGGGCTTCACGGAGCTTCTGACGAAGTGCCTCGACAACCCCACGCGGTTCACCTTCGAAATCGACGACCTCTGGCATCACATGGATCGCGGGGACTATTCGCCGGGTATCGGGGAACGGCTGCTTCGGTTCAACGGCAAGCTGTTCAAGAACGCCGCATCCCTCCCGCTGACGAAGGAGGAAATACGCCTTCTCCGCGACGCGTCGGATGCAGATTGGCGCGATCTGGAGCCCGCAATCTTCGGTACCCTGTTCGAACAGGCGCTGGACCCGGTCGAGCGAAGGCGTCTCGGGGCGCACTACACGCCCCAAGCCTACGTGGAGCGCATTGTCGACGCAGCCATCATCGAACCTCTCAGCGAAGACTGGATCGGCTATCAATCAGCCGCCGAGCGTGCGATTCGCAACGGCTCGACGGCAGCCGCCATTCGCGAGGTCGAAGACTTCCTGAGGCATCTGGCATCCGTGCGGGTGCTTGACCCTGCGTGCGGCACTGGGAATTTCCTGTATGTAGCCCTTCGCCGGATGAAGCAACTGGAGGGTGAAGCGCTCAAGCAGTTGCAAGATATCGGAGGTGAGGACGCGGTTGTCCGTGTGGCGGACATCTCGGTGAAGCCGGAGCAGTTCTTCGGCATGGAACTCAACAAGCGGGCGGTTGAGATTGCCGAACTGGTGCTATGGATAGGATACATCCAATGGCACATGCGGACGCGTTCGACAGTGCCTCCTGAGCCCGTCTTAGGCAGCAGCGACCACGTTCACGCCAAGGATGCGCTCATCACTTGGTCAGGGTATCCGCATCCGCAGTTGAAGCGCGACGCGCTGGGCAAGCCTGTGGCCGATGGCCAGGGCAATGAGCTCTACGTCTATCCGAATGCGATCAGAGCCGACTGGCCGGAGGCTGATTTCATCGTCGGAAATCCCCCGTTCATCGGCGGAAAGGATATACGCGGGCGGCTCGGTGCGGAATACGTCGAGGCCTTGCGGGCCGCCAATCCGCAGATGAATCCTGCTGCAGATTTCGTGATGTACTGGTGGGACCGTGCTGCCGAACTGCTCGTCCGGAAGGGTACGCGACTGCGCCGCTTTGGCTTCGTCACAACCAATTCGATAACGCAAGTATTTCAGCGGCGGGTCCTTGAACGGTATCTGACGGGCACTTTGCCCGTTTCCCTCGTGCTCGCCATTCCGGATCATCCATGGACCAAGGCGTCGAAGGATGCCGCCGCAGTTAGGATTGCCATGACCGTAGCTGAAGCTGGCGAATGCGATGGCGTTGTGCGCCTCGTGACAAGAGAGGCTGGCCTCGACACCGACGAGCCCACGATCGAGTTCGTCGAACGTAAGGGCAGGATCAACGCAGACCTAACGATCGGGGTGAATGCAGATCGCGCCCTCGAACTCACCGCTAACAGTGCCATCTGCTATCGTGGGGTTCAGCTGATGGGTGGAGGGTTCATCGTTACGGAGGCGCGCGCGCGGGAGCTTGGTCTCGGGTCGCGGCCAGGTTTGGAGCGACACGTCAGGGAGTACCGGAACGGCAAGGATCTGACTTCCAGAGCGCGGAGGGTAATGGTCATTGATCTATTCGGCGCCACTGACGACAAAGTCCGGCGTGAATTTCCCGAAGTCTACCAGCATCTTCTTGAGACAGTCCGAAAGCAGCGGGCCGATACCTTCGCAAAATCTCCTACCAAGGATTCACAGGACTACCTTGATCACTGGTGGCTGTTCGGGAAGCCCAGAACCGAATTGCGACCCGCTTTGGAAGGCCTGCCTCGCTACATCGCCACTGTCGAAACGATGAAGCATCGCATCTTCCAATTCGTTGAAGCAAAGGTTCTTCCCGATAACATGCTGGTGATTATCGCATCGGATGACCCGTTCCATCTCGGAGTGCTTTCAAGTCGCATTCACCTGCAATGGCGTCCAGCGCAGGAGGAACGCTGGAAGACAGACCACGTTACACCAAGTCGAGGTGCTTTGACGCTTTCCCCTTTCCCAATGCCAGCGCATCCGCCCGCGTTGAGATCGGCGCGATTGCGGAGGAACTCGATGATACGCGCAAGCGAGTCCTTACCGAACACCCCGACCTGACTCTGACCGGGCTTTACAATGCTATGGAAGCCGTCGGGAGGGGTGGCGCGCTCTCGAGCAACGATCAGGATATCCGAAGCCGCGGCCGTGTCCTGATCTTGCAGGAGCTCCACGATCGGCTCGACGCGGCTGTCGTGAAGTCCTACGGGTGGCATTCGGATATCAGCATCGAGCAGATTCTCGACGGCCTTGTCCGGCTGAACGAAGTCCGGGCCGCCGAAGAGCGCCGAGGCTTGATCAAATGGCTGCGCCCCGAGTATCAGATCGACAAGATCGGTCCGCTGGCACATCGTGGCGACCGCATCCAAGCGATCCTGGCGACGAAGGTCAAAGCGAAAAAGACACCATTCCCGCCCGCGCGGCTGGACCAGGCACGGGTCGTCCTAGACCTAATGGTGCGTGCTAAAGCGCCTCTTTCGGCAGAAGAAATCGCCGTGACGTTCGCAGCGCCGGACGAGACGGTGGCCGAGGTGCGCGACGTTCTTCAGTCTTTGGTCCGACTTGGCCAGGCGGAAAGTTACGACAATGGAAGAAGTTTCTTCCGAGCGGCATAGGTGTTACCCCTCGGAAACACTCGCGTCTCGGTTGGCTGCGTCATATTCATCTACTCGTGCTTGTCGGTTTCCCGATCTCGCTGGCTAGGCAGGGCAGGTGCCTTGCCTACATTTATTGGCGTTTCCAGTCGGCCGATTGGGAGCTTGGTTGGTGCTTAGCGTGCGTCGACCGCTGGTTTGCGGCACCTGACCTGCCACTGAGAATTTCCTCCATCTGAGCTTAGAGTCCGGGCCTTGATTGAAGGACGGACTGATGAAGAGAAAGCGTTTTACGGCAGAGCAGATCATCGCGGTTCTGCGCGAGCATGAGGCGGGTGCGAGGGCGGGCGATCTGGCCCGCAAGCACGGGGTCTCGGAGGCGACGCTGTATAACTGGAAGGCCAAGTATGGCGGGATGGACGTCTCTGACGCCAAGCGCCTGAAGGCTCTGGAAGACGAGAACGCCAAGCTGAAGAAGCTGCTCGCCGACCAGATGCTCGAAGCCTCGGCGCTGCGTGAGCTTCTGTCAAAAAAATGGTAGGGCCCGCCGCCAAGCGCGAAGCCGTCGCGCATCTGCAGGCCGTCATGGGCCTGTCGGAGCGTCGGGCCTGTTCCTTCGTCTGCGCCGATCGCAAGATGATCCGCTACCAGTCTCGCCGACCGCCAGAGACGGAGCTGCGTGGTCGGCTGCGTGACCTCGCGAACGAGCGCCGACGCTTCGGCTACCGGCGGCTGTTCATCCTGCTCAGGCGCGAGGGCGAGGCATCTGGGGTCAACCGTATCTACCGTCTCTATCGCGAGGAAGGTCTGACGGTGCGCAAGCGCCGGGCAAGACGGCGAGCAGTCGGCACGCGGGCGCCGATCCCTGGTCGAGGCAAAGCCGAATGCGCGCTGGTCGCTGGATTTCGTCCATGACCAGTTCGCCTGCGGCCGGCGCTTCCGTGTGCTCAACATCGTCGACGACGTGACACGCGAATGTCTGGCCGCGATTCCGGACACCTCGATCTCCGGCCGTCGGG
>NZ_JBHLYT010000109.1:0-1832 GCF_042431665.1 Mesorhizobium kowhaii
ACCACCATCGCCGGGCTGCGCTCCAGGCAGATCGCCACCGGCTGGTCCGGCCTCACCCCGAGGCCGATCAGATGATGGGCCAGCCGGTTGGCCCGCGCGTTGAGTTCGCCATAGCTCAGGCGCTCGTCGTCATGGACCAGCGCCACCGCGTCGGACGCCTTGCGCACCTGCGCCTCGAACAGCTCGTGGATGCACAGATCCGAGGGGTAAGGCGCCGCCGTCCGGTTGAGGTCGTCAAGCAGATAGCCCCGCTCCTCGGCCGACAGCAGCTCGATCCGGCCGACCGGCTGCCCGGAATCGGCAACCATCGCCCGCAGCAATGCCAGCAGATAGCCGCGCTGCCGCTCGATCGTCGCTTCGTCGAACACCGCCGTGGCATAGTGCAGCGATCCGACGATCTCCTCGCCATCTTCGCCAAGGTCGAGCTCCAGATCGAACTTGACCTGATCGAACCCCTCGCCGGCAGCCTCCACCCGCAGCCCCGGCAGGTCCAATGACCCGACGGTCTCGTTCTGCCAGGCCAACATCACCTGGAACAACGGCGTGTGATCGAGGGCCCGCGGCGGCTTGACGATCTCGACCACCTGCTCGAACGGCAGGTCCTGATGCTCCTGCGCGGCCAGCGCCGTGCGCCGTGTCCGCTCCAGAAGCTCCGACACGCTCGGCGTGCCCGCCAGGTCCAGCCGCAGCGCCAGGGTGTTGACGAAGAAGCCGATCAGCTCTTCGATCTCGCGCCGGCCACGATTGGCGCTCGGCACGCCGACCACGACGTCGTCCTGCCCCGACAGGCGCGACAGCACCGCCGCCCAGGCCGCCAGCACCGTCATGAAAAGCGTCGTGCCATGCTTGCGGCTCAGCCGCTTCAGACCGCCCGTCAGAGCCGCATCGATGACGACCGGCACGCTCGCCCCGGCAAACGACTGCTGGAGCGGCCGCGGCCGATCGGTCGGCAGCGCAAGACGGGCCGGGGCGCCGGACAGGGTCTCGCGCCAATACTGCGCCTGGCTCTGCAGCCGTTCCCCCGACAGCCATTGCCGTTGCCAGGCGGCATAATCCGGATACTGGATCGCCAGCGGTGGCAGCGGGTCGTCCTGCCCGGCCACAAACGCCCGGTAAAGGCTGCTGAGCTCACGCATCAGCAACCCCATCGACCAGCCGTCGGAGACGATGTGATGCTGGGTCAGCAGGAAGACATGCTCGTCATCCGACAGTCGGATCAGCCGGCCGCGGATCAGCGGGCCGCGCGAGAGATCGAATGGTGCATTGGCCTCTTCACGGCACAGATCCAGGAGCGTTGCCTCGGCATCCGGCCTGTCCCGAAGATCGTGCTTTGTCACCGGCAGCCCGGCATCGGCCGGCAGCACCTCGACCCCGGGCTGGCCCTCCGGGGCGACAAAGACACTGCGCAGCGCCTCGTGACGGGCAAACAGACGGTCAAGGCTGCGCTGCCAGGCGACGCGGTCGAGCGCTCCCCGCAACCGCAAGGCCAGCGGCATGTGATAGTTGGTGCTGCCCTCGTCGAGCTGTGTCAAGAACCACAGCCGCTGCTGCGCAAACGACAGCACCAGCGGCTCGCCGCGCGACACGGCGACAATCGCCGGCAGGTCTTTGGGACCGGCGCGGCGCAACTGTTCGGTGATGCTTTCCGCCAGGTCGGCAAGCACCGGCCTGGCGAACAGCGTCGCCAGCGGCAGTTCCACACCAACGGCCTGCGACAGCCGGCTCGAGAGCTGCACCGCCAGCAGCGAGTGGCCGCCGAGCTCGAAGAAGTTGTCGTGGCGGCCGACCCGCTCGACCCCGAGCAGCTCTTGCCAGATCCCGGCCAGGGCCGT
>NZ_JBHLYT010000110.1:0-25780 GCF_042431665.1 Mesorhizobium kowhaii
CACGCCTTTGGGATTGAATCGGGCGCCTCGGCTCGCCGCTCCTTCGCCGGAAGTCGGCTTGAATGCCCAACGTGGATCGTGTGCGCGGTAGCAGGTTCTGACGACCCTCACGCAAACCCGCCAACGGCCATGTGATCGAGATAATCACGGACCGCTGCAGCCTTGCCGTCCTTCACCAGCGCCTCAGCGGTGCGTCCGCCAAATGCTGGAAGCGGCTGAGCCCGATACCAAGCCATCGCCTGCTCCTTGCCACCCGCCCAATCCGTTACGCGGCTGATGATCTCGAGCATTTCCCGCAGACGCCCCTGGGTCTTTACCGTGGTGCTACGCTCTGACCGGTAAAGGGTCTCGCGCGCAAGACCGGCAGTCTGGGCTAACTGGCCTTTGGACATGCCAAAACCGTCCGCGACCTGCTCGATCGCAATCTTCCCATTCCGGTCCATGTAGGACAAAATGAGAGGTCCGTTCTGCTCTGGGATCTTGAGTGCATGGGCCACGGTATTCACCCTACCATATCGAGAGTCATATTTCTTGTGCAAAAGATATGGCACTTCTCGACAGCTTTCAAGCTCAGGGACAACCAATTTAAGCTGCTGCCACAGCCCTAGCAGGCACGCGGATATGAGCCGACCGCGCGCGATTGTGTCGAGGCAGAGCGTTCGGCAAACACCCGTCGCGCCTATGGCGCCGACTGGAGGCATTTTTGCGCCCGCTGCCGTTTGATCCGCAGCCGCCGGACCCACAAATCGTCGGCGTCTGCATCATGGCCCTAGGCCTCGGGATCGGCAAGGGACAACAAGTCGGTGTCGTCCATCGAGCGCCGCCTGTGTCGTCGCTGACCTGGAACTATACACAACGCGGTCAACCGCTCGACCGGAACGACCGGGCATCGCCACCGTGCTCGTCGGCATTCGTAACAAAAAAGCCTCCCCGACCCGTCAAAGGGAAAGCCATCCTGCGCGAGGATGTTCTCGCCGTGCAGGAAACGCTCGACCACGTGACACTGCGTGGTCTGCGCGACCGCGCCATGCTGCTTTTGGGCTTCGCCGGTGGCTGCGCCGCCCCGAAATCGTCGGCCTTGATGTTGCGGGCGATCAAACCGAGGACGGCCGCGCTCGATTGAATTCTTTCCAGACATGGGCGTGCTGGTCCGTCGCCGCCTGCCCGGTCGTCGCCCTGTAGGCTTGGCTGAAGGCTGGCCCGTATTGCACATGGCCCCTCCCGCCGCGTCACCGGTCAGGGCAAAGTGTTGGGAGCCGATCGGCTGAAAGGTCAGCAGGTGGCGCGGCTGGTCAAACGCGCGGCCTTGCTGCCGGTGCGCGCGGGATCTTTCCGAGCGCGGCCAAAGGTCTTCTAGCCATCCGCTGCGCGCAGGCCTCGCGTCCTCCGCCGAGTTGATGAACACTATGTGAGGAAGCAGCTTGGCCGCGCCTCGACGGTGATGACACGCAAGTACCAGCGCCGGCGCGATCGGTTCCGGGTGAATCTGACCAAGGCGAGCGGACTGTAGGGCGAAAGCCCCTCCCTGCCTGACCCGATGGGTCGCTCAGCTGTTCGGCGTGATCAGTTTCAATGATGGAAAATAGGTGCGGTAGCGGCCGACGTCGCGGGTCAGCAGCGGCAGACCGCTAACGGCAGCATGGGCGCCAATGAAGAAGTCGGGTAGCACGCCGGTGCGCGACCCGCCGGACTTGCGATACTGCGTAAATACCTTTCCAGCGAGAAACAGGGCGGCGCGCGGCATCGGAGCGATTTCGAGACCCGCCTCATCGACAAACGCGTCGAGGTCTTCGATGCGGTCATATCGAACGGCAAGCTCGGCAAAGACAGCATCGTTGATCAGTAAAGGTCCATTGAGGGCCTGCTGCCTCAAGCTGCGCGACCGACCAATCCGCCCACTTGGGATCATCTGTAACCAAGTCGAGCAGAACGTTGGTGTCGACGAGCGTCACGCTTCGCCACGCGTCAGCGCCATGATCGCGTCGGTATCAAGCCCCTTGCCGGCATGGCCACGCAATTTGGCGAAGCGGCTCGCCGGCTGCTTCTTGTCGGCGCGTGCAAGCACCACGCTACCGTCGGCGGCGCGGACGAAATCGACCTTGCTGCCTGGAACGATACCGAGAAAGTCGCGGACCGGCTTCGGGATAGTCACCTGTCCCTTGGCTGTAACTGTAGTGGTCATGTTCACACCAATTGTAATGCGACAGCTTTTGAAGGTATTACCCTGGACGCCGTTTTTCAATCCCTGGCTGGCCGAAATTGCAGCTCGCACCCTAATGCTAATGCGGAGGCGGTGCGGCTGTCTGCCTCTTGGGCCAAGAACTGGTCGACTGTGCGGGAAGGCTTGGCCTGGACCCGTAGCTAACACGACTGGCGTGATAGGAAACGTATGTGCGTTTTCCCTCGAGTCGGGGGAAGCGTCCGCAGTTTCATGACTTGGCGTCCGCCGCAAACTTGTGACGATTTATGACATCAGGGACGCGCTTTTCGACCGGCAATGCTTGTCAACTGACCGGAATTCGTGAGGCTTGATGCCTTTTTGAGTCGGTTTTCGTGAGACCACATGCATGGCGCCGATCGGCCTCTCCTTAAGTTGCTGATTTTCCAGATCTGTTGATGCGGATCTCCGGCCGTCTGGCTTTGTCACGCAGTCTCACGATTTCCGATTCACGTGCCGATGCAGGCCGCCGGAGAGTGCGCCCCAACCAGCCTCGAAGCCCCGGAAACCTCCCTGCAGGGCGAGGCCAGTCCGAAACCGGCTCACTTTGTGCGCTTTCGGCCATGGATGGCATAGGACGCGATCTGGTGCTCTTTCGCCGGCTCGCGGCGTTCGCACCCCAGAAAGCCGCTCCACGTCCATTTATGCGGCTCGATAAAACACGCCTGCAACTGCTCGGTTGATCGCAGCCGTCGATATTGTACAAACGGCAGTGCGTTCAAAGATGACCCGCGGCCCGTAAATCCGCCGCGAACGTCGACAGATGAATCACCAGCCGCAAAGGCTGGCCTTGGGGCTGGCCCTGCAGGCGCTCGGCCCCGAAGGAGGCGTACCAATCGGCGGCGCGCTCGTTCTTGGCGTCTATGATCAGAAGGATGCCGCCGCCCTCCGTCACCAGCCGCAAGCAACGCCTGGCGGCGGCAGCCAACAGCTGACCACCCAACCCCTGCCCCGCGACCGACCTGTCTGTGGCGATACGCGCCAGGAGAAAGCCCGGGACGTCATGACGCGCCAATCCCCTGGTCATTCGCGCCGGCACGGCCGCATGGTCGACAGCCGAGGGCGCGATCGAGTAGAAGCCAAGGATGCGCCCGGGCCGCGCCGTTTCGATCGCGCAATAGGTCTTGGCGGCGTTCTGTTCGTGGCTCTGGCGTGCGTACCGGGCCAAAAACGTATTCATGTCCGCCTCGCCGCAATCGAAGCCAGTCCGATCATGTTCTTTCGAGATCGACTCCTCATGCCATGCCGGAAGGCTCATCGGTCACGCGGCAACGCGGCGATCGCAGCGCGCAGTTTTTCGTTCGGCGCAGGCGGGTTGTCCATGATCTCCAGGATGCGCAGGAAATCCCGCTCAGAGACCTCAATTTTTTCGGCGCCCTCGATCACCGCTTCGGCCTCGCGCAAGGCCGCGCGGGTGACGAATTCCGTCAAATCCGTATGCGCAAGCGCTGCCGCCCGCATCAGTGTCGCCTTTTGCCGCGCCGCTACCCGCAGGTTCATCCGTTCATTCGCTTCAACCGCAGCCCGGGGCATAACAATCTCCTTCACTCCTGCTATTGCCAATGTAGCTAAACGGAGTCATGAATGTCAATATATATGTATTGAAGGCGTACAAAGCAGCTCCCAGATACTCCAACCAGTAGCCAGATGGCCAGCCGCGCGAACGGGCCGTTGCCGCTCGCTTTTGACGGCCAAATCACGCTAGAATCCCCATCATGACCAACGCCGACAACCCAGGCCAGGATGATCTTCCGGACATCATCGATGTGGTGATGGAGATGGGACGGCAGGTAGAGAAGGCCGAAATGCCCCCTGCCCTATTTTCGTCCGCGGCAGGAAAATGGGCGTCGGATGGTCCTTGCAAAATCAAAGTGAAGTTTGTAATTTGCAAGGATGATTTCTCGCAGAGTCCTACCGTTGGTCAGGCAAGCGCTCGGACGACAGGCGGCTGTCGCTTTGATCGGCCCGAGACAGGTCGGCAAGACTACCCTCGCATTGGAAGTCGGCGATGAGACCGGTGCGCTTTACCTCGATTTGGAGTCGCGCGAGGATCGAAACAAGCTCTCGGATCCCGTCCTCTTTCTCAAGGCCTACGAAGATCGTCTGGTCATTCTCGACGAGATCCACCGTGTGCCGGACTTGTTCCAGGAACTGCGCGGCTTGATCGATCAGGGCCGCCGCCGGGGACGCCGCAGCGGCAGGTTCCTGCTGCTGGGCTCAGCATCGATGGACCTGCTCCGCCAATCCGGCGAAAGCCTTGCCGGCCGTATCGAATATGTCGAGATGACGCCGCTCGATGTCCTGGAAGTTGGAGCAACGGACACCGAGCGCCTATGGCTGCGCGGCGGGTTTCCGGACAGCTTTTTGGCAGCCTCCGATGCCGACAGCCTGGCGTTCCGGCGCAGCTTCATTCGAACCTACCTCGAACGCGATGTCCCGCAATTCGGACCACGTATTCCCGCACAGACGCTGGAGCGGCTCTGGACCATGCTCGCCCACAATCAGGCTGGTCTCTTGAACGCTTCGCGGCTGGCGTCCGGCCTGGCCGTCAGCGCACCGACCGTGACATCCTACGTCGATCTTCTCGTCGATCTTCTCCTGGTGCGAAGGCTTCCTCCATATCACGCCAATACCGGCAAGAGACTTGTAAAGTCGCCAAAAGTCTATGTGCGCGACAGCGGCATCGTGCACGCGCTGTTGGGCATCGAAGATCTCAATGGCCTTTCCGGGCACCCCGTTGTCGGGGCCAGCTGGGAGAGCTACGTCATCGAAAATCTTCTCTCCTTAGCGCCTGCGCGTACAGTGGCCAGTTTCTATCGGACCGCCGCCGGCGCCGAAATCGACCTCCTTCTGGCTGCGCCCGGCAAACGTCCCTGGGCGATCGAGATCAAGCGCAGTCTGGCGCCGAAGGTTGAAAAGGGCTTTCACCTGGCTTGCGAGGACGTCAATCCGGCGCGTCGCCTCGTCGTATATCCCGGTGCCGAAAGCTTCCCTCTCAAGGATGGCGTGGAGGTGAAGAGCCTAGGCGCTCTCGCAAAGGCTGTGGTGGATCTTGCCTGACGGAGGCGGTGAATTCTTCGCTTTCCTCCCCACGAAACTACTACCGCCTCAACCGGATGCGCACGTCTAACCCCCATCCTGGCGCCCGTTCGTTAAGCAATGCTGCCATCGATATCGGTCACCGAAAATGCACTTGTCCTCGCCTCAACCACCTTCCAGGACTGGGCTGAGTCGAGCCGAACAAAGACATGGGTGAGTTCGGTATCCCGATCCTACCGGCCATCCTGCGGTGGACAAATCAGTCCGTTAGTCTCAGGCTAGGATGCAGAGAATCGCGCCGCCATGACATTACCACAGACGAGATTTTGATGGGCAATGCCCGCCATTTGATGAAGCACACCGATCCGGCCGATACCGATGATTTGCCGGACATTGTCGATCTCGTGATGGAGATGGGCCATCCGACGCCGCATAAACTGCGCGGTGGCGAAGAGGGAGCCCCCTCCCCTGCCGGTTCGAGCAAAGGGACAAGAACGGTTGCCTGGGCATCTCGAGCGCCTGGCGGACCGCGCCCGCGATTATGTCGAAGCGGCGAGCTCAGCCAACACACGTCGCGCCTATGCATCGGACTGGAAGCATTTTTGCGCCTGGTGCCGTCGCCAGTCTTTTGAGCCGCTGCCTGCGGACCCGCAGATCGTCGGGCTTTACATCACGGCGCAGGCCTCGGCGCCAGGAGCAGGCAAAAAGTCGGTGTCGACGATCGAGCGCCGCCTGTCCTCCTTGACCTGGAACTATACGCAACGCGGCCAACCGCTCGATCGCAAGGATCGCCACCGTGCTGGCCGGGATCCGCAACAAACACGCCTCCCCTCCCCGGCAGAAGGGAGCCGTGCTGCGCGACGATCTGATCGCCATGCTGGAGACCCTTGACCGCGGCACGCTGCGGGGCTTGCGCGACCGCGCCATGCTGCTCCTGGGCTTCGCGGGCGGCCTGCGGCGCTCCGAAATCGTCGGCCTCGATGTCGGCCGCGACCATTGCGAAGCTTTGCCGGATGTCAGCCTAGGAAGTGCTTAATCGTGTGGGCCACACGGCTTTGGCCGCCGGCGTGCATGGCAATCTATCGGGGGATTTCCCTGCGCGCCGGCCTTGCGTCCGTGGCCGAGGTCGATGGTGCATGTGCAGAAGCAGCCCGGCCACGCATCCGTAGAGATGACGCGCAAATACCGACGCCGGCGCGATCGGCTCCGTGTCAATCTCACTAAGTCGAGCCAGACTGTAACGCTGCAGAAGCGCCCTGTCCTGCCCTGTTGCTCTAGCGCATGGCGCGGACTATATAGTCATGATAGTCATCGTGGTTATAGAGGGCAACGTGCTATCTGCACCCCAAGAGGATCCCAGCTGGGACCGTTGCTCGGGCTAAGGCTCGACTGTCGGAGGTGATTGAGCGCGCGCAGTCGTCGCCACAAACGATCACGCGCAACGGAAAACCAAGCGTCGTTGTCGTTTCAGCTGAGGAATGGCAGCGCAAGACCGCACGCAAGGGCACGCTTGCGGAGTTCCTGCTGGATTCGCCCTTGCGCGGTGCCGATCTGGACCTCGAACGGCTACGCGACGAATCGCGTGACCTGCCGTTGTGAGGCTCCTGCTCGACACCAACGTGCTATCTGAGGTGACAAGGCCGTCTCCTTCTGCGCGCGTTTTGGAGTGGCTGGATGGGCTCGATGAGGATCGCTCGTTCATCAGTGTCGTGTCGATCGCCGAGATTCGGCGTGGCGTAGTTCTCATGGACGAGGGATGGAAACGAGAAGCCCTCGCCGACTGGCTGGCTCGGGACTTGCCGATGCGCTTCGAGCAGAGGCTTTTCTCCGTAGACGAACCCGTTGCCATGGCCTGGGGCGACCTGATGGGGCTGGCGAAGCGCCGCGGTCGTGGGCTCTCGTCGATGGACGGCCTGATCGCCGCGACGGCGGTTGCGAAGAACCTCCTTACTTCTGGCGACGCGCAACACCAAGGATTTCGAGGGTTTTGGTATCGCTCTCTTTGATCCGTGGATTTCGTGAATCGCCCTGAACCATAGATCGTTCGCGGGCTGACTCGCAAAGGGGAGGGTGGTTTGCTTTCGTATCGCCTGCTGCAAAATCACGCCGGCCTCTTGCTGATCTCAGACTATACTATCCCTCTCTGCGCTGGCTGCATGAGGTTGTGCATGACGTCAAGAACGCGCCGCTCGTTCGTGACAAGGAGGGAATGTTTCTCGGCTTAGCGTATGATGTACGCAAAGCTTATGAGCGTCAGCGTGAAATCATTCAGCCTCCTCCGCATTATGAAGAAAATCAGGGTCCGCTATGAGGTAAAATCCTATGGCCGGTTCTGCTGCTTCAACGAAGAATTCTGCGGCCTTCACTCGCCTATCTTGACCATTCTGCCAAGACGCGGGGCCATCGCCTAGCGGAAGTGAATGACCAAGTGGTTTTCGCGAAAACAAAACTTCCCAATATCCCCGCAGATCGGCAAGACCGATCATGAACGCAGCGGTCGTGGAGAGTGCAACATGTTGGAAGGTCGATTTCTCAAGCGCCTGAAAAAGAAAGCTCGGAAGGGACACCGGGGATGGCCAATTGCGACTATCGCCTTCTATGGTCCGAACCTGCGCCAAGCGACAAAGGTCGCAGTTGGCATCGTGCCATCCGCGAATGAAGAGGTCGAAGAGTTGCACGACTGGAAAGTAGATCATGGCGACGTCCGCGCCGACCCCGGCATTGCCCGCGAGATACTTGAATTTATCGAGAAGCATCAGGTGCGGTCAGTCACGATGACCGAGGGCATTATTGGGTGCCCTCACGAGGAAGGAATCGATTACGAAGGCGAATGGTGTCCAGTTTGCGAGTTTTGGCACGGACGAGATCGCTTTACGGGGCAGAGGATCCATTAAAGTGGGCATGAGGGGTGCTTGCCAAGCGAGAAGCCGAGCTACGCCATTCTCGCAATTAACTGCCCAACATGACGGAAACAACCGCATTCTTGCAATTAAGATGCAATGCGACAAAAGTCCCCTGCCCCGCTCAGTGCGTAGCGGCAGACGTCTGCTTGTTGTCGGAAACCTCGTCCTTGGACGACAAGGCGCGCAGCACGGCCTCGGGCTCCTTGTCCATGACGCGAAGCAAGGTGCGTGCAGCCCCGCTCGGCTGCCTCTTCCCCTGCTCCCACTTCTTGTAGCCGGAAGGGCTCGTTCCGAGCACGGTTGCCATCTCGTCTTGGGTAAGGTCGAGCTTCTTGCGAATGGCCTTTGGGTCGACTGCCCCGACATCTACGCTGTGTACCTCGATGCCAGGGACATCCTTGCCTTGCGCGTGCGCTAAAGCTTCCGACATGGCCTGGATCAGGTCGGCGCCGAATTTCGTCATCTCGCTCATGTCCTGCTCCTGTTCGCTGCTTTGATCGCTTTGGCGAATGCAGCAACCGCCTTGGCTTCATCGGGCTTCAGATCAACCTTTTCGTTCTTGCCGTACGCCAAGAGTGCATAGATCGGCGCGTCAGCACTGTACCAGTAGTAGATGACCCGTGCGCCGCCACGCTTGCCCTTGCCTTTGGCGGCGAAACGCATCTTTCGTACGCCGCCAGTGCCAGGGATCTCGTCACCGACCTGCGGATTGGCGGCCAAAAAGTCGATCAGCTCCTTTCGTTCATCCTCGCTGAATAACTCAGCCGCGTGCTTGATGAACAATGAGGTCTCGGCGACAGTCTGCATACCATTCCTATAACCCAACGGGCTATATCTGGGGGGCTACTCATCGGAAGTCAATGGTGGACCGCCCCAACACTGGGCTCTCTTCCGATCATGAACGGACACCGCGTAGCGGGACGAAACGGGCTCCTCTTCCGTCAAGAACCTCCGCGACCGTGCGAAGCGGAACGGCTTGCTCTGTGAGGCGTGAGACGCGAGGATTGAACGATGAAGTGGCGCGAACGCAGTACCTATCGCGCACCCTGACATAGCCGGAATCGGCCAAAGAAATCGTAAACGCCGGAGCGCGCGTTCATGGATACCAGGATCATCGACAGCCGGGACGATTTTGCACAATGGGCGATCGAGCGGGCCTTGCGGTCCTGACCGATCTGGGTTCTGACCTGGCCACCGCCCCCCGCCCCGGAAACGAAGCCCCCAAATTGGTAGACTGCAAAGGCGCTGGGCCAGGCGATCGTCGATGCACTGCTCGACGCCTTCGACGGTCTCGCAGGCGACGAATGAGCGACCGGCTCGGGCCGCGCGGATCGCCCCGCCAGCGACACCGGTGGCCGGTGCGCGGGCGCGTAGCCGTAACCTCTTCCTCCCCCAATATCCGAAAGAGGTTGGATGATATCCTGAACCCAACTCTCGGGTACGAGCTGCCTCAATCCGCTATGTCGGCGCCGACTACCTGCTCGCGGTCACGGGCCACCAACCGACGCTGCGCGCCGAGATTGAGCGCTACTTCGACGATGCTCCCGCCGCCTGCCTCGACAGTGCCGTCGACTTCGACAAAGCCCATGGCCGTATCGAGGAGCGCGCCGTTACCGTCTCCCGCGAGACCGGCTGGCTTTCCGGCGTGAGGCGCTTTCCCGGCGAACTGCGCCTGCCCAACACTAAGACCATCATCCGCGTCCGAGCCCGCACCGAACTCAAGGATCGCTGCCGACACGACACCAGATGCTTCATCTCTTCAGCCCATCTCATGGCCGAGCGAGCCGCTCAAGCCGTGCGCGGCCGCTGGCTGGTCGAGAACGCCCTGCACTGGACGTTCGACGTCGCCTTTAACGACGATCAATCCCGCCTCAGAAAAGGGCCATGGCGTGCACAAACATCGCCATCGTCCGCCACTTTGCCATCAACCTCGTCTGAGCCTTGCCCGACAAGCACTCCCTTAAGCGCAGGCGAAAAGTGGCTGGCTGGAACCTCGACTATCTCGCATCAATCCTGGGAGAACTTATTCGTTAACCTGGATTCGGAGCCCCTGCCAGATCGAGGCTGGCGTCGATGTGGTGCAGTTTTTCGATTCCCGGTCCGGTGTGCTCGCCGAGGCGTCTTTCGGCATGGAAGGTTATATATGCTTAGTCGGCCGACTATTGTCGAATTTCCACAATAGGTTCAATGGGAAAGGAGAAAATCCGATGGGCGGAGGGAGCGACGGTAGCAAGGATATTCCGGGATTCGCCGAAGGGCGGCCATCTGAGAGTCTTGGGCGCCGAATTCGCACGAGGCGATACTGGATCAAACAGCTCCCTGTTAACTTTTCGTTAACCTAAAACTTCTTGCCGGAACGAACGAATCGGACATAATGACGGCAATTCGGCAAAACGAAGTCAATTGCCGTTATTTGAGGTTGAGACGGATGAACATATCCCCACCCCACGCTAAGGCACTGTTCGATGATGCGATATTGGCGCAGGGACGGGAGATTTCTAGGAAGTTGAACCAGCTTCGTCTGGAAACCTTCCCACCGAATGCGACCAAGACTCTCCGCCAGTTCTCACTTGCGGAGGCAGCTTACTTCCTTGGAGTTTCAACCAGCAACCTGAAAAAGCTCCATCTCGAAGGCAAGGCGGTTGAGCCGACTATTCACTCTGGCGGCCGCCGCACGTATTCCGCTGAACAGATTGTGGAGTTGCGCCGTTGGCTCGACCGTAATGGCCGGGCTGACGTGAAGAAATATGTTCCTCACCGTCGGGGAGATGAGAAGCTACAGGTTATCGCTGTCGTCAACTTCAAGGGAGGCAGTGGTAAAACGACAACAGCGGCACATTTGGCGCAGCACTTGGCACTTACAGGGCACCGCGTCCTCGCGATCGACCTGGACCCGCAGGCATCACTTTCCGCATTGTACGGTCATCAACCCGAACTCGACAAAGAGCCGTCGATTTACGAGTCGATACGGTACGACGATGGAAGAAAGCCGATCACGGATGTGATCATGCCGACAAACTTCCCCGACCTTCATATCATTCCAGCGTCGCTTGAACTCCAAGAATACGAGTATGACACGCCACTGGCGATGCAGGATAAGAATTCAATCGCTGGAAAAACCTTCTGGAATCGCATCGAGACGGCGCTCAAGGAAGTTGATGAAAAGTACGATGTAGTCGTGATCGATTGTCCACCGCAACTCGGCTACCTGACGCTGACGGCGTTGTCCGCTGCGACCTCAGTGCTCATCACCGTGCATCCACAGATGCTCGACCTCATGTCGATGTCCCAGTTCCTTTTGATGCTTGGCGATATCCTCAAGACGATTCGGCACGCGGGTGGGGAGGTCGATCTCGACTGGTTTAGATATCTAGTTACTCGGTACGAGCCGACGGACATCCCGCAGGCCCAGATGGTCGGTTTCATGCAATCGATGCTCGCAAAGCAGATGTTGAAAAATGAAATGCTCAAATCAACGGCAATTTCGGACGCTGGGCTGACGAAGCAGACACTCTATGAAGTCGAGAAGTCGGGCATGACGCGGACTACATACGAACGCGCGATGGAATCCCTCGAAGCTGTCAATACGGAAATCAGGGATCTGATCCACGAAGCATGGGGACGCACAAAGTAGACGGCCGTCTAAAGAGGGCATTGTTGGCGTAATATCAGACGATTATCTCAATTCTGGAATGTGGAAATGGCAAGGAAGAATATCTTCGATAACCTAATGCGGACGGACGCAGCCGTCGAGATCGAAGGCGATGAGCCGACCTCGGGATTGCGCAAATTCGGAGCCGCCAAGTCCATTTCTTCATCGATCGACGAGTTGGCCAGGCAAGCGTCTAAGCTCGTCGAGGGCGAAACAGTCGTTGAAATCGATCCCGATCTGATCGAGGGTTCGTTTGTATCCGATCGTATGAGCTCCGACGATGAGAGTTATCAGGAGCTTTTGTTCGCGATCAAGGAAAGGGGCCAAGACACTCCGGTTCTCGTCCGACCTCATCCGGACGCGGGTGGCCGGTACCAGATCGTTTTTGGGCATCGCCGCGTCAAGGTTGCCAAGGAGTTGGGAAGGCCCGTACGTGCGGTCGTGAAGGCGCTCGCCGACATCGATCACATCATCGCCCAGGGGCAGGAAAATTCCGCACGAGCCAACCTGACCTTTATCGAGCGCGTGCTGTTTGCTCAGCGTCTATCGGATCTGGGCTATCCTCGAGACATCATCCAATCGGCCCTGTCCGTAGACTATCAGACGCTTTCGAAGATGCTGACGATTCCGAAAGCAATTCCGGAAGCCGTCATCGATGCAGTCGGACCAGCCAAAGGCATTGGCCGTGACCGCTGGCTTGAGCTACGCAAGCTGATAGAGAATCCAAAAAACACTGCGGTCGTGAACGGCTTTGTCTTCAGCGAAGATTTTGCAGCGGCAGAATCCGATGACCGCTTCCACCTTCTCTTTAAGTTTCTTAATGGCGCGAGGCCGAAAAGGTCGGTGAAGAAAGCTATTGAGCCAAAGAATGGACGAACGTGGGCACCGGAGGACAAATCTGTTACCGCGACCATCAAGAGTACCGGAAACGCGTTCAATCTTGCGCTTAAATCAAAGGACGCTCGTCGTTTCGGAGAATTTATTTCGGAAAACCTGGAAAGCCTGTACCGCGCTTTCAGGGAGTCCGAGAGCGTCAAAACAGGAGACTGAACCGCAAAAGAAAAAGGCCCCCGAACGTCACCGTCGCGGAAGCCCTTCTCGTATTCTGTAGCAAGGTCGAGAATCGCATTTCCGCGAATCACTGTCAAGAGTCTTAGGCGTCGATTCGGCGAGCAGGTTTCTTTTGCCTGATTGAAAGGCGAAGGAAAAATGGAGACGGGTATTGCAACGACGCCCTTCGGGCGGCGGCCGATGTCGCTTGCCATGTTGGCGGCACAGAATGACTCGAAGGAAATCCCCGACGGCAAGGCCGTCGAGAAATGGCATGTCTACCGCAACCTTTGCGAGGGCAGGAGCATTGTCGGGGTCGGCGATCGCGCTCTGGCCGTTCTGAACGCGTTGCTGTCGTTTTATCCGGACAGCGAGTTGAGCGAGGAGAACGGCCTGATCGTGTTCCCCTCCAATGCACAGCTGTCGCTGCGAGCCCATGGGATGCCTGATGCTACGCTCAGGCGGCACCTGGCAGCCCTTGTGGACTGCGGCCTGGTCATCCGACGCGACAGTCCGAACGGCAAGCGCTATGCGCGCAAGGGGAGGGGAGGGGACATTGAGGAGGCGTTCGGCTTCTCTCTCGCCCCGCTACTGGCCCGTGCTGATGAGTTCGAGGCGGCTGCCGAGCGCGTCCGCGCCGACAACAAGGCCCTGAGACTAATGCGCCAACGGATTACGCTGCACCGCAGAGATGTTCAAAAGCTGATCGAGGCAGCCGTGGAGGAAGATATGCCGGGCGACTGGGGCGGCCTGTGGCGGCGTTTCCGCGCTGTTGTGGAGGCGATCCCGCGTCGGGCATCCCTGGGCGAGATGGAGCCGATCGTGGGCGGTCTGGCCGCGTTGCACGAGGAAGTGGACATGCTGCTGGAAAGCTTCATGAATTCCACGAATCCGAGCGGCAATGAGTCTCAAAACGAGCGGCAGCAATCATATTCAAATACCGACTCTATTTTTGAATTTGAACCTGCTTTAGAGAAAAGCACGGCGCGGGCAGAGCCAAATCCCGACGGGAAGCCGAAAGGCTATCCGCTTGGCCTTGTGCTGAAAGCGTGCCCCGACATTGTCGACTATGCCGTGGAGGGAATTGGCAGCTGGCGCGATTTCATGATCACCGCGGCCCAGGTCCGCGGATACCTGGGGGTCTCGCCGTCGGCTTACGAGGATGCTTGCCACACAATGGGCCAGGAGACGGCTGCCGTGGTGATCGCCTGCATCCTGCAACGGTCCCAGCACATCAACTCGGCCGGCGGATATCTGCGCGTGCTGACCGAAAAGGCGAGGGCAGGGGAGTTTTCGGTGGGACCGATGTTGATGGCGGCGTTGCGAACGAACGGGGTGACGGCAAAGATGACGGGTTGATCCGAGCGCGAAATTTTTGACGTTGCCGATGGTCGCTACACGATCAGCCGCGCCGAGTGCCCCCAATTGCTGCTCGGCGTCGTTGTAATCGTGCGAGGACTGTTGCACGGCGCGGTGCTGGGGCTGTTGCATTGCCTCAGCCAGCGGGATCCCACGTCTGGCGGTTCCGTGAGAAAGCCAGAGCTCAGGCCATGGGGCACTGAACAGTTTGTGTCGGTTTTGCTTCCGGATTTCAATTGAAACGCTAGGCTGAAAATCCGCACGTCACGACTGCGCCAATTCGGCCTTGGGCGGGAGAGGGGCGTTTAGAGCCGCGACGCCTTGGTGAGGTTGGCCCGGAACCGATCGCACCGCCGAGCGGCAGTCTGCAAACCGCGCTATTTCTTGGTGGCCAGCGATTGCTTGAGGAGGACGATCTCCTTCAGGGAGATCGTGTGCCGTTGCTCAATCCGCTTTAGCTCGCCTTCCAAATAGGCATTTCGCCTGTCGAGCCGGGCGCGGTCTTCATCAAGAAGCTCAATTTTGAGTAACGCGTTATGTAAAGTATGCCGCTGCTCCTCGAAGAAGGCGCGTTCGACGATAAGCTGTGTCTCTGAATCGAACGCATCTTCGATGACACGCTGCACACGAACTGCCCTGCCGGCAGCAGCCAATCGCGCACGATAGGCGCGCTGTCGTTCCGCCGGCGTTAGCGCATCTGGTTGACGGGGGCGGCCAGGCGGGTGTTTCGGTGTATCCATGCTTCTAGTTTAGCATAACGCGTTACGAAAACAAAGCCACCCCTTGCTTCGCAACGTTACGGCTTTTGGTGAGAGGAAAGGGAAGGTGATGTCAGAGCCCCGACGCCTTTGGCGAGATTGGGCGCGCCGCCGCTGATATTTGCGCGTCATCTCGGCTGAGGCGTGGCCAAGTTGTTTCTGGACGTAACGCTCCTCGATGTCGGCCGAAGGAGGCCAGGTCGGCGCGCAGCGAGTGTCCGGAGAAGAGCAGCCCACGTTCCTTTTCCGGGAGATCGGAGCGGACGCCAGCTGCGAGTGCGGTTTGCTCGAGATGCTTGGGGAGAGCGGCTCGACGTCGACGGTCTTGTTGTCCTTGAAGATTTGCCGGAAGAGGGGGGCCTCTCCTGATGCGGCCGAAGCCGCTCTCGAAGGTGGGCGACAAGACAGGTCTGGTCAGCAACCATCCCGATCCAGGCTGCGACGAGAACGGCGCAGGCCGCCCGCAAAGCCCCAAGAGCAGGATTGCCCGATCGCGCAAGTCCCTCAGATCATGGCCGAGCATGTTGACCGTCGTCTTGATGCTGTCGCCGAGCGCGGCCTCGTTCTGCCGTGGGCGGCTTTGCATGCTTTCCTGCGGATGCCGGCGAGCGCGGTCCATGGGCTGGCCGGCATCCGGGTAAAGTTCCAGGCAACCGGAGAGCCGCCGTTCGATCGTCCCGACCGAGCGCGCAGTGGCGCCGTGTTTATCGGTCATAAAAGCCTGTCGACGAGCACGGCGGTTTTGGTTCAAATTATTGTCAAAAGCGCCGCCGTGGTTCATCCTGTCGATAATGATTCTACGCCCGAAACCGTCCCGACCGCACGTTGTCGAACCTGCCCATGCCGAGCCGCTCGCACTCGCGACGCCGACGCCGTCCTGGCTGCGCCGGGCCGCGCGGCAGCCGCAGACGCTGGAGGATGCCGCGATTATGGCCGGCGCCGCTATCGGCGCGCTCGATGCAGTCGTGCGCCGGCAAGAACGATGGGCTGGCGCCTGGCGGCAGCGGCTAGCGCTTGCGGCCGGCGCGGTGACGGCAAGACAAGCGGGCCGCGTCGAGGATGAAGTACCATTGCGCGATGCTGTGCTCCTGACCCGCCCCGGCGATGACGTCGGCCCCGCCGGCCGGATGTTTTTGGCCTGGCGTCGGTTGGCCACGCGGCCTACGGAGGAACTGCTGAGCGAGCCGGGCATCGCCGAGGTTCTGGACGATCTGGGTCTCGCACGCGACGATGGGACGGTATCCGATCTTTTGGATGACCTTCGGCAACTCGCCGGCGCCGAAGGGGTGGTCGCAATCCTGGGTGGGGCGCTCGCCAGCGCGGAACGGCATGGTGTTGGGCGCGCGGGAGCATGGTTCGCGGATGCGCTGCTGGCGCAACGGCTTGGCTGGGGCCATGCGGTGCCGATGTTGGGCACGGAGGCCGAGCCGGGGGCGAAGCTCGCGCGCGCACGACGCCCGGGAACAAGTTTGGCGACTGGCGTGGAGCGCCAACCCGACCAGACCAAAGGACTGCTTTTCGCGCACGCGCGCGCCGCGCTGCGCGCCATCGATCTTTCCGCCGAACTCGGACGCCGCGCGGATCGGCTGCTCGCGGTGGCGCCGAAGTTGCGCGCCCGGGCGTCGGATCGCGTCGTCGAAAAACTGCTGTCCGGCGACGCAATTGTCGCCTCGGAGAAGATCGCCGGCATGAGCGATCGCGGCCTGCGCCGCCTTTTCGACCGTCTCGTCGATCTTGGCGCGGTGCGCGAGCTGTCCGGCCGCACCACGTTCCGCATTTACGGGCTGTAGCGGATGGTGGAGGGCTCTCGTACAAGACGAGGCAAAGGCCGGTCAGATGATCATCTGTTGGACCGCGAGCTCGATCACCTGCCGCCGGAGGTGCGCTGGCGGGAATGGATGAACCGCGTCGAAGCAACCGTCTTCGCGGCGAGTGAGCCGGTCACACGTAGTGTGCTCGCGCGAGTGGTTGGCGCCAGTTGCAACCTCGACCTCCTCATCGACGACATCCGCGAGGAGCTGCGCGGCCGCCCCTATGACCTGGTCGCGGTCGCCGGCGGCTGGAAACACCTGACACGGCCAGCCTATGCCGACGCCATCCGCGCCGCCGTCGGTGTCAGCGGGCGCGCGACCGACCTCACGCAGTCCGAGGTGTTGGTGCTGATGTGTGTGGCATATTTCCAACCGATCACGCGCTCCGAGCTGTCGTCGTTCTTCGGCCGGGAGATCAGCCGCGACCTGATCGGCAATCTGCGCGAGGCTGGTCTGATCGCGTCCGGTCCGCGCAGCCCGACACTTGGCGCGCCCTACACCTATGTCACCACGAAAGCGTTCCTGCTGCATTTCGGGTTTGACACGCTTCGCGATCTTCCCGACACCGAGGCTCTCGAGGATGCCGGGCTGCTCAACAAGGAAAAGCTGCTGGCGGACCTGACCGGCGCGACAGGGCTGTTCGGCGAGATCGAGGCAGAGGAGCAAGACCAGCCATGAAGGATCCCGCCTTTGGCAAAGACGCCGTGCGCGCTCTGGCGACCGCCGATTCCTTCGCGCGCGGCCGCGACTATGTGCGCAGCGGGGCCGTTTCCGGGCTGGTGCGACGGGGCGACCGGCTGACCGCTCACGTCGAAGGCAGCGACTTCGCGCCCTACGAGGTGACGGTCGATCTGCACCAGGGTGGAGTCGCGGCGACGCGCTGCTCCTGCCCCTACGACTGGGGCGGCGCCTGCAAGCACGTCGTGGCCGTGCTCCTCAAATATCTCGACACGCCAGACTCGGTGGTGGAGCGACCACCCCTTGACGGGGTTCTCCGGAACCTCGATCGGGAGGCGCTGGCGGCGCTGCTCACCAGACGGGCCGAGGAGGATCCGGCATTCGCGTTGTGGATCGAGGCCGAGCTTGCCGCCGGTGCGCCGGACCCGCTTTCGGCCAGCCCCCGGCGAACCGCCGTCGACCCGGAGCCGATCAAACGGCAGGCCGAGGCGCTGCTGTCGGGACGCACTTCGCGCCGAGATCGCTGGAGCGACAATGGTGCCGCCGTCGACGAGGACGCTTTCGCGGCACTGATCGACAAGGCAAAGCCCTTTCTCGAAGCCGGGGACGGACGCAATGCGTTGAGGATTCTCGAGCCGGTGACGGAGGCGCTCGTGCCGGCATGGCTCGAACAGGCCGACTGGGACGAGACCCTGCACGAGTTCTTTCCCGTGCTCGGCCAGATGATCGCGGAAGCGGTGCTGTTGGGCGGCCTTCTCCCGGAGGAACGGGACGACCTGATGGTCCGGCTCGACGTCTGGCAGGGCATGCTCGATGAATACGGCCTCGACGACCATCTACAGGTCGCGATCGACGCGCTCGAACAAGGCTGGGACGAGATCGGCCTCGACGATATTCTTGCGGGAAAGGGTCGCTCCTGGCCGCTTTCGGGCCACGGCGACTGGACCACGGCGCGGCTGACGCAAGCGCGGCTTCGAGTTCTCGAGATCGGCGGGCGGACGGACGAATTCCTCAACCTCGCCAGGGCCGCGGGACGCCATGGCGACCACGCCGCCATGCTGGTCCGGCGCGGGTGCAGCACAGATGCGATTGCCTATGCGCGCAAAAGGTTCCGCTCCGCCGAAGAGGCCCTCCAGCTTTCGCGCCTCCTGAAAGAGACGGGGCAAGTCGATGCGGCGCTGGAACTTGCGGGGTGGGGACTGAGCCTGAAACCGGAAGGCGATCGTCTATTCGGAGTGGTCGGCCTCGCCCGCTGGCTGCGCGACAGCGCCGCTGCGCTGGGCCGGGACACAGTTGCAGTCACGGCGGCGGGCAGCGCCTTCGAACACAGCCTGTCGCTCGAAGATTTTCGAGCGGCCGAGATGCTTGCGGGACCAGGATGGGCCGAACTGCGGCCCCACCTCCTGGCTTGCCTGGCGGCGCCGACGTACGCCCACGACCGGACCGAGATTTTCCTCGGCGAAGGCATGATCGATGAGGCGGTGCGATCCGTCGACGTCGAGAACACGCTGCGCAATCCAGCGAACGACGTGCTGCTGCGGCTCGTCGAAGCGGCGCACGCCAGCCATCCCGACTGGGTCATCGATGTCGCCGAGCGCATCGCCGCCAACGTCATGGACGCCGGGCAGTCAGGCTTTTATGAACTGGCGGCGCAATGGCTGGAGAAGGCGGCGCTCGCCCATGACGCCGCTGGCCGGTTCGAGGACTGGATCACAAGGATCGATGCGCTGATCGAAAAGCATCGCCGCAAGCACAAGCTGCGGCCCTTGCTCGAGGCGCTGCGGCCGCGCGCATAGGCGCTTCGATGCAGCTGCGTTGTTCGCGACGAGGGACCAGATCGCGATCGCTTCGGGATCGACCGGTCGCAACCGCCCCCATCCCTATTCCAGACGGTATCCAAGCGCCCGGTATCCCGCCCGCCGCTTCGCGGCCATGCGCGCGAGCACCGGCACCGTTGCGTCGACATAGTCGTAAACAAGAATTTCGGACTTGTCCCGGTGTTCGCGATGGAGCCGTCCGACATACTGGGCGAGCGTTCCCTTCCACGCGATCGGCATGGTCAGGAACAACGTGTCGAGGCGCCGGTCGTCGAACCCTTCGCCGAGATAGCGCCCCGTCGCCAGAATAAGGCGTTCCTCATCGTCCGGTGCCCGAAGGGCGATCTCGGCCGCCTTGCGTTCGGCCGCCGACATGCCGCCGCGCAGCACGGCGAGGTTCTTCGTGAATTTGGCAAATCTGGTCTGAAGCAGTTCGAGATGATCCCGGCGTTCGGTCAATACGACCGGTGACCGCTTCGCCTCGAGCGCTCCGAGACCGTCGTCGAAGATCAGGTCGTTGCGACCATCGTCCGCAGCGAGCGCGGCGTAGATCGCTGGCATCGAGGGGCGATCAGCGCCCGCGAGCGATGGAGGAAGCTGGAATCGGGTCGGCCTTTCCAGGACGCGATGGCTCAACCCGCTTGCGATCGTCTGATCGCGTGCGCTCGCCCGATACCGGACGGCCCCGCATTGCATGAAGATGATGGGATGGTGTCCGTCCTTGCGGGCGACTGTCGCCGACAGGCCGAGGACGTATTTCGCCTTGGCGCGCCGCGCCACCAGTTCGAAGCTGGTTGCGGAGAGATGATGACACTCGTCGACGACGAGATGGCCGTAGTCGGCGACCAGGTCTGAAACCTCGCCGCGCCGCACCAGGCTCTGGATAAGCGCGACGTCGATCATGCCGGTTGGCTTGCGGCGCCCACCGCCGACAATGCCGATTTGCCGAGGGTCGATTGCGAGGAAGGTTTTGAGACGCTCGACCCACTGAGTGAGCAGTTCGCGACGGTGCACCAGCACCAGCGTGTTGCGGGCACGCTCGGCAATCAGTGCTGCGGCGACGACCGTTTTGCCGAACGCGGTGGCGGCCGCCAGCACGCCGAAGTCGTGCGCCGCCAGCGCCTCCCTGGCTTCGATCTGCCTGCCGCGCAACGCGCCTAGGAACCGCGTGCCTTCGGAAAGCGCAGATCCCGCTTCCCGGCGGTCCACAACCTCGACATCACCACCATGATCCCGGATCAGCCTGGTCACGTCGTCGAGACAGCCACGCGGCAGGCTGACATGACTGGGATGGAGCTCGGCGCAGGAGATGATCCGGGGCTTATTGAAGGTCGGCAGGCGCATCGCCTGGGCACGGTAGAACTCCGGATTCTGGAATGCGGCCAGCCGAATGATCAGGGCCACCATGGTGGAAGGTAATCCGGTACGCTCCACATAGATCTGATCAGCGAGCACGATCTTGATCCGGCCCGGCAACGGTTCATCGATCCTGACTGGAACTCGCCGGGAAGGCGTCACGCGCCAGGGCTCGTCCGCCGATTCATCCTCGACCGGCATGCGCACGCCAAGCACGCGCCCCACCGTCTCTGCCTCGTCCACCAAGCGGCTCACCGCATCGGCGGACAGACGCGGCAATACCGACAGAAAGGCCCACTGGTCGTCGTAAGGTCGCAAATCCCGGTCGACGAAGACGCTGTTGCCGCGTTCCCGCGCCCGCCGCTGCAACGGTAGGGCGATGAGGTTTCCGAATCCGCCAATCGGCATTGTGTCCTGGCTGGGAAAGAAGCGGTCGTAGGAGGCAAAGCCGATCTCCGGGCGGCGCTCCATGGTTTCGGTCACGAGCAGGGAACCGAGCTGGCGCGCGGCGCGCACCGGGATGGGCTCCGAGAAGAAGAGCCAAAGATGTCCGCCGTCGCCGGAGCGCGACCGCTCGAAGGCAGCGGAAATGCCCCTGGCTTCGCACGTCTCCATCAGAGCGGTCGCATCCACCGACCAGCTTTCCCCATCGAAATCGGCCGCCAGGAACCAGCAGGTTTCGTCGGGCAGCATCGGGTAGACGCCGGCGACGAAGTCTTCGGCGCTGGGTCGCGACGCGGTGCCGCCGCGCAGATGGCGCTCGATCATTTCGTCGGAAACCGGAATGAAGGCCTGGTGGGGACAGACGCCACATTTAACCTTCGGCTTGCCGCAGATACCCTTCACCCATTCATTGGCGCAAGCGGGCGCGTAGCCCGATCGCCCTGCTTTCCTGTTTTCCCAGCGAACGGGATATACATCCGCTCTGCCGGCGAACAGGCGCCGGAACAGACCAATTTTCTCCGCCGCCGCCGCCGCATTGGTCACCGGTGCGGTCTTGGCGACAGATGCGGCCTCACCATGCGAGAGTGGCGGCGTACTCAGTTGCTCAAGTTCGACGAGTCTCGCCTCAAGGGATCGCTGCTCCGCGGCCATCGACTTCAGGCGGGCGCGGATCCGCTCAATCTCGGCGTCTCGTTCAAGATCCCAATCCGACAAGCCTGGACAATCCCCATCATTCCGAGGTCAGAATCGCCGTGGGCGAGGCGCGTTGATAGCGGCACACTCCGATCAGACGGTCGCCGGAAGGCGCGGCTGGGGAGGTTGCCGCCCCCAAATTGCCCCGATCTCCTGTTTCCGCCATCAGAACCTGACGCCTACGATCTTTACGCCGATACGATCGGCGAGTTCGAGCAATGCGGAATAGACGTCAGAGTTCCCGGTCAAATCGAGCGACGCGCCGGAATGCACCAACATGTTTGCCGGAATTCGATCGCCAAACAGCATCACGGCCAGAGCCCGATCGTCCTGCCGAGAAACCCAGTAAAGTCCCTGGATGTCTGGGCATTGTGTGTGAATGGCTTCAGCCCAGGGGCGTGTTGCTGAATAGCCGTCCTTCTCGGTGTCGATGATCTGGCTGCGCTTGATACCGAGTTTCCTTAGCGCAGTGACGCTCAGGTCAGCCAGGACGAAATCGCCCTGAGGCGTCACCTTCGAATAGACTTGATCGGCCAGTTTCACCTTGTCGTAGGTCTTCAGGCCAGGCGCGAATGGCACATCGTGGAAAACCGTTTCCATCGCCGCACAGTCAAAGGTCGTTCCGCCGTACAGAGTCGGGATACTGGCCCCATTTGCGTTTTTGATCGGGCTGAACCGGGCATTGCCTTTCAGGCCTGGATTAAATTCCGCGCCGGCATAGAGGTTCAGATGAATACGATGGATAACTTGGCCCACCGGCCATATCGTTCGGGTGATGATATCCTGCAAATTGTTCGATGGAACGGGAACTGGACTTGTCCGGGATCCCCGTCCAATCTTTGGTTTAGCCATGGAGTGCGCCTACCAACTCGTCCTCGGCGGCCGCAAGAACGCGCTCGGGTTGCGCTATGAGCATATCGTGCGGACGCTTACCCCCAAGGGAGCTATTGACCGATGCAAACCAATAGGCGAGCCCCCAATCATCCTTTTTCCCGGAAAATACGCTCAGAACCTTGGCGAGCGCCTTGATGGGCCGATATCCGGCGGAATCCAGAGCATAGCCGGGGAAATAGTCTACACCCCGATGCCGAACCGCAAAGATCTGGCCTTCTTTCTTCCACTTGTTTGGCTGCGCACTTGGATTGCTGGTGCTGAACCCAGCCATATTGGCGATCTGGGAAGCCGTCAGCCAATCACCGCTTTCCAGCACTGCCCTTCTCGCCTCGGCCGTCATCCGCGCCTCCACAAGCATATGCTGCGGGGGCGGTACCTGAGGAACCAGAGCCTCGATTATTGAACCAATGGCTTCGCGTTGGCGCCTCATGAGGATGGTACGAACGAGAGGCGCGATGCTGACGACCGTGTCCGCGAGCGCGCGGATGGCAGGTTCACTCCCGTGCTCGAACGTTAGCGCTATGACCTGCTCCGCAGTCAGCCGATCAAGTTGGTCGCCAACCTGCTTCGGTGTTCCGGTGAGCGCGCCAAATCCCGAAAGTTCCAGGGTGTCATTGGTACGTGCCATGATATCCCGCTCCGTCTGTGTGGTGAGGGTGGTTACATATATAGAAAGATAACCAATCTCATCAAGTGGTGCTGGAAACTTTTTAGCCGCAGGCGACCGTCGATTAGCTCGCCAGCCATCAATTGTACGCTCCGGCAGCTTTCGCCTTGCCCCCGTTCGCACGGCGCCCCGTGCCCAGTAACGTCGCCTAAAGAAGCAAGATATGCGCCCACATGTCCATTTGACACAAACGCATCGTACGATGGAGATTACTCTGACGGGAGCGCAGCTCTCCATGCCAGTCGAGACGATGATGAGCAAATATAAAGATTACCGCCAGCCACGGCGTCGCTATGACGATGACCCGGTTTCCTTTTCGGAGCGGACTTCCGAGCCAGCTACTTTCAGCACTCGCCAGCCGTAACTCCAGGCGCTGTCGACGCCGAGGTGATCTGGTTCAACGCCAGCAAGGGTTTTGGCTTCGTCAAGCTGTCCACCGGC
Organism: Mesorhizobium kowhaii; assembly: GCF_042431665.1. Classification (NCBI taxonomy): domain Bacteria; kingdom Pseudomonadati; phylum Pseudomonadota; class Alphaproteobacteria; order Hyphomicrobiales; family Phyllobacteriaceae; genus Mesorhizobium; species Mesorhizobium kowhaii. The sequence continues at coordinate 23,781 of NZ_JBHLYT010000110.1, forward strand.
ACCGAGGCGTATCTCCACATCCGGGTGTTGGAAGCTGCCGGCAGCCGCGATGTTTCCGAGGGGACGCATCTCAAGGTCACAGCGCAAGAAGGTCCACGAGGTCGCCAGGTCGTCAAAGTCCTCGATATCGGCGAGCAGATTCCGAAAACTCCGGCAGATGAGCGCTTGGCGGGAGAGTCCATTGCCGCGAGCAGTGCGCAGCTGGAGAGCGGAGGCACGGTCAAGTGGTTTAATCCCGAAAAGGGCTTCGGCTTCATTGCTCCCGAGAACGGTGAAAAGGACGTCTTCGTTCACGCTACCGCACTGACCCGCTCAGGGCTCAGCGTGCTGCTGGAAGGGCAGAAAGTGTCTTTCCAATACGGGCAGGGCAAGAAGGGCCTGGAGGTTCGGAGCATTCGCCTCCTCTAGGCGCCGATAGATCGGCCATGTCCGAAACTACCTTCGTACAAAAGAAAAGCCCGCTGCCGGGAGGAGGTGGCAGCGGGCTCTATTTTCGAATACGGCGCGGGAGGAGGTGCACCGCATTCAGTATCGGCATCCATCTGGGAGGAGTAGATGGCCGACAGCAAGACGATACCGACGGGCCGCCGATATTGCAATGCACAATTTCGTATCGCAAATGCGAAGGTGACGACAAGCCTGCCTGGCAACAAGCCCGATGGTTCCATCTGCCCCCAGGGCACTAGGCCCTTCACAAGGCCAATCTGGCGTGCGGCCTCGCCGCGGTCGCCGCCGCATGAAGCGGGTTCCTTGCCAACCGATTCCGAAAACCCGCGTAAGCTCTAAATCTATAGACCGATTCGGCCGACCCGAACCGCCCCAAACCGTTCGCCTGCATCGCGAAATACTATTTCTCGAAGCGGCTGGTTTTCGGATCGGGTTGGCTTCCCAATTCAACAGTCTGGCGTCATTGCGGGCGATCACGCCGCAATGACGAGTTTCGCATCAAGTCTGAGGTTTTCAGCCATTCCATGGCCTTCCGCCTTTTTGTCCCCATCCTTGCCGGCGCGATGCTGCGCGAGCGCATCATCGGCCTGTATCGGCGCGACGATCGGCATTGCGCTGACCGGCGTGATCGGCGGCCTTGCTCGGCAACGGCCCGCACGTGCCGCTGCTGGTGGCGCCGATGGGAGCCTCGGCGGTGCTCCTGTTCGCGGTGCCGGCCAGCCCGCTGGCGCAGCCATGGTCGATCATTTTTGGTCGGGCACTCAAAGTTGTATCCTGACCCCTCTGGAACCTATTGAAATCATTGTCTGATTTTTTAGGAAGATATTCCACACCCAAAGTTGTGTACCTGGCAGAGGCAAAGTTGTATACCTGAGTGGGCTCAGCAGGTTTTCCCGGGTGGTTTTCGGCCTTCAAGATCAAGTTCCGCGCGTTTCGGGCGGAGAAGTCTATCTCGATCTGGGCGAGGTATTCGCGCCTGGCGACAGCCGAGGCCGCTCGTGTCTTCACAGGTGCCTGGATACGGTCTACGCTTACGTCAGGCAGGCTGATTTCCAAGGTCGCTGTCATGTCAACCAGGGCGATGGCCTTGGTCTTGCAAACCACGGTAATGGACGAGAAAGCCCGGCCTCAGAAGCCGGGCTTTCTCCGAGTTGGACGAGGTATTTGACCCCCGCCCCAACACAACCAAGGCCTTCCCGCCATCCCTCGGGCACCCTGATCTCCCCTTAGCCGGAGAGAGCGCCCAATCGATGCTATCGGATCTCGGCCCGCCGATAGTGCCCGTGTTTGCCGTCGCCTCGAGGTCTTGGGGCAGCGTGACGTTTCCGGAAACTGACACGGCTGGGGAAAGCGGCTTCGAGGTTGAGAGCTGGTCCTATGATCCCGTTCCCTTGGGAGGAAACCGCTCGGTGGATCCGCTTTCCCTCTATATCCAGTTTCAGGACAATCCTGAACCGCACCGGGTTGCTCGGAGGCTCCAATTCCTGAGAAGGTGGAGCCATGACAAGCAAGACGACCAACAAGTTCTCTCCCGAAGTCCGGACCCGTGCGGT
>NZ_JBHLYT010000111.1:0-4991 GCF_042431665.1 Mesorhizobium kowhaii
GAGAAAGCCAGAACCTTGACCCTCAACCCCGAACCGAAACATACATGAAAGGCGGGTCAAATCTCGGTGGAAATGCCGGGTCAGTTCTCAGTGAAAATCAACAGCCAAGGCGCAGACGGAGTTCGCCATGACCTTCGTCACGCGAATTCTGGGCGGACGCCGTTCGGAATCAACAGGCGTTCGGCAACAGCACGCCACGGCTACCCACTTGAAAGAACTGTTTCTCCTGATGCAGCGCTACATCCGCGAGGATGAAGACATTGATCGATCCGGCGGTGGTGTGTATTCCCCAGGGTTGCGCGACAACGCTCAGGACGCACGCAACGCCCTCTTCAATCAGCTGAAGCAGATCCCCGGCAAGGAGGCCTACGTGGCCCTTGCGGAGATCGCAGCCCAGCATCCAAACGCATCATCTCGACCATGGCTTGCTTCCCACGCGCGGTCCAAAGCTGAGCAGGATGCAGACCTAACACCTTGGTCGCCAGCACAAGTAAGAGACTTCCACGAACATCTAGACCGAACTCCGACAAACCACCGAGAGCTGGCCGATCTCGCAATCATGCGACTTCTCGATCTCAGGGATGATCTCGAAAACGGCGATGACAGTGTTGCGAAAGTCCTTCAGCGTGTTCAGGAGGAGACCGAGATGCGCAACTATCTCGCCCATGAGCTTCGTGGGAAGGCACAAGGTCGATACACGATTACGCAGGAAGAGGAGTTTGCCGACGACAAGCGTCCTGATTTGCGGTTCCACGGTGCTGGTTTTGATGCGCCGGTGCCAGCCGAGCTGAAGTTGGCGGAACGTTGGACGGGACCGGGCCTGTTCGAGCGGCTCGAGAACCAGCTTTCCGGGGACTACCTGCGTGACAACCGCTCCGCGAGCGGCATCTTCGCTCTCGTGAACCGTACCAAGGGACGCAGGTGGCAACTTCCGTCAGGCGCCCTGGTCGGGTTCGACGGACTGCTTGAGGCGCTTCGCGCCCACTGGAAATCCATTGCCAACCAGCATCCTCATGTCGACAACATCACAGTCATTGGCATCAACCTGTCGAATAGGTTTGTTTGAGCAGCAACGCTAGAGCGGGATGAGCTTTATAGGAGTCGTAGGATTCCCAAATCATCGCGGTTCTGATTCAACATTCATGCTGAGAGGAGGTCGGCATGAATGGCAGGATATTCGATGGATCTTCGCGAACGGGTTGTCGCTGCGGTCAAGATTGAAGGGCTGTCGCGGCGGGCGGGGGCGGCTCGGTTTGGCGTCAGCTATAGCGCGGCCATAGAGTGGCTTAAGCGTGTCGAAGAGACTGGCAGCGCGGCACCTCGCCAGGTGGGCGGCTACAAACCGAAGAAGCTCTCGGGCGGGTGGCGCGACTGGCTGATCGAGCGCTGCCGCGACCAAGACTTCACCTTGCGCGGCCTTGTGGCCGAGCTCGGCGAGCGCGGCCTGAAGGTTGACTACCGCTCGGTGTGGGAGTTCGTGCACGCCGAGAAGCTCAGTCACAAAAAAAGACGCTGATCGCCGCCGAGCAGGATCGTCCCGATATCGCGCGACGGCGGATGCAGTGGACGAAGTATCGGGGCCGGATCGATCCCGCGCGGCTGGTCTTCATCGACGAGACCTGGACCAAGACCAACATGTCGCCGCTCAGGGGCTGGGCGCCGGTTGGACAGCGGATCAAGGCCAAGGTGCCGCATGGCCACTGGAAGACCATGACCTTCCTGGCCGCGCTGCGCCAAGACCGTGTCGATGCCCCTTGGCTGATCGACGGCCCGATCAACGGCGAGAGGTTCCTCCTCTATATCGAGAAGGTGCTCGTCCCGACCCTGCGGTCCAGCGACATCGTCGTCATGGACAATCTCGGCTCGCACAAAGGCAAGGCGGTGCGCCGCGCCATACGCGCCGCCGGCGCAAGGCTCTTCTTCCTGCCGAAATACTCACCCGATCTCAACCCGATCGAACAGCTCTTCTCAAAACTCAAGCATTGGCTGAGAAAGGCAGCAAGCCGCACTGTCGAAGCCGTTTGCGACGCCATCGGACAAACCCTCTATCGCGTCACACCGACAGAGTGCTCACACTACTTCGAAAACTCAGGCTATGACCGAAATTAATCTCATCCCGCTCTAAAAGCGCTTGAACGGTGAGCCGATTTCTAATTGCCTCCTATTCCGAGCGGTGTGTCGCCTCGACCGCTTGCGCAAGGTCGGCAACGCCAAGCCGTCGTATGACTTCCTTGGCGTAGGCAGCGGACAACGGCGTCTCGATCCCGTTTCTGGTTGCGTTCATCAAATAAGAGATACCGTCGCGGCCATTGTTTAGCTTGCGCGCGCTGTTAATGGCAAGGTCCGCGAGGCGCTCTGCCGTTAGCGGCATGATGGTTTGGGCAAGTTTTGTCGATAGCACCACGTGCAGACCACCTAGGCCGATATTACGTGCTATCGCGACACGCTTCAGGTCGCCGGGTTCGGGCTCGCTGTAGGACTTACCGCTGCCAATAGCATCTATCTCGCGTCGATAGAGGATGTCGCACGCTGTCTTCAAATCGGCATCAACCTCGTAAATCCAGGCCTTCACCCGAGCTCCGCCGCTCACCACAGGCACAAGCGTCGGTGCTCCTTCCCGTCCGCGGCTCGACCGCGCGTATTCGACCGCGAATGGCGTCACGACATCGCGTGCCGTAGCGATCGTGATTCGCTCCAGCTCCTCACCGGGATCGGTGATCAGCGAACCGTACGCGAGAACACCAATCCGCAGTTTCACCTTCGCGCGTGGGATCGTCACGTTCTTGCCGTCAATCGTGAAGGTGAAGTGCTGTTCGCCGATCGCAAAGTCTACATCGCCGTAGTGGACCTCCCGGTGATGGTTTGCGCAGAACGTGACGATGTTGGCCGCAGAGAGTGAACCGATCTCCTTGCGGTGCACTGGCATGACGTGGTGGGCCTCGACATAGGGTTCGCCGTTCCGCTTCTTGAAGCCAATGGGATTGCGACCCAAAGCCTCGCACAGCTGACAACGGAAGCCGTTCAGGCGCTTTACCTCCGTGCCGATCGGCCCACGTTCGATACCCTTACTGACTCGGGTTTTGACCTCTGGACTGGCGTGCAGGAACTTGCTTTCCAACTCCGCAAGCCGATCAAGCGTGTGGGCACCGTCTTCGGCAACTTCCGACGCAATCGCGTCCTGATCCTCACCGAGCAGGTCAAGCACCGCGTGGAAATCATCCGCCGAGATCGGAAACGATGCCGCCTGGAAACCGTCGAGCAACAAACGAGATAGGCCTTGCTGCTCTTCTCGCAACCGCTCAATGGTGAGTGGTCGTGCAAGGTAGTTGCGCAGATAACGAACGCCGACCGTGGGCAATCCCGGATCACGTCCTGCGTCAGCCGCCCAATAAGCACCATTCGCGCCCGTGCCGGCGAAGGACGGTCCTTGGATTTCGCACACCGCGTAGATGCCGGCCTCGAGCGGCTCACGGCCGTCGCGTTCAGCGCCGTTTCGGCGATCCACGCCAACGCGGACAATGGCGAGCTGCCCCGCGCCAAACTTCGATGCGTCGCTAGGGCGTACTCCCCAAGTGTCGGCCGTCGCACCACTTTCGAGAAACTTGTCGATTGCCCATTTCGCAGGATTACACACGAGCACCCAGTATGGACCGTCTGTAGCAACGGGCGCTTCGTTCCCGGCCTCTTCCTCTTCGGGCATCGGGGCTGGTTTGAGCGATGGCACTTCCGGCGGGGCGGGCGGCATCGCAACGGACCCGCCCGGTCCGTCTTCGAGACCTTCCGCCCAAGCGCGCACGGCGACTTGATTCCCGGCAAGCTCTGCCTTCCAAAGCAGATGCGCCTGACCCGGTAGCGATTGAGTCTCTACGCCCAGCCGCTCAAAGTCATGCGGTTGCCACCGAAACGACTGTGCGGCGCGTTGCATTGCCTGCACCGGAAACGGCCATGATCGGTCCTCCTGTTGCCAAGCCTCGGCAAACGGCGCTGCTGCCGTCAGTCCAAGCGGCGGCAGACCCAGGCGATAGCACGCAAAATCCAGCCTCGACTGAATGTTGCCGTAGACGCGGCCATGGCGCGCCATGTCGGTCATGCCGAGCGTCGCGGCCGCATCGGCATTCGCAAAGGGCGAGATGTGGCCGCCGTTTGCGGCTGCTCGGGTGCCCAGCCACTTCAAGAGCTCCTCGGTGCGGATTTGCGCCGGTATCGACGGACGGGCGGGTGCCTTCTCGCTCGCGTTGGCCAGTCCTAGCGTGCGCCGCGAAAACCACAATGCACGCGGCGAAAACTCCATCGGGTGATCGATCACGATCTGCTCGTAAGAGAGATCGTCCAGATCCTCGCGATGCAGCGTTTCATAACCCTGCGTCGGCCTCGACTTGGATACCGCAGTCTCTGCCGCCTCGATCAATCCGCGATTGCGAAGCTGATCGAGCGTGCGGTTCGCATTGCTACCCTCGCGTTGCTTGATCGCCAGATACTCGCTCACGGCGCGAACGATCTTTTCCTCAGCAGGCATCAGCTCGCTCAGATCAAGACCAGTCCGCTCCGAAATCATCCCGCGGGCGATGATCTCGCCGCGCTCCTTGAATGCCGTGGCCGTTTCTTCGTCAAAGACGACTCGCTCGCGAACATTCTTCTCCAGCTGTATTAGCCCTTTGAAATCTTTGATCGCCTTAAGCGATCGGCTGACACGCTCGTCCATGCTGCCCCCTCGTCCGGATGTTGAAAGATTCCGAGTTAGTTTTCTAACGAACCTGCTCACTCCGACGAACGGCAAGCAAGAGGGGCCAGCCGCCTTTCTTGATTCTGTGAAGGTTTGTTTCTGGATCTGGCACTGGCAGCATCATCTCGTAAGCTGCCAGTCCGTTCTCGGCCCAATTCAGACTACTAGGCCGCAAACTCATAAACTGACTACCGCTTTGTGACGGGTTCTGATTCAAGGCTTCTTTTGGAGGCTTGAATGCGACGTTACGAATTGAGCGACTTTGAAT
>NZ_JBHLYT010000112.1:0-2526 GCF_042431665.1 Mesorhizobium kowhaii
TGCTGAAGGGTTTCGGGTGCCGTGAGGCGTACGAAAGCCTCTCATGCAGGAACCCGCGGGCCACAGTTGATGGCTATGGGGATTTTAGTTTGCGGCTGATGTCGGCGATGGCGTGACCGCCCCCGTTAGGCGACGCGGTGGACACGGATGGACCGTTCAGTGAAGCCTCCGCACAGCCTTGTAGCCTCTGTGCGCAGGCGGACGTGGCCCTGCCGGCCTCGCTGAGCACCATGGGCGCGCGTGGGTCCTTCGCCGCAGATTGAGCGCCTGTGGCTGGAGGCTGGATCAGACCATGCCGGGTCATGGAGCGGTCTCCCGGATCGGTGCCGATGCGTTCGGCGGTCCGCGCGGCTGCCTCCTCCACCGTTCGATCGTCTCGATGACGATCATGCGTCCGCCGCAGCAGGGGCATGGCGGCCGGAAGTCAGCCGGTTCTTCCGGAGTGTCGTCTTCGGGCGGCGGAGCGACGTTCAGCAGTTCGCGGGCGCGTGCGAGGCTGGCCTTGCGGGCCGAGCCGGCGAGCAGGCCATAATGTCGGATGCGATGGAAGCCGCGCGGCAGGACGTGGAGCAAGAAGCGGCGGATGAACTCGTCGGTCGCGAGCGTCATGACCTGCTGGCGGTCGGCGCCGTCGCGACGATAGTCCTTATAGCGGAAGGTGACGCCGCTCTCGTCGAAGGCGAACAGCCGGCGGTTTGAGATCGCAACCCGGTGCGTGTAGCGCGACAGGTAGGCGAGCACCGCCTCCGGCCCCGCGAACGGCGCCTTGGCGTAGACCACCCAGCGCTTCTTCCGGGCGGCAGCAAGCTGGCGCAGGAAGGCGCATCGCTCGGTGAGGTGCGCCATCGAACCGAAAAAGGTGAGACGGCCGGCGTCGTGCAGCGCGATCAGCCTGTTGAGGAACAGTCGGCGGAACAACTTGCCGAGTACCCTCACCGGGAGCAGGAAGGCCGGGCGCGACGAGACCCAGCGCTTCCCATCCGGCGCGATGCCGCCGCCCGGCACGATCATGTGGACATGAGGATGGTGCGTCATCGCCGATCCCCATGTATGAAGCACTGCCGTGATGCCGATGAGTGCGCCGAGATGCCTCGGATCGGCGGCGATCCGAAGCATCGTCTCCGATGCCGCCTTGAACAGCAGGTCATAGACCAGCGCCTTGTTGTGGAAGGCGATGTCGGCGACCTCGGCGGGCAGCGTGAACACGACGTGGAAGTAGCCGACTGGCAGCAGGTCGGCTTCGCGCTCGGCGAGCCATGTACGCGCGGCCGCGCCCTGGCATCTGGGACAGTGCCGGTTGCGGCAGGAGTTATAGGCGATCCGCCATTGGCCGCAGTCCTCGCAGGCCTCGACGTGACCGCCGAGCGCCGCGGTGCGGCAATGCTCGATCGCCGACATCACCTTGAGCTGGATGAGGCTCAGGTGACCTGCATGGGCGGCCCGATAGGCGGGGCCGGCAGCACGGAAGATGTCGGCGACCTCGACAGAGGTGCGCACGGCTCAGCCGGGCGACGTCTTGCCTTCCATCAGCGCCATCAGCCGGTCGAGCGGCCCTGCGACCGCATGGATCGTCCGCGTCGAGACCTTGGTGTAGAGCGCGGTGGTATCGAGCTTGCTGTGGCCAAGCAGCACCTGGATGACGCGGATGTCGACATCCTGTTCGAGCAGGTGGGTGGCGAAGCTGTGGCGCAGCGTGTGCGGGCTGACGCGCTTGCGGATGCCGGCGACTTCGGCTGCTTCCTGGACCGCGCGATGCAGTTGCCGCGACGAGATCGGTGCCGTGCAGCTGCGCCCCGGGAACAGCCAGCCATGCGGGAGCATCACCCCGCGCCGCCTGCCTTCGCGCCACCATAGCCGCAGCAGCTCAAGCAGTTGCGGCGATAGCATCGCATTACGGTCCCTGCGGCCCTTGCCCTGCTCGACGCGGATCAGCATGCGCGTGCTATCGACATCGTCGACCTTGAGGTGTGCGACCTCGGACACACGCAGGCCCGCGCCATAGGCGACGCCGAGTGCGGCCTTGTACTTGATGCCTGGTGCGGCCTCGAGCAGCCGCGCCGCTTCCTCCACGCTCAGCACGTCGGGCAGCTTGCGCTGATACCTCATGATCACCAGCGCACGCGCCAGATCCCGCCGCTTCAGCGTCACGAGGAACAGGAACCGCAATGCAGAGACCGCGCCATTGATCGTCGCAGGGCCGACGCCGCTCTCATGCTGATGCAGCTGGAATCGACGGATGTCCTCAGCCGTCGCAGTGTCGGGCGAGCGGCCAAGGAACACAGCGAAGCGCCGGACGTGACGAACGTAGTCCTGCTGGGTATGGGAGCCCAGGCCACGCATGAGCATGTCGTGCTGCATGCGCTGGCGAAGCGGAGAGATTGGTGCATCGGTCGACAAAGTAGCCATGGCGAGTTCCTCTCGTTGAAGGGAACTCCATGGTCAGATCGACGCCTCTACCCGCTCAAGTCAAATGCCTGTCGCGCCATCTCAGGCCGAGGCGCTCCTCCCGCGGAGCGGGTTCGTGCA
>NZ_JBHLYT010000113.1:0-12510 GCF_042431665.1 Mesorhizobium kowhaii
GATGGCTCATACTGTCGCTCACAGGATTCTCCGCATGATTCATGCTGAAAATGAGCGATCAACCGCCTGCACGCTACGTGGGGATGCCTACGCGCTTACGATTCAGGCGCACATGACCGCGCTGGACAGTGTGATCGTCATCTATGAGCCTGGCTATGCGCCATCGGCCGCTCAGTCGGTGCGCCAGAGCAGCCGTCTTGCCAAGGGAGGTGTGTCTCTGCGGTCAGAGATCACGACGCTCATGGGCGGCCTGAACAAGCGCCAGACCATCCTAGAAATTCTGCGCGACGCGCGCCAACCTCTGTCGACGGCAGAATGTTCCGCGCGATTTGCAGAGAAACTCGGGCTATCCGAGGACGACAACAGGGTGTCCCATATCGCTAACCGGCTGGCACCAGTCCTCGACCAGCTCGCAAAGATCGGTCGGGTGCACAGTGCAGGCACGATCGATGGCCGCAAGAAGCTATGGCAGGTCGCGGTTCGGTGAACGCCCGTTGTCGGTTTCGTCGCCCGCATATATGTCGTATATTGAAAGCGGAGCAACACGATGCCTGGGACGACCGTTGATTTGAGCTTTTTGTCGAAACAGGTTCAAACCCTGGTCGATGAGACACGTCATTTACGGAAAGAGGTCGCGGATGTTCGATCTCTGACACTGCAGGCATTTGAATTCTCTCGCCGGGTGGAACGGCGGCAGTCTGAGTTGCGCGATGATCTCGAAGTCACGATCAAGATGGAGTTCGGTGGTGGGTTTGCCAACATTCAGACTTCAATCGATGGGTCTCTTGGCCGCATAGAAGGCAAGTTCAATGAACTCGCCGACCGAGTCGATGCCATCGAACGCAAGCCATAAGCGCTGATAGGCTGAAATCAATCAGCCTTCCCAGATGAGGTCCGGGGGCTCGTTACCCTGCCAGTAGCCGCAGAGATAGCGTGAGGTAGGCCGTCCGAGCGCCGTGCGCAGCTGCGTGAAAGTCTGTTCGCCGTTGCTCCGTTCGCGACTGTCCTCGCGCCAGGCGAGCTCGGCGACCTAGTGCCGCTTATTTCATGAGAGCTCCGGAACTCAATCCACCTCAAGCCGGATCGGCATTCTCCTCCTTGAAATTAGCATAATCATGATTATACTAACCGCAATTATGCTAATCGCGGTTATGCTAGGGGCGGATGATGAGGTTTATCGGCAGGGAACGCGAACTTGGACTCATCCGCAAGGAGCTTGCCCTTCCTCGGCCATCGTTGATTGTGGCCTATGGCAGGCGGCGGATCGGGAAGTCAAGGCTGCTGCGGGAAGCGGTTGACGGGACAAACGAAATCTATTTCCAGGCGACGCGGGTCTCGTCGACCTTGAACCTCGAAGCTTTCAAAGCCGAAACGGCACGTGTCCTTGGAAGCGACCCGCTACTCCAGGCTATCGAGTCTTGGGAGGGGGTGCTCCACTATGTGGCGGGCGCCGCTGGCAGCGGCCGCAGGGGGCTTGCCGTGATTATCGACGAGTTTCCATATATCGTCGACCAAGAGCAGGCACTGCCTTCGATCCTCCAGAAATTCTGGGATGGCGGTGCCGCCAGGAAAGGGAACCTCAAGCTTGTCATCTGCGGTTCGGCTATAGCGCAGATGGAAGAGCTGCTCGCAGAGCGGAACCCGCTTTATGGCCGCAAGACGATGACGCTCGAGGTCAAGCAGCTTCCGCTGCGGGACGCCGCCTTGTTTTTTCCAGAATACAATTCGCGCCAAGCCATCGAGGCTTATGGCATTTTCGGGGGAATCCCCCACTACCTGCAGCTCTGCGACCCGGAGAAGAGCCTCAGGCAAAATGTGGTGGACCTGCTCTTGACGGAAACAGGCGCACTGGTGGACGAACCTATGACGCTGCTCCAAAACGAGCTGCGAGATCCGGGCATGTATTCAAGCATTGCGGCCGCGATCGCGGATGGCTGTACGACATCAAGCGAGATCGCCGGAAGGCTTCGGGTGGATGCAGGGAGCCTGCCTCCCTACATCCAGAAGCTTTCGAGGCTCGATCTCGTAAACGTGAACAAATCCTTGGACGCAAGCGAGAAGGCGAGGAACCGCCGCTACACGCTGAATGATCCCCTGATGGCCTTCTGGCATCATTTCGTCCGTCCAAACCTTTCGGCGATCAACAGCGGCTTTGGCGAACAGCTATACCAAGACGTGATCGAGTCAAGGCTGCCAGAATTCATGGGCGGAGCGTTCGAACGCATGTGCGTGGATCATGCTCGCGCGAACGCTCAGGAATCTCTCGGTTCTCCCGCGATGGAGGTCGGAAGCGTCTGGGGCCATGCGGACTTTGACATCGACGTTGCAGGACGGACCCTGAACGGCTCCTTCTTCTACGGCGAGTGCAAGTGGCGCTCGCAGGCGATGGATATTGCGATGCTCGAAACCCTGCGAAAACGTTCGGAGCAGACGACCTATGGCGCAGCGAAAAAAGGCAAGCACTATCTGTTATTCAGCCGGAACGGCTTCCGTGCGGAAGTCGAAGAACTGGCAAAGACCGACGGGTCTATACACCTTCTACGACTGGATGACCTGACCAGGCATCCGCTCCCAAAGACTGCGCCTCATCCATAAGGTCGATCTAGACAGTGAAAACGAGGTTTACTCGTTGATAAATCAGCAATTCAGCTTGGTGGCATTTGCTACCTACTGCTGGGCAATTATTGGCGGCCCAAAATGGCGCTACGGCACTGGTGCCGGATTTAACGATCTTTTGACCAGGTAGCAAGATGCGATAGCCCGGCAGTGCCCCGGCAGCCGCGGCTACGTCCGGAACACCACGACCTGCCACTCCTCCATTGTACGATGGCGGGAGGGGCACGGCCGATTGGTAGTCTGGAATCTCTGGCTGCGGACGCGATCCGAGAATGGCGCTGTTCCGAACGAGTTCTTTCCCCATCATGGCAGCCTGTCGAAGGAATTGCGGGAGGAACTCGAAGACAGGCTGAAGCAGTCCAACCTGCCCACGACAGCGGTCGCGACGACGACGCTGGAACTCGGCATCGACATCGGATCGATCAAGTCCGTGGCCCAGGTTGGGGCGCCGCGGTCGCTCGCGTCGCTTCGCCAACGTCTGGGACGCAGTGGCCGGCGGCACAGCGTCCCTGCAATCCTTCGAATGTATGTGCGGGAACGCAATCTCGGACAGGATTCCGACCCACTCGATCACCTGAGGCTGGAGACCGTGCGTGCCGTGGCAGCCGTGCGCCTGTTCGTCGCCAAGTTCGTCGAGCCACCTTCCATCGTCGACGCCGTTGCGACCGTCGCTCTTCACCAAACGCTGTCCCTGATCGCACAAGAGGGCGGGCTGCGCGCAGATCGCCTTTTCGAGACGATATGCTCGGCGGGTCCGCTTTCCTTTTTGGGAAAGGGCGATTACATCGAGTTGCTGCGCGGCATGGCTTCGTCGGACCATCGGCTGCTGGAGCAGGCGCCTGATGGTACGATCATGCTCGGCGAAATTGGGGAGCGGCTTCCGGCCGGCCGCGACTTCTACGCCGTGTTCTCGACGGACGAGGAGTGGCGGATCGTATCCGGCGGGCGGACGCTCGGCACCATCCCGATCTCGAATCCGGTCGCAGTCGGAGTGGTGATTGCATTCGCGGGGCAGCGCTGGCGTATCGCATCGGTAGACGACCGCAGCAAGGTGCTCGAGGTCGAGCGGCATCGTTCTGGAAAGATCCCCCAGTTCGACCACGTGATGAATGAACCCGTCCATGACAGGCTCTCGGCCCAGATGCGAGCGGTCCTGGAAGGCGACGACATTCCTGCCTATCTCGACGCCGCCGCTGGCGACTTCCTGCGCCAGGGGAGGGACGCCTATCTGGAGCTCGGACTGCGGCGGACCAGATTCCTGCCAGCAGGGAAGGATACGCACGTCCTGACCTGGAGAGGTACCGAAGCCAATGCCGTTCTCGCCTTCACACTGGTTTCGGCAGGCCTTGAATGCGCGGTGCACGAAGTCGGCGTGACGGTGCTGGAAACTACGCCTTCGGAAGCCGAGGCGGTTCTTCGACAGGTAGCCGAACGCCCACCGGATATTCAGTCCATTTCGGCGTTTGTCGAAAATCTCGAAACAGCCAAATTTGACAGCATGGTACCGGAGTACCTGCTGAGAAGGTTGTGGGCCAAGGCGCGCTCAAACATTGGGAAAGAGATCGGAGCGATCGCGGAAGGCCTCTTCGATTCGCGTGGAGGCTGAAAGCCGACCCCAAGGCCGCGCTCTTCTCGAACCTCGTCAATGAGATAGTTTGATAGCAGTTTTCTCGGTTCCAGCCGGCAAAACACTGCTCGGAAGTGAAGTATCGAGAAGCGAGTACTATAGATGCAGGGTTAGGCTTCTGCTATCGTCGTCCGGTTGGTGCACGAGCGGGGGCGCAGTGTCAAAAAAGAAGTTGCTGGACCGGGTGGCCATTGCTGCACTCCCGAAAATCGATGAATCAAAGGTAAGTGAACGCCCGCTTTGGTGGTGGGTGCTCTGCTGGCCTGGGAAACTGATACTTTGGGTGCAGTATATGTGGCCCGGGCCCATCCCGTCTGCATTTGGCAGCGCTAGGCGCCGAAATGTGCCTTTGATCCAGGTTCTTTACAGCCTCTACTTCTACCTTTGCGTTGTCCTCGCTTTGGGATGGCTGATAATTTCCATGCGTTGAGACGAGCAGACCTAAATGGCAAGAAGAAGAAAAAGCGATGATGGCGGCTTAACCTTCATCATATGTGCGGTAGTAGTCGTTGGGATCGTCGTTCTCACGATCCTACTCACGGCGACGGTGTATGCCCCAGCATTCCTGATAGTGGCCTTTGTCGTGTACCAGCTAAAGGCGGGCACCCGCCGGATGGTCGAGGAGCCTGGCGAACCTGAGCTTCTCAACCTATCCGCCGTTGAAGAGGAACTCGCCGCCAAGATTGGTCGCCTGGACGAGATCGAGGAGGAGGCCTTTGACGCAGATCTGATGACGAACGCGGATGGAAGCTTCCACCGCGGCAGCAGGTTGGGCAAACGCCTAAATGCGGAGAAAGAGTCGCTGCAGCCGCGAGTGCTCGAACTCCAGGGCATAGCCGGCGAGATACGTGCAGCGCCGCTTGCTAGCTTCCAGCAGTGGATTCACGTAACCGCAATACGGTCAGCTATAGGACGGACGCTGTTCGTGTACGTGGCTCTCTTCGTGGGGTTCTACTTCTTGGTGGCAGGCCCTTGGAAGGAGCTGGGCACGTTCACTGCGGAGCATGTCTTATTGCACCCAGGCAATATGAGTGACGCAGTATACGGCACCGCGTTCCTGTCAGGGCTGTCGAGCACGGTTGTATTGTTTCTGGTCTATCGGTCCCGGACAGCTAGCATTTTGTCTGCCCATGCGGAGGTCGCGCAACACTGGGCAGAGTTCGCGCTATTTGAAGTCAGCCCTACGAGAGAAATCTCCGATGGTGAGGACTACGAGGACGATGCTTCCACGCGAAAGCATATCGACACGTCCGGTGATGCAAAACGGGCTTGGCACGAGGTTCTCGGTGTCTCTCCTCGAGCCTCGGCCGATGAGATCAACGCCGCTTACCGAACGAAAATGATGAAGAATCATCCCGATAAGGTTGCGGAGCTCGACGACGAATTCAGGCAACTGGCTGAATCGCGGGCTAAGATGCTGAATTGGGCACGGGATGAAGGCCTTCAGGTATTAGGGTGAAGGCCCCCTTTGTTGGCATTAGAAGGAGTCGGCAGGCGCGCAAATTGGCCAATGCCAGCGGTCTCTATAGCCGTTCTGGAAAGCCACGCGCGATCTTGCTGCTTTCGCGGGGTGCCCAAGCGATTCCGACGATGGTTCAAATCCGAGCTACGGATCGGGATGTCAATCGGCGCCGAACTTTGACCCCAGATTGGAGTGCGCCCTTTGCAAAGGGCGCACTCCAGATCGGCGTCCAATATTCTGTTCGAACCGAAGCAGGCGTCATCTCTGATTGTCGCCACCAAGGGTCGTTCAGTGTGCACGCGAGCCAACGATCGTCATTTGCCGTTCATTCAAAATGCCTGTTGACGCCGAGATTTATGTTCACTATTCGTTCTCACATGAAAACCGCCCCGCACCTCATACGCTGACCGTTCCGCGCCCGCTCTCTGCGGGCGAGTTCGAACGAGTCCGCAGGTGCAGTAGTGAACAGCCTTACATACCAGCCGAACGAAGCCCTTGAAGCCGCGCTCTGTCGCGCGCAATCGAATGCCTTCTTGCCGCGGGGAACCGTCCGGTGCCAGGGACCGCCCGCCTTTCGGACACAGCTCGCGCGCGACCTTGGTTGTCTCCTCGACGTTGACGACGAAGTCGACGCCTGGTCGTGCCTTCCGGCCGCCCTCACTTCGGAAGGAGATGCGCACATTCCAGACTTCCTTATCAAGCGCGGCCGCCGGCACACGCTTGTCGACGCCGGGCCGGGGCCGGGACATCCCTGGCTCTGCAGCGCGGCTCGGGAGCGCGGTAGCGACTACCAAGCATGGCCAAAGTCTGCCATTCGCGACGGGGTCCGCCTCTCCAACGCCAAGGATTTGCTGAGATACGCTCGATGGGAATGCCCCTTGGGTGACCGCATTCGGTTGCTTGGCGCGTTGGATGAGGCCGGCTCGCTGTCCGTGGGGGAATGCCTAGCCACCTTCCGCGAAACCCGGCCGATGGCGGGGCTGGCGTCCTTGGTCCTGCAGCGCTTCGTCGAGGTCGAGCTCGACCAGGCCAGAATAGGTCCGGAAACGGCCGTTCGCCGCCGCCGGGACTGATGCATTGGGTGGCGACGCCAACCCTCCACACCACATTTCAAACTGGAATCTAGCTATGAAGAAAATGTCACCCCGCCTACGTGGCAAGCTCTTTTCGAAGCCGGCGCGCTTCGTCGCATACTGCGGTTTAATGCGCGTTTTGCGAACTCAGCGCACCTTCCTCAAGGGCGGTCCCGGCGTCTTCGTCCTTATCGTGCCCCATGAGAACAGTGTCGAATTCTACGAGGACGCCTGCAGATTTCCTGCCTTCGGGGAGAGCCTTGGCGGAGGATTCAGCGCAAACCACGAACGTACCGACATCGTGGCCTTGAAACCGACGCGCGGCAAACGGGCGGCGCCATACGATCTCCTCGATGCGTCCGCCACGAAGGACCGACTGTTGGTGGTGACAACGTCGCGTGATCTTCTGTTAGAGGGCTTTGACAGGTTCGCTGATGCGGTTCTGGACATCAAGCCGCCGGACCCTCGCCATGTGCTTGCGGCCGCAACGGTTTGTCACGGCATGCAAATGAGCACGGAGCAGGCGGAAGCGATCGCCGCTGCGCCGCTCAAGGCGCTGCGGTGTGGCGAACAGGTCGCCCATTCGACCGGGTCCTCAAGATGCTCGATGCCGCAACAAGGCCGGAAGCGGTCGGGCCCGTCATGGATGCCGCGCAGCCGTACCTAGCCGATCTCCCCGGGCTGGGCGAGGCAGCCGAATGGGGCAGGGAACTCGCGACCGACTTGTTGGATTGGAAAGCTGGCCGTATCCGATGGGCGGATGTTGACAAGGGTGTCCTGCTTTCGGGGCCGCCAGGATGCGGGAAGACGATGTTCGCTAAGGCGTTGGCTCGGACCTGCGGCGTCCACCTGGTTGTCGGATCCCTGGCACAGTGGCAAGCGCGAGGCCATCTCGGCGATCTGTTGAAGGCGATGAGAGGGGCGTTCGACGAGGCCAAGAAGAATGCTCCTTCGGTCCTCTTCATCGATGAGATTGATTCCGTGGGAGACCGAACCCGGTTCCGCGGCGACAATGCCGCTTATAGCCGGGAAGTTGTGAATGGCCTGTTGGAATGCATGGACGGCGCGACGGGCAGGGAAGGTGTGGTTGTCGTCGGGGCGACGAACTTCCCGGACATGATCGACATGGCGGTCAGACGGCCAGGCCGTCTGGACAGGCATATCCAGATTCCGTTGCCGGACGCCGAGGCGCGGAAGGAGATCCTTCGTTTCCATCTCGGAGGGAAACTTGAGGATAGCGATCGGGCGCTGGTGGCCGATCGGACGGAAGGCTGGACCGGAGCCCGCCTCGAACAACTGGTCCGTGACGCGCGCCGTCGCGCGAGGCGCGCCAGGCGGGAGATCAGTCGCGACGATCTCCAGTCCCAACTCCCTGAGCTTGTTGCCGTGCCCGAAGCCGTGTTGCGACGCGCCGCAATTCATGAAGCAGGTCACGTGGTCGTCGGGCTTGAGCTGGACACCGGAGATCTGGTCTACGTGGAAATCAAGGATACATTCGATCCGTCCGAAGGCGAACAGCAAAGGGGTGGCGGGGCGAGGTTCGATCGACCCTTGCTGGCCGAAAGGACCAGACAGCAGTTCCTCGACCTGATCGCGATCGGACTCGCCGGATTGGCCGCGGAGCAGGTCGTGCTCGGACAGAGGTCTGGCGGCGGAGGGGGAGCGACGGGGTCCGACCTTCATGCAGCCACTCTGCTGGCGCTGCAGTTCGAGGCTTCATACGGGTTGGGGAGCGGGCTGACGTACCTTTCGGGAACGACCGATCAGGAACTGCTCGTCACGTTGCACATGGACCAGGATCTCAGGAAGCGGGTGGAAGGAGTCCTGACCGCTCAGTTCGCTCGTGCCAAGAGCCTGCTCGAGGCCAAGCCGACGGAGCTGGCCAGAATCGCGGACAGTCTTTTTGCGAAAAGAAGATTGCTGGCCGACGAAGTGCGCGCGCTTGCAGGAATGGACGCTCCGACTGTGCAAGGCATTGCGAGCCCAAGCGCGTTGGATTGCCTTATGATTGGTTTCGGAATCGGGAAAACATTTCCCGACATTCGGCTGCATCCTTAAACGAATATGTCCTAAGTCACGGCAGTTGGCACGTGGGCCGGGCATCAGTTTTGGTGTGCCGTAGTTTCAACAAGCATAAATGTGGAGATTTATTGATGGACGGTTCGAAGGCATTGGGCGAAGCCACGCAGGAGCTTAAGCAGGTTACCCAGCCAGGAGACGCCGCCGCAACCACGCCGACGCAGCGGAATGGCCGCCAGTCCGGCCCGGCGAAAACCGATGAGCAGTCAATCGACTACGACAGCCTCGGGATCCCAAAAGCTGCGGTGCCCGCGTTCGAAGAGGCCCGGGAGATGTTCGCGTCTCTCGGCCGTAAGAGGACCGACGAGGTCTTCGCCTGCGGAGAGATGCTCGCGAAGGTGCGTGGCAAGGCGCCCAGCCAGGAGTCGTTCGAACGCTGGTCCAAGCAGGCATGCCGGCTAACCCGGCGAGGGGCCGGCAACTATATCGCGGTTCACAACAATCTCCGTGCCCATCGGAAGATTCTGGTCGGTTGCGGCATGCCGGCCGCCGCCATGTACGCGCTGGCGACTGCAGAGGACGAAGCCATCGCTTCCGTGGTTGCCGATCTGAAGGCGGGCAAACGGCCGACAGTTCGCGAGATCAAGGCCCTGGTTTCGGGTGAAACCCATACCGCGCAGCCGGACCCTGCCGATATCGCCGGTGCCGACGGCCTGAGAGCCCTGGCTCGCGCGAAAGTCCAAACCGGAGTGCCCATCCTCATCGAGCGGCTTCGCGCTATGCTCAGCGATATCGAAGAGGCTCTCGTGCCCCATTTCGAAGGTAAGAATGTCGCCAAGGGAGCGCTTCTCGCGAAAGTCGAGCATCCCGCACGAAGGGCGCGCAGTGAATTGCAGAACTTGGCGCTGTTCGTCGAGCCGAACTCCCAAAGCAGCGAAACCTGGCGAGTACACTCGGCGCTCTTCCCGCACGGGAGCCAATGGGGGAAGGTCTCCTTGGCTCTTTACAAGCTCGGCGGACGCGAGGATTGGCCCGACGCGAGCGACCTCGGCGGATGGCTTGTCAGGGACGTCGTTCCAGCTATCGAATTCGCCCTTGGAGCAAGGCCCTCAAAGGATGGCTCTACAAGGTGAAAATGGAGCCCCGCCCGATGACGTGTGCGAGCAACAGCGACCAAACGATCCGTGGCTTGCAATGCCCTGATTCGAATTTCGGACGACTATCCTCGCGACCGCGCCATGATCGCGGCCCCACATGGATGGGCTGTCGCCGGCCTATGACATCGTTCCTGAGATCGTCGCCTATCTGCGCTCTTTAGGGCGGCGGCAAAAGGTCAGCCTGCTCGCCGCAACGCCTGACGCCGCGCCCGAGCTGCAAGTAGCAGGCCGTTTTCGTCGTTGAGTCCTTCTTGGAAAAGTCGAATCAAGTCAGAGGCAATGTTCTCGGCTTCTGGCGACCCAGGCTGGATAAGGCCCTCTTGGCAAAGCTGGTCGAAAACTGACTTCAGGCGTTCCAAGTCACTTGGATAAAGGGCTGGGTCTAGATTAAGGCGATCAATCATCTGGCCTCGCGCGGGCTGAGCTCTTAAACAAAACAAAGGGCAGGGGCGGTGAGACACCGCCGCCTGACGAAAATGACTCCGCCAAAAGCGCTTGTCATCAAAAAATTCGATGAGGCCATGCTGGAACAAAAACGGGAGTATATTCCTCGTTTGGCTTCAGGGTATCCGGGCAAGTCGAAACCGTCACCGGTGTACATCTCGTCGCGAAGATGTGGCGGACCGGCGCGGCGTTATGCCTGTCGAGCGGCGCTAACCACGATAGAGTTCCGCAGTGACCGCAATAAAGGTCCCCAGCTCCGCGTCTGTGGCGCTTGTGTCCGACCGGGATACAAGAGAGTTATCTCCGCGCGCGCTGAGGCACGGCAGCGTCAGGCGCAGTACCTCAGGTGCTGGCTCGGTGCCTCTAAAGACCTTACGCCGACTTTCGCCAATCCTGTCACAAAGTTTCGTTTCATTGGCACTTCCCAGGTTTCTTCCATGGGATTGAAAAGGCCGGGTAGTTCAAAATGAGCATGGATTCTAAGGAAATCATGGACGTCGATGGAGACGACGGGGATCCCATACACAATTGCGGTCGCCGCGATCGCAAGGTCCTGGCTTGGTCCTCGCCGATGATTCTGGGGTGAGGGCACCCACAAATGCCTCAGCTCCGGGACCGTGGTCATCGATGCGTACATCCGTGCAACTGAGGCATCCATAACGAGGAAGATCATATCGGTTTCTAGCACTTCGTTCAGCCAGCGTGAGAGGTCGTGGGCGCGGCTTGGGTTTCTCGACCGCAGAGATTCAATGCCCCGTTGCAGCTCGAAAACGGCGCCAAACGGGATTGCAAGCCGATGTCGCGACATCGCCCAGTCTGCCCAGGTAAGGACATGTCGGTTCGGTCTCTTCTTTGTGAACTCGCTCAGCACATTTGTGTCGAGAAGAAACATTCCGGTGGGCTCCTTTGCGGCTAGGATTGCTTTATGATGCGCGAGGCCTAAATCAGAAACCACCGGCGAATAGTAAACGCGGTCAACTGGAGCGTGCATTGGCGAGCGGCGGGGCAAGTGGCGGTCGTACTGAACTCGGTATCTGGACCGTCAAAGAGGCGAGGACCAGGTTCAATGATTTGTTGGCGGCGGCGGCCGAACGAGGGCCGCAAGAGATTCATGACCGCCGGCGACAGTTCGTGCTCCAAATGTCCAAGCTTGGGCCGAGGAAGTCCGGTCGGGATGTCTTGCTAAAGGGCGGACCGATGGGTGATGAGACGCTTGATCTCGACTAATTGACGGCGAGGATCGCATGCTATCAGGGCGGCATTAGGTAGCGCAGCCTGCCAAATTCGAGACAAGCTACTCATGTGTCCGGTCTCCGGGCGTTGCTTGCCGAGAAGGGATTTCTTTCTGGACCGCTTATATAGGCGGACCCGACGCTTCCCTGCGTCAGAACGGTCCAGGAGCATTTCGGATCACTGATGAACGCGTATCAGGCCGCCGGATGGCATGTTGATCGGAATGCCGTGATGCGGCGTGTTCGGTTACGCCTTCAACCTGTCTACTAGCTCGGCGGAGTCCCAGTCCCTTTTGATGCCGGGACGTGTCCATCCAGCAGTTCGTCCAGATTGACGAGGAGGAAGCCTACGCGATCTTCCGCCAGTTCCGGTGGCCCAAGACGAATGGCGATCCCCTCTGCCCGCATTGCGGCCCAACTGCTACCCTCCGCAGGACCGCCACCAATATCACCTTTGGCGCTCGGCTTGGTTCGCGCCCCCTTTTTTCGGCATGCGGATCGCGATGTCGATCGCGCCGGCGCCGTGCCCTATCTCCCAAACAACTCTGAATGTGAGCCGAGCCTGACAAACTCGACGAAGTCGTCATCGACGGCACGGACGAGGAGAAAGTCACCACCGATATGGGACCCCATCGCCCCTTTCCACTCTCTGCCTGAGGGTTCGTCGTCGGCCCCATTCCGCGCCGAGCGCGCCTTTTCAGAATGATCAGCGTCATCAATTCGATGGCGCTAGTCATATCCATTTTCCCGGCCTTGTTGTATCGGTCCCAGTCCTTTCGTATGCATACGCTGGAGGCCGCCTACTGACGCGTAGCTTGAGGCGATAGTGTCCGCTTAGATTAAGTGGACGCTTGGCGAATGAAGTATCTGGCTATGGAAC
>NZ_JBHLYT010000114.1:0-916 GCF_042431665.1 Mesorhizobium kowhaii
CCACAGCGCCTGGCCGCGGCGGCCTCAGCCGAAAGGCGTGCCGTTTTCTGAACCATCTCCCAGAGCCCAGGTAAGCCCTGGTAACCCGCTTGCTCAGGCCTGGTAGCAAACACGTAGTCCGAAATAGGCGTCAAACTATCGATCATCGCAAATGCAGCTTGGCTGAGCGGGCGCAACGATGGTCCGGTCTTGGTCTCGCCAAGGGCGAGGCAAGTTCCCAGAGCATCCACTTCGTCCCAGCGCAACTGTTGACATTCGCCACGCCGGACACCGCTCAGTGCAATGAAGCGAATGGCAGCGATTCCAATCTGGCTGTGCCTGGGTGCGCCGTGGCGATTGCGTTTCTCCTCAAGTGTATAAAGGGCTTCTGCCAGCGCGCGGTACTGATCGCCGGTTAGGAGTGCCTTCTTCTGCGCATCCGCAAAACGACGAACCCCGCGTACTGGATTCTGCTCGACATGCCCATTATCGATACCCCAGGCAAAGATCGCCCCAAGAAGCCCTAATGTGCGAGTCAGCGCACCCTTGCCGCCTTTGACGATCGACCGACGCCGTGGCCCGAGCTTTTCGTCTCTGACGGTCTTTCCGGTTACGACGCCTGTCTTAAACTGTTCCATCTCCATTCGCGTAACCGCTCTGGCCTTGAGCTGTCCCAGCAGGGGCTTGATATGCGCGTCAATGCGGGATCGATCCGTTGACAGCGTGCTTTCTTTCTTGGGCAGGCCCTTGCGGCCAAGAACCAGGCCGGCTGAGGCGGCCTCCATGTAAAGCTCGCAGAGTTGAGATACAGACATCGCATTTCGCAATTCGTGCCGAAGCGTCGCCGGATCCTTGCCTTCCACGACCTTGGCCAACTCGATCTTCGCAAGGTCCCGTGCGCGCTCCGCGGTAAGTGGGCCATAGGCGCCAATCTTCA
>NZ_JBHLYT010000115.1:0-6252 GCF_042431665.1 Mesorhizobium kowhaii
GAAGCCAACCAGGGCTTCGCACAGCGGATCGATCCGTGCGTGCTTTGCTCCTATGAGATCGATTGTGACGACATCGCGGATCTGACAACGCAAGAGGGGAGGGGTGAGTTTTCTGTGACGCTCGAAGAGATGGCCTGCGCCTGGGCGACTGCTCTCAGCGACGGAGAGCGCCCGGCGTCCTGGTCCATCTACGACCGGTTGCGACCTCGAAATATTGCCGGCATTGTGGTTCCGAGCTTCGCGCCGGGGGCTGAGATGGAGGATCGCAACCTGGTCCTTTGGGACTGGGGTCCGGATCTGCCGCACAGGATAACCGTATTCGACCCGAGCGGCCGGTTGCCGAAGGACCAGCTATCCTGGCGATAACGCATTGTCCGCATCCGAAGGGCAGGGGAGGGCGCTTGCGCCCTACAGTCCACTGGCCTTGGTGAGATTGACACGGAAACGATCGCGCCGGCGCTGATAGCGGCGCGTCATTTCAGCCGAGGCATGGCCGAGTTGTTTTTGCACATAGCGCTCGTCGACCTCGGCCGAGGATGCCAGCCCTGCACGCAATGAGTGCCCCGAGAACTTCTGACCGCGCTCGCCCTCCGACAAATCGCCACGCACGCCGGCGGTCAATGCTGAGCGCTTGACCAGTCGCGCCACCTCCTGACTGTTCAACCGGTCGGCGCCGACAGCTTTGCCTTGCCCTGTCACCCGTCGAAACAGCGGTCCGTGGGCGATGCGCGCCAGCTTCAGCCAGGTCTGCAGCGCGACAACCGGACAGGTGGCGTCGGCGGAACCACGGCCGATCTCGACCTCGCGCCAGCCGGTTTTACCGCGCAAGGTGACCAAAACGCCCTTTTCCAGGATCTCGATCCAGCCCGAAGAATCCTCGGTCTGATCGCGGCCGACATCGAGGCCGACGATTTCGGAGCGCCGCAGGCCGCCCGCGAAGCCCAGGAGCAGCATGGCGCGGTCGCGCAAGCCCCGCAGCGTGCCGCGGTCGAGCGTCTCCAGCATGGCGATCAGATCGTCGCGCAGCACGGCTTCCTTCTGCCGGGGAGGAGAGGCGTGTTTGTTGCGGATCCCGGCCAGCACGGTGGCGATATGGCGATCCTTGCGATCGAGCGGTTGGCCGCGTTGCGTATAGTTCCAGGTCAAGGAGGACAGGCGGCGCTCGATCGTCGACACCGACTTTTTGCCTGCTCCTGGCGCCGAGGCCTGCGCCGTGATGTAGAGCCCGACGATCTGCGGGTCCGCAGGCAGCGGCTCAAAAGACTGACGACGGCACCAGGCGCAAAAATGCTTCCAGTCCGATGCATAGGCGCGACGTGTGTTGGCTGAGCTCGCCGCCTCGACATAATCGCGGGCTCGGTCCGCCAAGCGCTCGAGGTGGCCAGGCAACCGTTCTTGTTCCTTTGCTCGAACCGGCAGGGGAGGGGAGGGGGCTCCCTCTTCGCCACCGCGCAGTTCATGCGGCGTCGGATGGCCCATCTCCAGCACGAGATCGACAATGTCCGGCAAATCATCGGTATCGGCCGGATCGGTGTGTTTCATAAAATGGCGGGGATTGCCCATCAATCTCGTTACCGGGAATGTCATGGCGTACGATTCTGTGCGACCCAAGGTGCGATCTGCGAGCCGATTTGTCCACCAACGATCACATGCAAAACGCGCAGCACTTTGTTGCTCGTCGCACGGGCCGTTGCCCGCGCAAGCTCCGTCCGGTCCGTCGCGGGCTGCGGCACAAGTGTGAGGTCGCGGCCACGCTGCCAACAGGCGACCGGCTTGCATACGCGTTCAACAGTCTTTATATTTCGTTCAACGTCCGGAGAACGATCATGGCCACACGCGCCGCCGCCGAAAACGACGAACGGGCCGCTCGCACTCGCAATCGCCTGACACTCGAACAGGCGAGGGCGGTTGGCCTTCTCGGCGCGGCCAAGAACACGCGCCTCTCGGGTAGGGTGTCGTCGGAACTGATCGAGGCGGCAAAGAAGCGCGCTCATGTCAGCTCCGACACCGAACTCCTCGAACTTGCCTTGTCGCGGCTGGCCCTTGAGGATGACTTCGGCCCCCGCCTTGTGGGTCGCAAAGGCAGCATCCCCGCAGACATCGATCTTGGCGTTTGATCTGCGGAACGCGCTGCGTTCCCTCAAGCCGCAAGCGCGAACCGCCGAGCTCGAACGGCGAGCGGATTCCGCGCTGTCCTGGGCAGGGGACGAGCCGCCTGTTGGCGGCGTCCTTCTGCTTGACACGAGTGTCTATCTGGACGTCCTGCAGGGACGCTCGCCCGAAGCGGTCGATGAGCTTCTCAGCTATCGGCTCTGTCACCACTCGGCGGTTTGCCTTGCCGAAGTCACCCATGTCTTTGGTCGACTCGACCCGGCCCACGCCACGACGAAGGCGGTCCTGAAGGTGATTGAGGACACGATCGAGGACATTCCGGCGCATCGGCTTCATGCTCCCGACGCCACCGCGTGGGGACGCGCCGGCATGCTTGCCGGGCTGTCGTTCCGGCTGACCCAGCTGCCGACGGGGCAGGGGCACGAACGCCGCTTTCTCAATGATGCGCTGATCTTCCACCAGGCCGCTTTGCTCGGGGCGACGGTCCTGACTGACAATATCCGGGATTTCGATTACCTCAACCAGCTTGTGCCATCGGTGCGGGTGATCTTCTACCGGTGCTAGAGCTTTTCAGATCGCTCGCGCCAGCTTCAGACGTGGTCCGGTTGTTGCGCGCGGATGTCTTGCGGATCCCTCCACCCCGCGGGTGCCAGCGCCTGTGTCGACCATCGGATCCGGGAGTGAATCGGAAATCGTGAGACTACGTGACAAAAAAAGGGTCTGGCAGCGCGTTTTGATTCAGTTTTCATGAGACTGCGTGACAACCGGCGTGCACGCCTTCAGCGAAACAAGTGCCTGCAAATCAATGGATTGGGGGACACAGGCGCGGACGGCATGCACGCAGTCTCACGAAAACCGATTCAAAAATCAAAAATGGCGGTACCTCGCAAGGGGTTCCGGCCCGCTGAAACAGGCCCAAAAAGCCCGAATCATTTGGCCGCACAAGCATGCGCGAGATGTCGCCTGACGGCCCGATCGGCATGAATTTCGGCGTCCTGCTCGACCTGTCCAGGGCTGGGCGCGAGCCCGATCGTCAGGCGAACTCGGTTACACGCGGGAAAACTTCCTTGTGGTTTCAAAGCGCTAGCGATGCGATCGAGCTGGTTCGATGAGCCTCCCAGCAATTGTGGCAGCGGACAGCCATTGAAGCGACCTTGCGGAAAGGCAAAAAAGCGCTAGAATTGATCTGCAATGGAATGACCTGTGGTCGTTGCCATCGGCCTGGGCCAGCAGCTGGGAGCCGCCGACCCGAAAAGGCCCAACGACCTGCCGAAGCTTGGCGATTGTCGGCGGCTTGGCTCCCAGACGAAATTCTCAGCATTTCCGGTCGAAAAGCGCGTCCCTGAGCCGGCTTAGGGATTTTTTTCAAAACGAACGATAATGCAAGATTATCGTTCGTTATCTTGATCCGACAGGTTGTGCGTTTTAAGCCGAAAGTGATGGCGGAAAGCGCACGCGCGATTTACCCTCGAAATCATGATTCGACTCGACCCCGCCACCGCCAACCCAACGCTGCCGCCGACCATCCCGGCCTGGGCGCTTGCCTCTGGCAGCGCGTCCAGCGACGCCGATGCCGCCTTCCAGGCGGGCGCCGCCTTGGGCACGCTGGACATGCTCGCCCGGGCGCAGCCTGCCTGGTCCGGTGCTTGGCGCCAGCGGCTGGCACTCAACTGCGCCGCCGCCAGCATGCGGCCCGCCGGCCGCGCAGAGGACGCAGCCGCGTTGCGTGACGCCTGGCATCTGTGCCCGGCCGGCGCCGATCCCGGCCCCGCCGGCGCCATTTTTTCCGCCTGGCGGCAGCTGTCGCTGCAGCCGCCCGTCGCCAGCCTTGATCGGCTCGAAAAGATCGTCGGCCAGCTCGGCCTCCATTGGGACGGCGCGGCGCTCGCCGACCTCTGCACGGAGACTGAAAAGCTGGCGGGCTCACAGCGGCCGGCGCCGTTCGCCGCCGCGGCGATCGCCGCACACGTCGTCGCCATGCGGCCCGATGCCGAGCTTTTGGCCTGGTGGCTGGCCGACCTGGTGCTGGCGCAAAGCCTGCGCTGGCCGCGCCCGCTGCCGCTCCTGATGGCGCAGGTTTTTGGCCCGGCATTTCGGTCGACGGAGGCGCGCGACAAAAGAATCCGGCCGGGACAAGAGGGGTTTGAGGCTGCGATCTGCCTGGCGCTGGCCCAGGCGGCGGCGGAGGCCTGCCGGCTGGCCGCCGAGCTGTCGCGCCGCGCCGAAAAGCTTTTGGCGGTGGCGCCGAAACTGCGCGCCAAGGGCGCGGGCGATGTGATTTTTCTACTGCTCAACGAAGACGCCGTCTCCGGATCGCTGGCGACGAAAAACCTGTCGCGCTTTGCCGCGCGACGCCTGTTCGATCGCCTGTTGACGCTGGAGGCGGTGCGCGAGCTGTCCGGCCGGTCCTCGTTCCGGATATTTGGGCTCTAAAGATGGTAGAGGTCGCCCGATCCAAACGCCCGCGAGACAAGAGGGATGTCCAGCGAATGCTGGTCGACACCGAGCTTGAGCACCTGCCGGCGGAACTGCGCTGGCGCGAATGGATGGGCCGGGTGGAGGCTGTGATCTTTGCCGCCAGCGAACCGGTGACACGCGAGGTGCTGGCGCGGGTGGTGGGAAGAAACTGCAATCTCGAGCTGATTATCGACGACATCCGCGCCGAGCTCACCGGCCGCCCCTATGAGCTGGTCGCGGTCGCCGGCGGCTGGCAGCACCGGACTAAAAAGGCCTTTGGAGACAGCATCCACGCCGCATTTGGCACGGCAGGGCAGGGGACAAAAGAACTGTCGCAGTCGGAGGCGCTCGTGCTGATGTGCATTGCCTATTTCCAGCCGATCACGCGCGGCGAGCTGTCTTCCTTCTTCGGCAAGGAGGTCTCGCGCGATCTGATCGGCGTGCTACGGGGACAGGAGCTGATCGCCTCGGGGCCGCGCAGCCCGAAGCCGGGGGCCCCCTACACCTATGTGACGACGAAGACTTTTTTGTCGCAATTCGGGCTCGAGACGCTGCGCCAGCTGCCGGATTTCGAGGCGCTCGAGGACGCCGGACTACTGTCCAAGGAGAAGCTGCTGGCAGGCGACATTGTGCCCGACTTTTCTTCCAATCACCAAAACGCCGACCTAGGGATCGAGGATTAACTGGCCGCTGGCGCGTAAGAGCCGCTGGCAGTTGCGTGTCCGAAATGTAGAGGCGGTTTTCGGACAAGGAGCAGTTCCGGACAGAGGCGCTCAATCTGGTCGGCGATCTCGGCCTACGCGAGATGATCGGAAGGGGCAGGCTCGGCGCCCGTGGGATCTTTTGAAGCAAACCCAACTCAGCGACAAATCAGTCTGGGAGAGTTAGCGCAAGCTATCAAACCTTGTAGGATGCGTGAGTCTGGGAAGCGGGGGTGAACAACACGATTGTTGGGCGCTGACAACGCCCAAGCCGCCGTGCCTGTTGACGGAAAACGGGATCAGCTGTCTTTGGCGCGGCACAATATGGCGAAGAAGAACGCTCCGCCTCCCAAACATCCATGAGGCTTGAATTCTTTGGGGATGCGATCGCCCCAAGTGATCGCTCGCCCCTTCGATCCGCAATTTTCGAGGTCGAAGATCGGACCATCGCGGCCGGTTACAATCTAAAGCTTTGGTGAAAAACCAACACCCATGTTGACGATGATTTGCGACAGCTGTGTATGAAATGCGGCGGGTGCAGCGCCTGATGTCATATGCGGCGCTCGGGATGTGATCGTCGACATCATTGAATTTGTCGAAGACGCGGACGGGTGCTTGTCCCAATAACGGAGGCTTTCGGAAGTCCGGGCAGGGCTGCTAGACGGCGCTCAACCCTGCGACGCTACCGCCGGCGGGGAGGGGGCCGACCTGCAGCCAACTAAATCTGTGGGGAGCTTGCGGTCGAAGGCCGCCAGCAGCTACCGCGTCGATCGCCAGCCATGGCAGACTGACGGGATCTGGTTCAAGGATCTGACAATGGGCAAGAGGCGCCCGGCTCACTGTGCATTATGCGGAGAACTGCGACTGGTCACCCGGGAGGGTTCTTCTCTATTCGGCGTGTTGAGGTCAAGCGCTTTCGAGCTTTCCGCTCTGCGGGTGTTTGACGTCTTTCGCGGGTCCTTGCTTCTCTTCGGGATCGGCC
>NZ_JBHLYT010000116.1:0-1808 GCF_042431665.1 Mesorhizobium kowhaii
GCTTGGCAGCTCGCAGCTGGCACTTCGGAGTGCGATCGCACAGGACCCGGCTCTTCCGGCTCTACATCGTGCACGCTGTGACCGACCACACCCATTTCAATGAAAGCGATTGGTGGGGTCTCGGATCGGTCACCCGATCTCCGTTCCCGGGTTTGCTTCATCCAGATGTGCAAGTGGTTCGCGTTCATGTCGTGACGCCGCGCGACAACCGCCACCGGATCACCGGACTCCTGCACCTCGCGCATGATCGCCAGCTTCTGCTCGACCGTCCAGGAGCGGCGCGTCCGCTGTCGGCCCGCATCCGTCGGCAGCGGCAGAGCCGCCGGCGTGCTCGCTTCCACCCTCGACGGCTGTTCCATAGCCAGATACTTCATTGCCAAGCGTCCACTTAATCTAAGCGGACACTACCGCCACAAGGTACGCGTCAGTAGGCGGCCTTTAGCGTATGCGTACCGTCGGTCCGACATTCGAACGCGTGCGATTGTGGCGCAGCAGAAGACCTGACGACCGTTCAATTCGAATTGATGGCTGATGTGGGAGTTAGAAGGCCGAGCCAATGCGCAAGCAGCAGTGCCGACGGTGGCAACAGATAAAAATCGGAGCAAAATTTTGCACGCCATCACATACTCGTACATTGAGCTGTTCGGCGCCAGCGTCAGCAAATACAAAAAAATCGATCCTGCATTGTTCTTGCACCGGTAAGAGCCGAGAGGATGTCACGTTAGCCGACGCTCCGCTGACGCCTTCGAGTGCGGACGCAATGGCCCGTTCGCACATCTTGTGAATAGTCCTTCCCCATGCACCTGAAACCGCCTGGCCCTTTTCCTTTCAGCGCTGCTTCTAACGGCAGGCCTGCGCTGTCAGTCTTTGAACTGCGGGCCTCGTCAGCTTCTCGTCAGCGGATGCGGGCAGGATAGTTCCTCGCTAGATGGATCTCTCAAACCACGGAGGTGAATTATGGATCCGAAGAACTTCAATCCCTTCTCACCAGATTGGCAAAACTCGTACTACGCGATGCTGGCCCAGCAGCAGGCAGGACAGGGGGGCCAGCCGGAGGAGGCCGCGCAGCGCGACTTTGAGGAGCACCTGGAAGAGGCGGGCCAGCAGGACGCTCCCGATCATGGGAGGCGGTACGCCATCGCCCCTGATGACGCGGCCCTCATCCGGAATGCGCGTAATGCGGCTTGCCAGAAGATTGCGTATCGCTCCGCAGTCGTGAACGGTTCGAGTCTCCGCAAGTTATCTGAAGCACTACAGCAGCGTTACAATTTGTCTCTCAATGGACTTAGTGACGTGTCGCTGAAGGATTATGCTAAGCAACTGTTTCCGGGTGAAGCCCGGGTCATTACGGCGTTGGGCATGCTTAGGGCGTACCGCGAGGGTGCCTATGGAGAGGGTGCCTCTGGAGCGGGTACCTCGCGTCAGGGACAGGGAAGGCGGTATGATGTCGTTCCTGAAGATGCGGCGTTAATCCATAATGCGGGTGGTGCGGCTCGCGGGAGGCTTGAGGCTGGGTCTATATCTAACAATTCCACGAGTC
Source organism: Mesorhizobium kowhaii (assembly GCF_042431665.1). Taxonomy (NCBI): domain Bacteria; kingdom Pseudomonadati; phylum Pseudomonadota; class Alphaproteobacteria; order Hyphomicrobiales; family Phyllobacteriaceae; genus Mesorhizobium; species Mesorhizobium kowhaii. Next base: position 1,541 of record NZ_JBHLYT010000116.1, read on the forward strand.
TCCGCAGATTGTCTGGAAGGCTCCAGCAGCGTTACAATTTGTCTCTTAATGGACTTAGTGACGAATCGCTGAAGGCTTATGCTAGGGAGCTGTGTCCGGACGACCCCAGGGTCCAGAGTGGGGTGAGCATGCTGAAGAGGTATCGGGAAACCCTTGGAGAGGGCACCTCGCATGCTGCGGAGGGCAGCTCTCGCCAGCCAGTGCAACAGCCATCACCAGAGCATGAGTCATCCCCGTCGCGAGTGTCAAGTTACAATCAAGACCAGCT
>NZ_JBHLYT010000117.1:0-1175 GCF_042431665.1 Mesorhizobium kowhaii
CGCCCCGCCGATATAAAGCTCACCCACCGCCCCGAACGGAACCGGCTGGCCATGAGCGTCCAGCAGATACACCCGCGTGTTCGCGATCGGACGGCCGATCGGGAGGCGGCGGCGGGATGTCGCATCAATCGCGGTGATCTCGCAGACTGTCGCAAAGGTCGTCGTTTCAGTCGGGCCGTAGCAGTGCAATAGATGCTGTGGTCCATTCTGGCTCAAAACCCGAGCTACTGCTGTCACATCAACCGCATCGCCGCCGACCAATAGCAATCGCAAACTCGCCAGCACCGGGCCTAAATCATCAGCGCTCTGGCTGAACAACCCGGCTGTCAAATGCAGGACCCTAATGCGGTGCTGCTGAACCAGGCTGCGCAGAACCTCTGGCTGCAGCGCATCCGTGTAGGGAATTACAATCAGGCTTGAGCCGTGTAGCAGCGGTGCCCACACTTCCAGTGTACTGATATCAAACGCAGGATTGCCCACCCACGCCACACGATCATTTGAGCCGAACTGCGCATATCCATTGTTGATCACGAGCCGGTTGACAGCCCGGTGAGGCACAACAACTCCCTTGGGAAGGCCGGTCGAGCCGGAGGTGTACATCACGTAAGCGGCGGCCTCGGCGCTCAATACCAGGCCAGGATCTGGACTGGACCCGGTTCCAGTCATCAGCGGCTCAATGGGCAAAACAGGGATTGTGGCCTCAACCAGATCATCACCGCCACTCTCGCTGAGCACCAGGCGTGCTGCACAATCGGCAATCAGCCATTCTTGTCGCGCAGGTGGAAGAGCGCGATCGATCGGGACATAAACTCCGCCCGCCTTCAGGATCGCCAACTGCGCCACCACAAGGGCGACGGAGCGGTCCAGCATTGTCGCAATGCGGTCGCCGGGCTTCACCCCGAGGCCGATCAGATGATGGGCCAGACGGTTGGCCCGCGCGTTGAGTTCGCCATAGCTCACCCGCTCGTCGTCATGCACCACCGCCACCGCCTCGGGCGTCCGGCGCACCTGTTGTTCGAACAGTTCGTGCAAGCACAGATCCGACGGATACTCCGCTTCCGTCCGGTTCAGCTCCTCCAGCAGGTAGCGGCGCTCGGCCGCCGGCAGGATGTCGAGCTCGCGCACCGGCGTGTCGGGGGCATGCTCGAGCGCCTCGGCCAGTTGCTCGAGCGCGT
>NZ_JBHLYT010000118.1:0-617 GCF_042431665.1 Mesorhizobium kowhaii
CGTTCAATTTCGATCATTTGCACCGTCTGAGGCATTTGTCTCTTCGCCGAACTGGCGCGAGAGACGCCTCTCCCGGTGTTTCGGCCCTCTCGCGGTCAAGGATGATCCATACAACTCACTCGTGCAAGGTTGAAACATGTGTTGCAAATCCACTTGCCTCTGTTATCGTGCCCGCCAACCGTGACCACCCGTCTAGCGGGTTATAGGAAGTACATAATGTTTGAAACGGTCGCCTACGGAATCCAGGACGGTATCGTTGAGATTCGTCTGAATCGTCCGCACCGCCTGAACGCTGTGGTGCAGAAATTATACGACGAAGTTCTGGTAGCTCTCGATCAGGCTGAAAGAGACAAAAACGTGCGCGTCATTGTCCTGACCGGAGAAGGCCGGGCGTTTTGTGTAGGCGCCGACTTGAAGGAGCACAAAGCGGGTCGCACGGCCTTCGATCGGCGACAATATCTCATGAGCGAACAAAGGGTGTGCAGACGTCTTGTCTCACACCCAAAGCCGGTCATTGCGGCGGTAAACGGCTATGCGCTTGGCGCCGGGGCCGAGATGGCTCTCGCTTGCGACTTTATAGTCATGGCCGCCTCAGCGCGGATCGGATTTCCCGAAAT
>NZ_JBHLYT010000119.1:0-1240 GCF_042431665.1 Mesorhizobium kowhaii
ATTGCGGCGGTAAACGGCTATGCGCTTGGCGCCGGGGCCGAGATGGCTCTCGCTTGCGACTTTATAGTCATGGCCGCCTCAGCGCGGATCGGATTTCCCGAAATTGGCCTTGGCGCATTCCTGGGGGGTGGGGTTACAAACATCCTTCCACGGCTTGTCGGCCTCGCAAAAGCGCGTGAGCTGATCTTCCTCGGTCGGCAGATTGACGGAGGGGAAGCAGTCAGGATCGGACTGGCCTCACGCTGTATCCCCGACGAGGAGTTCGTTGAAGGCATCCGCACTTTGGCGAGCGAACTGTCAAAGAAGGCCCCATTCTCGATGCAGCTTGCCAAAGAGCAGTTGGCGTCAGCTGCTCACGGGACGTTCGACTCTGCTCTTACTGCTGAGCTTGAGGGCATGATGTTTTGTTCGACGACGCGCGATTGGCAGGAGGGCGTCGACGCCTTCGCGGAAAAGCGTTCACCGATCTTTCGGGGGGAATAACATGGCGTCGCATGTCCTCTTCAACATTCTGTCCCCCGACTCCATTGCGATCATCGGCGCATCCAAGAACCCGGCAAAGCGGGGATATCGGTCGCTAAGAAAACTCCTGGACGATGGCTATGGCGGGGCGATCTATCCGATCAATCCAAAAGAGAGTGAAATCTGCGGCATTAGGTGTCTGCCCGATCTGGGCAGCCTACCGGGGCCCGTCGACCTTGCGCTGGTCTGCACTCCAGCAGCGACGGTTGCTTCAGTCATCACCGAATGCGCCGCAAAAGGAGTGCGCGGCGCCGTGGTTCTGGCGGGTGGCTTTGGAGAGGCCGGAGGCGACGGCAAGCGGCTCCAGGATGCAGTGCTAGCCGCTGCGCGCGCTGGCGGGGTGAGGATCATCGGGCCAAACACCTCGGGCATGTTCAATACTCACAAAGCCTGCAATCTCGTCGGCTTTTCGGACTTGCGGAAGGGTAGCATTGGCCTTTTGTCCCAGTCGGGCAACATGGCTCTGTCCCTCGTCACCGAAGCTCAAGCCAACGGGCAGGTAGGCTTGAGCACTTATGTGGGTGTAGGTAACGAGGCCGATATTCGCTTCGACGAGTACCTCGACTACTTTACGGCCGATCCCAAAACCAACGTGGTGATCGCCTACGTTGAAGGACTGAACCGCGCCGGGTTTTCCGGAGGCCGTTTCGTTTGAGTCACGCGGCTATGGCTGGTTCATCCAGCATGGCGTAGTAGCGTTCCTCGGCTTCGGCCGGCG
>NZ_JBHLYT010000120.1:0-10122 GCF_042431665.1 Mesorhizobium kowhaii
AGGATAACCCGGGCGTCCGGGTAGAACTCAATCAGGTCACGCCAATAGTGCGCCGAGGGCCAATCGATGCAGGACGCGTAGCCCGCAAACAGCTGGTTCCAGTCTGGTGTCGCGCCCTGCGCCAGCGCACGCCAAAGCCGCTTCTGGTCTTCATTGGCCATGACTTCGAACATGTGGTGACAGGGGCCGAAGCCAAGGATCGTCAGCGCCTCGCGCATCGAATCCGTTCCTGTCCGGCCAAAGCCCGTTCCGATTACCCTTATCGCCATTGTCCCCCCCCCGGTTCAGGCCTACAGCCGTCAGATCAGTCGCTTGCGAGCACCATCCGCAGGCGGTTTCCCTCAGGGTCGGAGAGGTCCAGCGCCCCGCCCGTTTGCAGCCAGGGAACGTGCGCGTCGCCGAGACGTCGCGCGACGGCCGCGAGGTCTTCCCGGGTGGGAAGCACGACGGTAAAATGCTCCAGACCTGCCGCCCCGACTGGTGGCTCCTTCAGCTCGTCGCGAGCCCAGATGTTGAACGCCACCATGTGTGCGCGTTCCTCGGTGCCGCAGTCGAACAGGCCAAACGTTGCAGACTGCATATGTGGCCTGAAGCCAAGCACGCCGAGGTAGAACGCCATCAGCGTTTCGGGCGACCGTGCGCGCATATGAATGTGACCGATGAAGGTATCCGCCGCCAGCGGAACTTTGACACGGTCCGCCGGGTCGAGCTCCTGCAGCAATCGATCGATATCCAGAGGTTCGAGCCCGGAATGCCTTGTGCCGTCCTTGGCGACAAGCGAAACACCGCCGCCAGCCATCTCTTCCCTAGAAGCGAAGCGCCCGGGTGTGTCGAAGCAGATCTCGATCCCGTTGCCGGAAGGGTCGGAAACGTAAAGGGATTCCGAGATCAGGTGATCCTGGGCGCTGTGCCTCAGGCTGGAGGCCCGCAGCCGGGCGGCGACCCGGGCCAATTCCTTGCGTGTCGTGACATGGATGGCGACATGAAAAAGATCGCGGGACTTTGACGGCAGGACGGTTGTTGCCCCGGCGTGCAGCACAATAAGGATCTTGCCGTTGACGCCGAGTTCGGCGATCCCGCCGTCCCTGGTCAAGGTCGAGAGGCCGACCACGTCACGCCAGACCGGTAGGGAAGCTGGAATGTCGACGACGCGCAGATGAACCGGGCCGAGACGGATGGTGTTGGCCAGAATTTCTTGGCTCTTCATCGGCTGTTGTCTCCTGCAGCGCTGGAACATTAGCTGCGAAACATATGCCTGTCTTGCGCTTGGTTCGGGTCGACCGCTCCCGGGCGCGTATTCGACTGTGGTAGCCGGGCCGTTGCCGCCCTTGCTGTCATTTTGCGATAGCCGGCGGATGGGGGAGCAGATGGACAAGGCAAGCGCGGAGCACCGCTATGAGGACTGGGACAAGCCCAACGCGGAGCAGGATGCGCTCGGCGCCTTCGAGCCCGCCATGACGCATTCCTTCGGAATTGATCCGCAGGACGGCCGGCCCGTGATGTTCCACTCTCAGATGATCTGCGACCTGGCGACCGTCGTCGACATCGGTGAGTCGTGATCGCCGAGCCTAAGCACATATTGAGGCCGACCGCTGGCTCTCCGCCCCAATGCCGCATCGTGGTGGTGCGTCGCTACCGCGTAGGGTGGTCGTGGCATGAGTGCCGATGTCCGCTTGGGTCAAAGTCGACATTCAGCCGGCAGGCAAATCAAGCTAACAGAGTAGCCGAGAATTTCGTCCAGTTCAGATCGCCACCGTGCACTGGTGGCTCTGAATCAGGTGCTTCTGCAAACGGTGAAGGAAGTCCAGACCGCCCCTTGGATCTTGTAGGGCTCTACAGGGCCGGTGAAGCCGCCCCTACGGTTGGGTAGCGACTGCGCGAGACCGGATGGCCATCGCTAGCTCTCCGCATGGCTAAAGACCACAGCGCCGTTGTCGTTACGAACTTCAACGGCGACGATTCCATCGTCACCTTTTCGGGTCTGGAACATCGAGATTGCATGGTCTTTCGCAGTCTTCTCGGCGTCGAACGTCTCCTTGTCGACGATGCCCTGTCTTCCGTACCAGATGACAGTGAAGGCCATTTTTGGTCGTTCCTTTGCGCCAAGCATACAGGAATTCAGGGTGGTAGGGGATGAAAGCACGGTGCCACATTCAAGCATTGGCGCTCCACAGGGCCGGTGAACTAGCCGCATCTGTACTCCAAACGGCAAGAGGTCGCATTCTGCCCTGGTGGAAGAGGGGCGTGGACAAGCACCCCTACGACAATCGCTCTGGACCGTGGCGCAAGGGTACCGCCGGCAAACGCCGTCGTCGTTCTGGCAACCCGTCGTGGTGGGTGTCCATCTTTGCGGGCGGCGCATTCCTGGCCGACTTGCTGACCCTTGAAATCGGCCCACCTCTCGTAAGCTGCAACATCAAGGGCAATATCAGCTACAACGCAGGTGAGCGCATCTACCATGTTCCCCGGACAGGAATACTACTGGCAGACACTTATAAGCCTTTGGAAGGGGGAGCGGTGGTTTTGCTCTGAAGCAGCCGCCCGCAAAGCTGGCTGGCGGAAATCGAGACTGTAGTGGCATAATTGGCCGGGCTTAACAGTCCGGCCTTTCTATTGAGCATATGAGCCCAGTACGAAGACACCATGTGGCGCGCTCGCCCAGTGTACGACGCTGAGCTGACGATCCACATGCAACGCCAGTTGCGAAGCGTCTCTTCGTTCAGCTGTCCGCGGTAGTGAGCGATGACGTCTTAAAGAGTGAGGTAGTTCGAGTCAGACACGGGGCGCTATTGCGTTGATGGAGTTCTTGATCGGCGACCGCCCTTGGCTACCAAGCGCAGCGAACGCCGGTGGAAGAAAGAGGCGGCTTAAGGAAGTGACTTGGCTAGATCAACCGATGCCGCTCCTTAGATTCGTTTGCCCGTCGCCTCGTGCCATTGGTGTCAGTGGTTTTAGCTCGATGCGCCGCGTCGCTTTGAGCCCGATCTGTGTTCTTCTTCCTTCCGCTAGCGCCGCCTTCATTCTCCCATCGCTCGATCGCCCTCCGTTCGAGCGCCTTACGCGTCTTAAGCACGTCGAACTCAATGCCGACGCCAGCCGATAGAGCTTCGCTCGCGATGGCGTCGGCAAGATCGGCGTCGGAGATTTCCAGTTCAGGAAAGATCTGTCTTATTGCTGCTAGGGCTTCCGAGAGAGCAAATGATTTCGGGTCTCTTTGGACCTCGTTGAGGAAGGCGCTAATTGCGGCGCGCACTTCAGGCTGAATTCGGTGGGTCGGGTCCGCGCTATTCATGGCGATTCTCCCTGGCAATCGTCTTAACGGTGCATACACGTTGAGGGTTCCCTCACGAGCACGGGCAGCAGTATCCGCGGGTGAGTGGTTGGCCGCATTCACCGTGGCATTTATTCGCCCACTGGTGATCTTCCACGCTTGGGCATGATCGCATTTGCTCAGTACTCTGGCGTCCCGATCAACCACGGACTCCAAACGCTTATCTATCTAGCCAGCGACCTCGGAACGACTGAACAGCCTCGCTGCTACTCTGGCGGTGCCGCCTTTTCCCGCGGCAGTTCGCGTGTGGGTCTGCAGACGACGAGGATCGATTTGTCCCAGCGATCCAACTCGCCGCTCGGATAGAGGATTGCTTTGCCGATCTTGAGGAACGATGGCCCGATCCGCATGCAACGGCAGTTGCGAAGAGTCCCTTCGCTTACCTGTCCGCGATAGCGAGCGATGACTTCTTCAGGGGTGAGGTAGTTCGGGTCAGGCATGGGCGTTATGGATAGCAGAGTTGTGCAACAGCTTGTTGCACCCGCGACCCCGTCGGATCGAGACCTGAGGAGAATGCCGGCGCCGTCACCGCGGACTTCTCGTCGTGACCCGAAGCTGCCAATGAAGGGCTCAGGCGATGATGACCGCTTTGCGCCGCCATTCCGTCATTCGTGCGAAATTCTTTGCTGCTATAAGCCGCCATTCGGTCATATGGCCGGCGACGGCTGCACCGTCGCCAAAGACGACAACTCTTGGCGCATCGAGCCCGCCTTCAACAGATGCAACGCATTCTTATGCCGCTGTGAGTTCTGCGTCGGCTTCTACCGGTGGAGCAGGGAATTGCTCACGGAGCATGGCGCGACCTGTGGGACATCGCCTTGAACGTTGATTTAGGCTGAACCACCGACGCCACGTCCTCACTGACAGGTTCATAAAGCTACTGTGGGTAAGTCATCCACGGAAAGCAGCGCCGCGACCTGACGGCGGTTACTCGCGCGATACAGAAAGCCCCGCGAGAAGCGGAGTGTGCGCGGCGAGCCTGCGGGATACGAACTCCGTGAAGAGCCGCACGCGCTTCGTCTTGCGTGTCTCCCCCTGTGTGAGAAGCCAAACCGTTCCGTACATGTGCAGGGAGGTGCCCGGCACCCTCGCCAGCAGGGGGTCGGCATCTCCGACGAAGCACGGCAGTGTCGTCATCCCGATCCCTTGCCGTACAGCAACGATCTGCGCCTCGCCGTCCGTGGTCCTGAATGGAACTCCCGTGGTGCGAACCTCGCGGACCCAATCCGGGATTCCATGACTGCTTATGACGATCCACCGGATGGGATCAGGCGCCCCCGTACGCCAAGCGGCTAGTCGATCCCGGGACATGTAGACGCCGCCGAACAGCTCCGGTCCCTTCAGGCCGTGAAGATTGAGCGGCAGGGTTTTGCGATTGTAGACGACGCGGATCGCGACGTCGGCCTCTCGGTTGGTCAGATTTGCCAGCTCGCCGGACGACAAGATTTCCATCTCGATGTCCGGATGCAGACGCGCGAAATCGGCGAAGTCCGGCATGAGCAGGTATGTCGCGAGGGTCGGAGCCAACGTTACCCGCAGAAGCCCGCGCACGCTCTGGTCACGACCGAAGACGCGCGTCTCCAGCTGGTGCGACGACACTTCCATCTGTTCTGCGAGCTCGAGGACTTCCTCGCCCGCTGCCGTCAGGCGGTAGCCCGAAGGCAGCTTCTCGAACATGTGCGCCCCGAGGCGGTCCTCGAGTTGGGCGATGCGTCGCAGCACGGTCGCGTGATTCACCCCGAGGCGCTTGGCGGCGGCCCGAACCGAGCCTCCGCGTGCGACGGCAAGAAAGTAGCGAACGTCATCCCAGTCGATCATGGTGCAATCCCGCACCACGCGGTGCGCCTTCCAATGCCCTAACTTATCGTACAACAGTACAGGACGGCCATCCTAACATTTGTCGACGATCGAGGCCCAATTCCGAACGGCGGAACCTTATCGTCGCGGCTCCAGTTAATAGCTGTACCGGATCGATTTCGCACCACCGATGTGCGCCCTTCCGCACTCAACGCCTGACCCCGGCAGACCCATGTTGGGGGTCTCGGGAGCGTTCCCGAACGACCAAGGCGGAAGCCTGGAAGGATGCACGACATGACCAGACTGAATGGAAAGACCGCCGTCATCACGGGCGGCGCCACCGGCATCGGCCGCGCCGCAGCAAAGCGATTCGTCGAGGAAGGCGCCTTCGTCTTCATCTTCGGTCGCCGACAGGAAGCGCTCGACGCTGCTGTGGCGGACCTCGGGCCCAATGCCCGCGCGGTGAAAGGCTCGGTCTCGAATGAGGCCGACCTCGACCGGCTCTACACGGCGGTGAAAGCCGAGCGTGGAAGCCTCGATATCGTCTTCGCCAATGCCGGGGCCGGAGGCCCGCTTCCGCTCGGCCGGATCACCGCCGAGCATATTGACGAAACCTTCGACACCAATGTGAAGGGTACGATCTTCACGGTCCAGAAGGCATTGCCGCTGATGGGCCCGGGCGGTTCGATCATCCTGACGGGATCGAGCGCCGGCACCACGGGCGCTCCGGGGTTCACTGCCTACAGCGCGAGCAAGGCGGCAGTGCGCAATCTGGCGCGGACCTGGGCGGAGGACCTGAAGGGCACCGGCATCCGGGTCAACGTGTTGTCGCCAGGGGCGACGGCGACCGAACTCGCGAAGGAAGCGCTGGGCGAGGAGGGCCAGAAGGCCTACGGCGCGATGACTCCGCTCCAGCGCATGGCCGATCCGGCGGAGATCGGGGCAGTGGCTGCCTTTCTCGCGTCGTCGGACAGCAGCTTCATGACCGCCAGCGAGGTCGCCGTCGACGGCGGCCTGGCGCAGCTCTGACCCCGGCTCGATCCCGCGTCTGGGCACACAACGAAGGATAGAACATCATGAAAAAACTTGAAGGCAAAGTCGCAGTCATCACGGGCGGAAGCAGCGGGATCGGGTTGGCCACCGCCAAGCGCTTCGTGGAGGAAGGTGCGCACGTCGTGATCACCGGGCGACGCGAGAAAGAGTTGAAGGAGGCTGCAGCCTTCATCAAGAGTAATATTACGACGGTCGTGGGCGACGTGTCACGCTTGGAAGATCTGGACCGGCTCTATGCCATCGTGAAAGAGAAACATGGTCACATCGACGTTCTCTTCGCGAACGCTGGCGCGGGGACAATCGCACCGCTCGCAGTAGCTACTGAGGCCCACTTTGACCAGACCTTCGACGTGAACGTGAAGGGGCTGTTCTTCACGGTGCAGAAGGCCCTTCCCCTCTTCAAAGACGGCGGTTCGATTATTCTGAATTCTTCGGTTTCGAACGTGTTGGGGTTGCCGGGGTTTAGCACATACGCCGCGAGTAAGGCGGCAGTGCGCAACTTCTCGCGCGCTTGGACTCTAGAGCTGAAAGACCGCAAAATCCGAGTGAATACGATGAGTCCCGGAGCCATCGAGACCCCCGCCTTGGAGACAACGACGGGCCTTACCCCTGAGCAAGCCGAGCAAGCGGTCGCCCAGTTTGCTTCACAGATCCCAATGGGTCGCAGGGGCAAACCAGAGGAAATCGCGGCTGCTGTAACGTTCCTCGCCTCCCATGATAGTTCTTACATCACCGGTGTGGATCTCGCCGTTGATGGAGGCATGGCGCAGGTCTGAGCCCGGCGCGGTCCCGTGGCTGGCCCTTCAGCCCCGCCAGTAGTGGCCCCGCTTCTCAAACTTTAGTTCCAATACAAGATAGGAGAAACATTGTGAGTTACGCACTTATCGGCTTCGGCAATATCGGCAAGGCCCTGGCCAAGGCGTTTGCCCGCAAGGGCATCGAAGTGTCCGTGGCAACCACGCGCGACCCGGAAAGCTTTGCATCCGATGCGGCCGCGATCGGACCCACGATCATCCCCAAAACACTGGCGGAAGCGGTCAAGGCGGACATCATCTTTTTAGCGGTCCGTTTCGAAGCGCACCCGGAGGTCGCGAAGGCGCTCGCCACCTGGCAGGGGAAGACCATCGTCGATGTGACCAATGCCTACGGCGTGCCTCCTGAAAAACTGGGGGGACAGCCTTCTTCCAAGTTCATCGCGCAGGCATTCTCTGGTGCAAAACTAGTCAAGGGCTTCAACCATCTGGTCGCTGCCGTCCTTGACCAGGATCCGGCCGTGCATGGTGGCAGGAGGGTCGTGTTCCTGGCGAGCGACGACGACGACGCCGCAGCGGAGATTGGTGTGCTTGCGGAAAAGCTCGGTTTCGCGCCGATCGAACTTGGCGGGCTTTCGGAAGGCGGATTGCTAGTCCAGGCGCGCGGAAATAGCTGGGGCCGGCTGATCTTCAAGGACTTGGTCAAGTTGGACTGATGAACACGACGTCCCACCGGCAGGGACACGATGCACGGATCGGATCGAGCGCGATCCGATCCGAGCAAAATGGAGAAATTACTGTGAGCCCCGAGAAGAATATCCAGACCGTGAAGGACTTCTTCGCCGCGATCGGCCGCGGCGACAGGGAGGGTCTGCTGGCGCTGGTCGCCGAAGACATCGAGTGGATCATCCCCGGCAAAGACTGGCCGCTGGCCGGAACGCACCGCGGACACGCCGGGCTAACGGATTTTCTTGAGACGGCATCCAAGTCGATAGAAACGTCCACCGAACCCCGGGAATTCGTAGCGCAGGGGGACCGGGTGCTGGTCGTCGGCTTCGCCCGGGGGAAGATCAAAGCCACGAACAAGACGTTCGAGGACGACTGGATCTTCGCCATCACGGTCCGGGACGGTAGACTGACCAACATCCGTGAATACGTCGACACGCAAGCACTGGCCCGAGCCGCGCAGATGGACGCGTCCGGGCCTGCATAGCGCTGGCCATCTGCGGCCATCGGTTCGGGGTAGACGGTGGATCAGCCGTGGATCGCCCCCTCGCACGCCGCGCTCTCGTTGAATGCCCAACCGTAAAGGAGATTCCGATGTACGACCAATCCAAGGTATCCGAGTTGATCCGGTTCGCACGTGTAGATGCGGGCTCCACTGTCATTGACGTCTACCCAGGCGACGGCGATTGGACGCGCCTCTTCTCCGACATCGTCGGACCAGAGGGGCGGGTCTACAGCTTCGTGCCGGCCGAAGTCGCCGACTTCAAGAACGATCCGGTCGGCAGCATGCGGACGCTCGCGAAGGAGCCGGGCCGGGAGAACGTCGAAGCCGTCTCGGCGGACCTCGTGGCGATGCCGCAGGTCACGCAACCCGCGGATATCCTGTGGCTGCACCTGTTTTACCACGATCTCCACACCAAGCTGATTCAGGCCAGGGGCGCGACGGCGGCCCACTTTAATCGAGCTGTCTACGAGCGGCTGAAGCCCGGTGGGTCCTTCGTCATCGTCGACCACGCCGCCGCCGCTGGGTCGGGCACGAGCGACACCCAGGCGCTGCATCGGATCGACCCTGCATCCGTTCGCGAGGAGGTGGAGGCGGCCGGCTTCGTGCTGGACGCGGAAAGCACCATGCTCGCGAACAAGGACGATCAGCACTCGATCAAGGTCTTCGATCCCTCGATCAAGGGCGAGACCGATCGCTTCGCCTATCGGTTTGTGAAGATCTAACACTGGGCCACAGCACCGCATCGTGTGGAGTCGGGATCCACTTTTAGTGATATTCGCGAAATGCCATTCCATGCAAATGCCATTGGCCGCCAGGACGCAGACTTTTTCAACAATATCGACCCGAAGCGGACATCGATACGCGCGTCAATTCAGTGACAAACGCGCCATCGTCTCGGATAAAGCGAGCTGGTAGCCGCCTATTCCGACTTGGGCGCGCGCTTGGCTTGGCGTGCGCCGAGTTTTGCCGGCCGGCTATGACCGTACGGATGTTTTGACTCGGCTATTAACCGTTCCTCCAATTGGACGTTGACGCTTCTTTTCTACTAGGGTTAATAATGCCCTAATATAAGCGTCGCCTAAATCTGGCTCCTGAAAGGCAACCAACGAGCTAGGCGTCGCTATGGGGGGGTAAGGGCAACGTAGCGTGGCGATAAATGTCGCCGCAGTCGTCATCATTGAGCCACCACCCGTCTGCGAACAGCCGCCAAGCTTATGCTGGCTGGTCGTAGGGCGGTACGTTGGGCGGCTCCCTGGACGAAGCTGACAACCACCCCCTACCGGAATTCGTCTGCCGATCGCACACCAATTTCGGCAGAAAGCAGTCAGTCGTTCATTACGGTCGATAAACAGATGTTGGGGCGTCTGTTCTCCAGACAAACAGGGGGTTAAAAATGGCTACTTCTCAAATCGCCGGTGCCGGTGGGACCACGACGTCGTTCTCCAACACGCCGCAGGCAGGTGACGACCTTTTTCTCTTTTCGGAAGATGCCACTGGCGTCCTGATCCTGAATGTCATGGCCAATGATCAGGGAGGCGCGGCCAAACTGCTCTAACCATCGATGACGGAACGAGTGCATCGACCTCAACAAAGATAGCTGCTCCGACGGACCTGCTCGCGCGTGACGCAACATACTCCACTAATAGTCTAGGGCTCGTCGGGACCACTGACACGAGTGCTCTAGGTGCCCGTATCTGGATAGGTACTGATGGTGCGATCCACTACAACAAGGTGGATATAGATGCGCAAGTCCAGGCACTTGCGGAGGGGCAGGTTCTTTACGACAAACTGACCTACGCCATTCGGCTCGGTAATGGCACGCTGAGCTGGGCCACGACCTACGTTAAGTTCACCGGCGCCAACGACGCGGCGGTGATCACGGTCAACGGCGTCGAGGACACCTCGGTGACGGAAGCCTCCGGTGTGGCCAACGGCACGCCCGGCGACGCGACGGCCGC
>NZ_JBHLYT010000121.1:2500-6477 GCF_042431665.1 Mesorhizobium kowhaii
GTTTGACATCGTAAAGAGAAGATTTGTTCGAACTTCATGAGCCCAAAAGGTTTGTGATTTGTCGCGGGAGACGCTCAATCTCCCGCATATGATGGGCTTGCCTAACCGCACCCTCGAACCGATCTCGAGAAGCTGGTCTTTTTGTGCCAATTCCATTGAAGCAAGATCCTGCACAGGATCTGGCTCGGGCGACGATCTCTTCGAGATCGCGCGGAAGCAAAGATCCTTCGGGATTGAGCTGAAGCGACGATCCCTTTGGGATCGCGCAGGTGGGTATTGGCAATGAGAACGATCAAGTGTCTTAAGGGCAATTGGTGGATGCCTTGGCATGCACAGGCGATGAAGGACGTGATACGCTGCGATAAGCTACGGGGAGGTGCGAATACCCTTTGATCCGTAGATTTCCGAATGGGGAAACCCACCTAAGGTACTTGGAAAATCAGAGCAGCAGGGCAACTTGCTGCTGTGGTTTCCAAGTATCGATAATAGGTAACTTACCCTGAATACATAGGGGTAAAGTGGCGAACGCGGGGAACTGAAACATCTAAGTACCCGTAGGAAAGGACATCAACCGAGACTCCGGAAGTAGCGGCGAGCGAACCCGGACCAGGCCAGTGGCGATGATGAGACAAGCGGAACCTTCTGGAAAGTAGGGCCATAGTGGGTGACAGCCCCGTACGCGTAATGCAAATCATCGTCCTCGAGTAAGGCGGGACACGTGAAATCCTGTCTGAAATTGGGGGGACCACCCTCCAAGCCTAAGTACTCGTGCATGACCGATAGCGAACTAGTACCGTGAGGGAAAGGTGAAAAGCACCCCGACAAGGGGAGTGAAAGAGTACCTGAAACCGATTGCCTACAAACAGTGGAAGCCCAAGGTTCGTCCTGGGTGACCACGTACCTTTTGTATAATGGGTCAGCGACTTAGTGTGACGAGCAAGCTTAAACCGCTAGGTGTAGGCGCAGCGAAAGCGAGTCTGAATAGGGCGTTCAGTTCGTCGCATTAGACCCGAAACCGAGTGATCTAGCCATGAGCAGGTTGAAGGTAAGGTAACACTTACTGGAGGACCGAACCCATAACTGTTGCAATAGTTCGGGATGACTTGTGGCTAGGGGTGAAAGGCCAATCAAACTCGGAAATAGCTGGTTCTCCGCGAAATCTATTTAGGTAGAGCGTCGACCGAATACCCCAGGGGGTAGAGCACTGGATGGGCTAGGGGTCCTCACCGGATTACCAAACCTAACCAAACTCCGAATACCTGGGAGTACTAGTCGGCAGACACACGGCGGGTGCTAACGTCCGTCGTGAAAAGGGAAACAACCCTGACCTACAGCTAAGGTCCCCAAGTTATGGCTAAGTGGGAAAGGATGTGAGGATCCCAAAACAACCAGGATGTTGGCTTAGAAGCAGCCATCATTTAAAGAAAGCGTAACAGCTCACTGGTCTAAATAAGGGTCTTTGCGCCGAAAATGTAACGGGGCTAAAGCCATACACCGAAGCTTAGGGTTCGTAGCAATACGAGCGGTAGCGGAGCGTTCTGTAAGCTGATGAAGCCATACCCGTGAGGGGTGGTGGAGGTATCAGAAGTGCGAATGCTGACATGAGTAACGTAAGGGGAGTGAGAGACTCCCCCGCCGAAAGACCAAGGGTTCCTGCTTAAAGCTAATCTGAGCAGGGTTAGCCGGCCCCTAAGACGAGGCGGAAACGCGTAGTCGATGGGAACCACGTTAATATTCGTGGGCTTGGAGGTAGTGACGGATCATTGAGGTAGTCCAATCTTATCGGATTGAACGGGCTGCTGCGTGGTTCCAGGAAATAGCTCCTCCTTATAAACCGTACCCGAAACCGACACTGGTGGTCTGGTAGAGTATACCAAGGCGCTTGAGAGAACTATGCTGAAGGAACTCGGCAAATTGCACGCGTAACTTCGGAAGAAGCGTGACCCTTTTCTACGCAAGTAGAGGAGGGTGGCACAGACCAGGGGGTAGCGACTGTTTATCAAAAACACAGGGCTCTGCGAAGTCGCAAGACGACGTATAGGGTCTGACGCCTGCCCGGTGCTGGAAGGTTAAGAGGAGGGGTGCAAGCTCTGAATCGAAGCCCCAGTAAACGGCGGCCGTAACTATAACGGTCCTAAGGTAGCGAAATTCCTTGTCGGGTAAGTTCCGACCTGCACGAATGGCGTAACGACTTCCCCGCTGTCTCCAGCATAGACTCAGTGAAATTGAATTCCCCGTGAAGATGCGGGGTTCCTGCGGTTAGACGGAAAGACCCCGTGCACCTTTACTATAGCTTTACATTGGCATTCGTAGTGGCATGTGTAGGATAGGTGGTAGGCTTTGAAACCTGGGCGCCAGCTCAGGTGGAGCCACCCTTGAAATACCACCCTTATTACTATGGATGTCTAACCGCGGCCCGTTATCCGGGTCCGGGACAATGTATGGTGGGTAGTTTGACTGGGGCGGTCGCCTCCTAAAGAGTAACGGAGGCGCGCGATGGTGGGCTCAGAACGGTCGGAAATCGTTCGCTGAGTGCAATGGCATAAGCCTGCCTGACTGCGAGACTGACAAGTCGAGCAGAGACGAAAGTCGGTCATAGTGATCCGGTGGTCCCGCGTGGAAGGGCCATCGCTCAACGAATAAAAGGTACGCCGGGGATAACAGGCTGATGACCCCCAAGAGTCCATATCGACGGGGTTGTTTGGCACCTCGATGTCGACTCATCGCATCCTGGGGCTGGAGCAGGTCCCAAGGGTATGGCTGTTCGCCATTTAAAGCGGTACGTGAGTTGGGTTCAGAACGTCGTGAGACAGTTCGGTCCCTATCTGCCGTGGGTGTAGGAATATTGAAAGGATCTGTCCCTAGTACGAGAGGACCGGGATGGACGGATCTCTGGTGGACCTGTTGTGGCGCCAGCCGCATAGCAGGGTAGCTATATCCGGACGGGATAACCGCTGAAGGCATCTAAGCGGGAAACCCACCTTAAAACGAGTATTCCCTGAGAACCGTGGAAGACGACCACGTTGATAGGCCGGGTGTGGAAGAGCGGCAACGCTTGAAGCTTACCGGTACTAATAGTTCGATCGGCTTGATCGTTCTCATTCCTTATGCCCATTCCCAGCGCTCACGCATGAGCGGCCCCTACAGGGCCTATGCTCCGCGAGGGCGCCGGACGACCGGCGACGCGCAGTCGCGCTTGCGGGCTTTGCCCGAAAGCCAATTGCAAAACGTCGCCTTGGCACAAAAAAGACCAGCGAACAGCTCCGGGAGAGCGCAAGATAGGTAACCCCTATTCGCTACTCACTATTGGCTATTCGCTCAAAAGCTTCTCGAACAACGTGCGTTTTGCCGACCTGGTGGTTATGGCGGAGCGGCTGCACCCGATCCCATTCCGAACTCGGCCGTGAAACGCTCCAGCGCTGATGGTACTTCGTCTCAAGACGCGGGAGAGTAGGTCGCTGCCAGGTCTGCTAAACGCACGTTGATCTCACATCCAGTATCGAAAATGATATTGGATGGAGAGGAATCTTCTCTCTACGTCCTTGTTGATGCATGTCGTTATCCCAAAACCGCTAAACACTTTTGGGCGACATGCATAAGGCCCGCCAACGGGAGCCCGGGCCGCGAAAGCGGCCCTTTCATTTGGTGAGCCATCTACCTATCTGTAGGCTATCCTATTGTAGGCTTGGGCTTACATCCAAAGGTGACGCGGGGTGGAGCAGCCCGGTAGCTCGTCAGGCTCATAACCTGAAGGTCACAGGTTCAAATCCTGTCCCCGCAACCAAATACAAATACAGCCCGGCTCAGCCCGGGCTGTTTTTGTATCCGGATGACCGTGGGCATGGAACTGAACCCCTCAGGGCCCGCAACGAGGCCAAGCCGACGCCGCGGCACAAAAAAACAAATCCTGTCCCCAAAACCAAATCTTCAAAACACCCGTCAGGCCCCAAGCCGACGGGCGTTTCGATTTTGGACGC
>NZ_JBHLYT010000122.1:0-6058 GCF_042431665.1 Mesorhizobium kowhaii
GATCGATCAAAATGGCGGCCCTTGAACATGACAAACTCCCGGAAAGCAGGAGCAGCCGTCATGCAGCAATGACCTTTCCGAAAAGTTTGCGACGGAACCCCGCAAGTCCTGCTTTCACATCCTTTGTTCGCTCGAGATCAGAAGCCGCTTGCTTCACCGCTTCAATAACGGTTGCCGCCACCTGTTTGCCGTCGATGGTGTGCGTCATCGCTCAGCCCATACGCTCGGAAGCGTAGCTTCCCGGGCTTGCCGGGAAGACGACGGTTCGTTTGCCATTGATGAAAGTGCGGTGGTGTATATGCGCGTGTATGGCGCGCGCCAGCACCTGGCTTTCGACGTCGCGGCCCATCGAGACGTAGTCCTCGGCTGACTGCGCATGGGTGACGCGCACCGTGTCCTGCTCGATGATCGGGCCTTCGTCGAGATCGGTAGTGACGTAGTGTGCCGTTGCCCCGATCAGCTTAACGCCGCGCTCATGGGCCTGCTTGTAGGGGTTGGCGCCCTTGAAGCTCGGCAGGAAGGAATGGTGGATGTTGATGATGCGGCCGGACATCTTGTTGCACATCTCGTCGGACAAGACCTGCATGTAGCGGGCAAGCACGATCAGCTCGCTGCCGGTCTGCTCGGCCAGATCGAGGATCTGCGCCTCGGCCTGTGGCTTGTTCTCCTTGGTCACCTTGATGTGATGGAAGGGGATGTCGTGGTTGACGACGACCTTCTGGTAATCGAAATGGTTGGAGACGACGCCGACGATGTCGATCGGCAGCGCGCCGATTTTCCAGCGGTAGAGCAGGTCGTTCAGACAATGGCCGAAGCGCGACACCATCAGCAGCACCTTCATGCGCTTGGTGGCATCGTGGATCTCAACATTCATCGCAAACTTCTCGGAGATCGGCTTTAAACCTTCCACCAGGTCGGCTTGGCCGACACGCTCCTCGGAGATAAAGGAGACGCGCATGAAAAACTTGCCTGTGCCGAGATCGTCGAACTGCGAACTGTCGACAATGTTGCAACCCTTGCCGGCCAGGAAAGTCGCAATCGCGGCAACGATGCCGCGAGCCGATTTGCATGAAACGGTGAGTACGTAGTGCGTCATTTCAAACTCATTAGAAATAGCGGGCTTTTTGCTCGCAATGGCATGTCCTCGGAACCGTCGATTCTTCTTTTCACAAATGGAGCTTCTCCGCTATGCCAACGTCGTACCTTGGGTCCGGAGGTCAACCGCGATTGATGCAAACCACCTTTGGCTGAGTCATCTCCTCATAGGCAAATCGAACGCCTTCCCTGCCCATGCTGCCGTATTTGGAGCCGCCAAATGGCATGGCATCGAAGCGATAGTCCGACGAGTCATTGATCATTACGCCGCCTGCCTCGATCTTTCTTGCCGCCTCAAGCGCGACAGAGAGATCGTTGGTGAAGATTCCGGCATGTAGGCTGTATTCCGGGCCGTTGGCCATGTCGATGGCTTCATCAAGCGTATCGAAGGGCGCAAGCATCACCACCGGCGCGAACACTTCCTCATGCCACAGCCGGCAGTTCTGAGGCGTGCCTTCAAGCACAGTCGGATGGTAGAGGGAGCCCTTGCGGCGGTGTCCGCACAACAATTTCGCACCCGCGTCAATAGCCTCATTGACTGCCGTCTCGGCGCGTTCTGCTGCCTCTCTGGAGATCATCGGACCAACGTCGGTATCCTCGCATGACGGATCGCCTGCCTTCAATTTTTTCGCTCCCGCGACAAAGGCATCGCGGTACCGCTCATAAAGGGCCGCCTGCACTAAGATGCGCTGGGCGCCGATGCAGTTTTGTCCGGCCGCCCAGAACGCGCCGGAGACCGAGCTTTCGACCGCTTTGTCGAAGTCGCAATCACTCATGACGATGACAGGTGCATTGCCGCCGAGTTCCATCGCCAGTTTCTTGAGCCCTGCCGAGCGACTGATTGCCTCTCCGGTTGCAAATCCCCCGGTGAACGACACCAAGCGAACGTCGCGGGCGGCGACCAGGGCCGTGCCGAGATCGGTACCGCCCACCGCGACAGTTATGATGTCTTCAGGGAGGCCGGCTTCGCGAAGGGCTTCGACGAGGCTGATCGCCGAAAGCGGCGTCAGCTCCGATGGCTTCAGCAGCACTGCATTGCCGCCGGCGACCGCGGGACCGAGCTTGTGAGCCACCAGGTTCAGCGGATCATTGTAGGGGGTAATGGCGGTGATGATTCCGAGCGGTTCACGCGTGAACCAACCCTGCCGCTGCTCTGAACCAGCATACGCATCGAAGGGTACGATCTCGCCGGCATTGCGCTTTGCTTCCTCAGCGGAGAGCTTCAGCGTATTGACGCAACGCAGGACCTCCTTGCGCGCCTGAACAATGGTCTTTCCAGCTTCCCGGACGATGGTATCGGCGAAGGCGTCGCGACGGCGCTCGACAATCCTTGCAGCGTCGTCAAGGATGCTCGCGCGCCGGTGCCTTGGCTGGTTGCGCGAAAGCTCGGCTCCGCGTCTGGCGCGTTTCAAAAGCTCGCCGATTTCGCTTGCATCCGTAGCGTCGACCGTTCCCACAACAGAACCGTCATAGGGGCTGTATACGGGTATGGGCGCCAGGCCGGCTGTGATGTGCAGTTGGGCAGCGGTCATAGGCGAGCTTCTTCTTCCCTAATGATGCGCCGCTTGCGCGGCTGCCACGTTTTGGTCGGGGCAGAGGTGCTGGGACCTACGCCCTGTCCTCACTTGAGGCATCGGTTGATTGCTACCTGAACGTTTTTGTTTGCGGCCGCGCCTCGTCGGCCGTCCTCTTTCAGATCTTTTGACCGTCACGAACGAGCTCATCCATGACGAAACGGACGGCGCTTTCAGCGATCGCAACGATCTCTTCGACTTCTGACTTGGTAGTTACGAGTGGCGGGGCAAAGCCCAGAATGTCGCCGTGCGGCATAGCGCGAGCGATAAGACCACGGTCGCGGGCAGCCTTTGAGATTCGCGCACCAACCTTGAGCGACGGGTCGAAACGCTTTCTGGTGTCCCGATCGGCCACGAACTCGATCGCGCCCATAAGGCCAACTCCGCGTACTTCTCCGACTATCGGCAACTGGGCGAATTTTTCCTCCAGCTGTGCTTGGAAAAATGCGCCAACGTCACGGGCATTGCCAGGGAGGTCTTCTTTCTCGACGATGTCGAGAACCGCGTTGGCCGCGGCGGCGCCGATCGGGTGACCCGAATAGGTATAGCCATGTGAGAATGAGCCAACCCTGTCAGCGCCGTCTTCCATCACCTTATAAACCTTCTCGCCAACGAGCGCCGCGGAGAGCGGGAAGTAGGCAGAGGTCAGACCCTTCGCGACTGTAATCAGGTCGGGTTCAATGCCATAGTGCTGGGAGCCGAACATCGAGCCAGTGCGGCCAAAGCCGGTGATCACTTCGTCGGCGATGAGGAGGACGTCGTGCTTTCTTAGGACGGCCTGGATAGCCTCCCAATACCCTTCTGGCGGAGGCGTGATGCCGCCTGTGCCGAGAACAGGCTCAGCGATGAAGGCGCCGACATTGTCGGGACCCAGACGTTCGATCAGCTGATCGAGCTCGGCGGCTCGTCGCGCGGAAAATTCGCGTTCGGTCTCGCCTGGGTTCGCGCCCCAGTAGTGGTGAGGCGCGCCGGTATGGACGATCTGCGGCAGCGGCAGGTCCATATGGTCGTGATAGAAGCTCATGCCTGTCATCGAACCAGAGACGACGCTGCAGCCGTGATAGCCGCGCTCACGCGAGATGATCTTCTTCTTGTTCGGCTTGCCGCGCAGGTTGTTGTAGTACCAGACGAGCTTGGCCTGGGTCTCGTTGGCGTCCGAGCCGGACATGCCGTAGAAAACCTTGCTCATCTTGCCGGGCGCCATCTTCACAAGGCGATCGGAGAGGATCGCAAGCTCATCGGTCGTATGCGCCGCGTAGGAATGATAGTAGGCAAGGCGATAGGCTTGGCGTGCAATCGCTTCGGCGACTTCAACACGACCGTAGCCGACGTTGACACAGTAAAGCCCCGCAAAGCCGTCGATCAACTGGTTGCCGTGCGCGTCCTGGATGCGAATGCCCTTGCCGGTCTCGACAATTGTCGGTTCGCCCAGTTTGCCGGTCGCAAAGTCCTTGAGCTGCGTGAAAGGATGTAGGACAGAGTTCCTGTCCTTTTCACTGATTTCCTGAGTGCTGATAGACACCACTTCAACCCACCTCATTGCAACTTTGCTACAGAACAATTTGATAGTCCAAGAGCAGGATACCGCTGCAACAACGCAGAACCCATAGACGGCCGACATTCTACGTCTGGATCACCCTTGCTCCACGCGATGCTTTACACCGCACCAAGATGCAGCGAATAGAGCTATAGTCTTGGTTACCCTTAACAACGATGGTATGCTTACACGCTCATCAATGGCATGGATGTTCTCGGCAACAGGTCCGTAGACCAGGCTGGTCATGTTGCCGTGCAGGGCAAAGACAGCAGAGTCGAGGTAGCAAGGCATAATGAAACGCTGCAGGTCCGTCCCTGAGCCGTCTGCAAATGAGTGCGCCTTTGCCAAGAGTAATTCTGCTTCGCTTCCTTCGGCGAGAACATATCCTCCTTGCCTGGCGCCGAGCCACTCAATGTAGGGCTCGGGGCATCCTTCCAGCTCCGGGTCATTGAGAAAGGCCTTTCTGAGAAAGCTCTCAAAAGATTCCACGCGCGCCTCTGCCTTGTCGCCGGGGTAAAAGCCGATGCGACCTTCAAAGCGGCACTCGCTCGGCACCGATGCAATCCACTCGCCTCCCGATATCGTGCCGATCGTCAAAGCTATTGGGTTGTCGACGTCGGCGAAATCTGATGGACGCTGTGCAATCCACTCTTGTTCGAGCTGGCGCAGATGTTCGATGGTCCGGAATGCGATGTCGATTGCGCTTCTACCCCTGGCGACTTGGAAGGGGTGAGCGGGAACGCCTTGGACTGTGATAGTGAACTTCATTATGCCGGTATTCGCGCTGACTACCTGTTCGCCGGTAGGCTCAGGTATCAGAACAGCATCAGCGCGGAAGCCCTCCGCAAGAACCATTGCCGATCCATTGCCCGTGATCTCTTCTTCAATGACCGACTGAAATTGGACCTCTCCCAGGAGGTCGAAACCTGCGTTTGCCAATGCATCGAGCGCGAAGAGGTTCGCAGCCAAGCCGGCTTTCATGTCGCCGGCACCACGACCGTACAGCCAATCACCGTCACGAGTAGCGGAGAAGGGCTCGTACTTCCAACGCGCACTTGTGCCAACTGGCACCACATCAACGTGCGCATTGAGTGCCAGAGAACGACCGCCTTCTCCCGAAGCCGGCTTCAAACCAACAACAAGGCTGGAATCCTTAAGGTCAAATTTGGTGGGAGAAAAAGCCGGGTCCACACCGATGCGGCCTGGATCAATGACGAAGCTGCGAACATCATAGCCTCGACTTGCGAGAGCGGAGGAGACAATCTTCTGAATGCCAGCTTCATTGCCCCGAAGCGAGTCAGCACGAACGAGCTGCGTCAAAAATTCGATCTGCTCGTCGAAGCCGGCTTCCACTGCCTGGATAATGCGTTCGATATCCGTGGGTGCCAATAGACCTGTGTCGAGTGCAACCTCAGTAGCGGAATGGCGCAGGAATGTAGGTTCCTTCACGTTGTCCTCCTGAATTCAGTAACAAGACATATCGCTGTCCCGTGTGAGACGTAAAGCTACGGTTTGCTATCCATTTGCCAGTTTCCCTACGCAAAGTGGCACCTCAAAGTAGCCGTTATGCGCCATTCGGCGCCCTTGCAGAACAACCTTCCTAGGTTGGTTGATCTCCTAATCAGGGTTTGCGTGAGAGCATGAGGTGTGCCGGGTGGGCATGTGTTTCCAGCCTGCGGTTAAAGGCGTTGTTCCTTGAACACCCAGAGCGTCTGATTTAACGTTGGACGATCGTCAGATGACCTCCTGGGTTCTGTCGCAAATCGTGATTTCGGTCACGACGCGACGCTTTCGCGCCAATGATCAGGCGGCAAGGATCTCGAACTGCTCGGCAATTGAAGGGCATGGATTG
>NZ_JBHLYT010000123.1:0-4290 GCF_042431665.1 Mesorhizobium kowhaii
TCTCCCAGACCTTGACCCGCATCGCTCAGCGCTGGCCCGCAGCCAAAATCGAAATGCTCATGCCCTGGAACTTCAAACCAGACGCCGTCAGCTAACCGCTTACAATTGTTCTAGTCACCTGAATCTGAAGTTCGGTTCATTGTCTTGTGGCAGAAGCGCTTGACCGACGCGAGGATTTGGTCGGCGGATTTGACCCATTTGTATGGGGTGGGGTTCTCGTTGTGGGTTTCGATGAAGGCGTCGATATCAGCTTCCAGTTCTGCGGTGGAACGATGTACACCGCGCTGCAACTGCTTTCGCGTCAGCTCTGCAAACCACCGCTCGACCTGATTGATCCAGGATGCCGACGTTGGCGTGAAGTGAACATGCCAGTGTGGACGGCGCGCGAGCCAAGCCTTGATCCTCGGCGTCTTGTGGGTCGCATAGTTGTCCATCACCAGATGCACGTCCGGCCCATTGGGCATTTCGGTGTCGATGCGCTTCAGGAAGTCGAGGAATTCGGTGGCCCGGTGACGCTTGTAGCAATGACCTATCACCGCCCCAGTGGCAACATCGAGCGCGGCGAACAGAGAAGTCGTGCCGTTGCGGACATAGGTATGAGTACGCCGTTCGGCGACGCCCGGTGCCATAGGCAGAACCGGCTGCTCGCGGTCCAATGCCTGGATTTGCGATTTCTCATCCACGCATAGCACGATCGCCCGGTCCGGTGGTGACATATATAGGCCGACGATGTCCTGCACCTTATCAACGAAGAGCGGATCGGAGGAGAGCTTGAATGTCTCGGCACGATGCGGCTGCAGGCCAAACGCGCTCCAGATCCGACGGATGGTGGTATGCGAAAGGCCGCTGTCGGCTGCCATCGAGCGGATGGACCAGTGCGTGGCATCCTTGGGAGTGGTGTTCAACGTACGCTCAACGACTGAGCAACCTGGGCATCGGAGACAGTTCGTGGTCGACCGGCACGATATTCATCTGTCAGCCCTTCAATACCATCCTGAACGAACCGACGGCGCCACTTGCCAACCGTGTGCTCGTGAACACCCAGGCGTTCGGCAACGTCTTTGCTTTGCAAACCCTGCGCGCACAGCAAGACCATCCGGCATCGATCCGACAAGGAGCGCGGCGCTTTATGCCGGCGCACCTGAGATTCGAGGAAACTTCTATCCGCGTCGCTCAGAACGACAAGGTCCGCCTGCCTGCCAACCATGAATCAAACTCCTGCTCTTGTGACAGAAGCCGAACAAATGAAGCTTACTTTGGTTCCAGGTGACTAGGGCATGCAAAGCGTATCACTGACTGGTCAAACTGCCGACATTTGAACATCGAAACCCTCCGAAATTCATTGAAAAGCTGCGTGACACACGGCCGGTACCGTTGCAACAGATCCTTCAACTAAGTTTGCAGAATCTTTACTACCGTCAAGCGACGACAGTGGTACCTTCACGGCAAGATTTAAGATCAGGCACGGCAAAAAAGCTGACGCCGGTTTACGCTGAGCCAGCGCACAGGACGCAACGTCGCCGTCAAAAGCCCATGGCAAGAAAGGCGCTCATCCTGGTTGAAGGTCATAGGGGCAATAGTCCGCTCCACGTTGGAGCGGCTCGGCGTCTCGGCCTTCGTCCAATTACCTTGGCGGCAGAGCCGCCAGTACGAATATATTGCGGCGGAAAGCGTTGAGGCTATTCGTGTTGATACAGATAATTTCGATGCGCTTATCCGCGAATGTTCCAAGCTGCCTGCTACTTATGACATTGTCGGCATTACTGGCTTTGCGGGCGACGACGACTCCAGTGCCTGCTTATCGCGTGGCAGCCAATGCGACGGAGGTGGAAAGCTTCGCCACCGAGATCGTCCTGCATATGGCGTCTTCGCCGAGGATACTGGGCGAAGAATTGGCACGAGGCCCCTACTAGTGCGCGCAGAAGGCGTTCGCACACTGCGGTCGTACGGTAGCTAGCTGCTGATGCGATGGCACCCTCGATTGGCTCGACGGCAATCGAGACTGCTGTCCCAGGTTGTCGTCGAAGTCAAATGGTATGTTGAACTCAAGACGCCGATCGTCAGGAAGGGCGATTGCCGGGACTGGATCGGGCATGTTATTGCGTCCCACCCGACCGTGTGCTCGGACCAAGGCATTCCTTCGGCGTGCTGCCGATTTAATTGATTGGTCGATCACACCATTCCTGACCTTGGCGAATAACGGCAACCTGCGGCCCTTGCCGGTTTTGCAGGGGCGCTGAATTGGGGCGCATGGATATCAATGCGCTGCGGATCAGGCGGTGGGAGTCACAGCTGGCCCAGGTTGTCAAGCGAAGTGAGGATTCGACCTCTTGGGCATCATTGCACGGCTTGCTGTGCCAATACAGCGATTGGGTGGAACATGAACGTGACGGTTCTGAAATTCGGCGGCTCGTCTTTTCTGCATGCCAAAGACTACGCTCGCGTTGCTGCGCACATAGCCGATCGACTGGCGGCTGGCAGAAACAAAATCGTTGCCGTGGTCAGCGCGATGTCGGGCACCACTGGCAACCTGAAAGCAGTCATGCTCGACGTCAACCAGCAAGTATCACCATCGAGCCTCGATGCGGCACTCGCAACCGGAGAGATGCTCAGTACCTGCCTCTTGGAGGCCGCCGTCAGCCGGATAGGGATTCCTGTAACGTCTTTGAACGCCTATTCCCTCGGAATCCGTTCAAATTCAGACTTCGGTCGCGCCTCAATAGACAGCGTAGATCCTAAGCCAACTATTGCAGCATTGCGGGAGCATGACGTCGTCATTGCCGCGGGCGCCCAGGCAATTGACCAGTCCGGCAGGTTAACGATGCTCGGCAGAAACAGCTCTGATCTGACAGCTGTCGTAATCGCGTCCATATTGGGGGAGCACGCTTGCGAAATCTACTCGGATGTTCCGGGTGTCTATACGGCAGACCCTTATCTTGTCTCAGGAGCACAACTGATTCCTGAGATCGCCCACCGTACGATCCTACAGATGTCGCGGCATGGCGCAAAGGTGCTGCACCACAGGGCGGTGGACTACGCCGAAAAGCATGGGGTCACCATTGTTTGCAAATCGCTCACCAACGACGGAGCCGTAACGGGCACTTTAGTAACAGGCCATGGTATCCCCTGTTCCGTGACAGTGGCTCACGACGCCCCGGTGTTATCATGCGCCAGTCTTCAAGAACGCGAAAACCTTTGGGCGCTTCTTGCTCGACATGAGATCAACGCGATCCGCGTTGAGGACAGCCACGGGGTGGGCATATGCATTGTAAGCGACATCGATTTTGCCCTGCGGCTTGTCGCGCGCACCAACATTCGCTCCGTCCCCATTGGATCAAGGACCGCGGTGACAGAGATTGATTCTTCCGTGTTGCGCGTCCACTTGCACAGCGATTATGAACGCGCCATTTCCCTGGCGCGCCAAATTCACGAACGAATGTATCCTGCAGCGGCTAGCGAGCCGTTTGGGTCGAGGATGGATGGACAGCCCTCGGCCTATGGTTCGCTACTATTTCGCGCAAATAATGCGCCGGGAAATCCGCTGTAATCCTTTAGTCAGACGGCTGCATTCCAACTCTGGATGCCTCTCCATCTCTGTCCTGGTGCCCTCAAGCGTAAGCGTAGTCGTCTAATAGCGAGATTTGCAAGCGGCCTTTATGTGGGAGGTTATTTGCCGGTAGCCGGTAGCATGGTCGTCTATGCGGTCGACGCATCATGGTGCCTACGGGACGGTCCTTGCAATGTATGTCTCGCGCGCTCCGAACAAACTCGTGGTGCACCGGTCTTAGCTCGACTTTGTACGTTATGTGGCGAAGCACAGGGCTTGCGCCATTCGCAGGATGCGCTCTTGCGGGATATTTTGTCGCTCCCGGTTTGGCGGGGAGTGTTGATTAATATCGCCGATCCAGATTGCGAGGCGGACGGCGCCGATGGCGTCGCTGAACGTCAGGCTGGTTTTTCGGTACCACGCTGCGGCGTATGGGGTGGTAGTGCCGGTGAGCAGATCGCAGGCCCATAGCGATATGAAGCTGTAGAGCCCGAGCAATGCCGGGGTGGTTCGTGCAATGGCCTTGTCGGACCATTGCCGCTGGGTCTCAACGCCAAGGTGGGCACGGGTCTCAGCGAACGTGACCTCGATCTGCCAGCGGCGGACGAACAGGGCGATGATGTCGGCGGGCTCGAGGGTGATGTCCGTGCTGAAGAAGGCTTGAGGGGCGCGTTTGCCATCGGGATCCCGGACCAGCACCCAGCGGATCGGCATTACCGGGGTACCGGGCCTGTACCACAAGG
>NZ_JBHLYT010000124.1:0-15717 GCF_042431665.1 Mesorhizobium kowhaii
CCCGCCGGCCGAAGCCGAGGAACGCTACTACGCCATGCTGGATGAACCAGCCATAGCCGCGTGACTCAAACGAAACGGCCTCCGGAAAACCCGGCGCGGTTCAGAAAACCGTTCCGGACGTTGAAAGCGCGATGTCTGTACCCCGCTGGAGATCCTTACTCTTCGTGCCCGCTCACGTTCCACGCTTTGTGGAAACGGCCCATAAGCGGGGTGCGGATGGAGTCATTCTCGACCTGGAGGACTCCGTTCCCCAGGATCAGAAGGGCGAGGCGCGCCGGCAGCTGCCCGAATCCGTGGCAAAAGTGCGGCGCAAGGGTGCATCTGTTTTGGTCCGCGTGAATCATGGTCTGCGCGCTTTGGCGGCCGATCTCGATGCAGCGGTCATAGCGGGTGTTGATGCACTTGTCCTTCCGAAGACGGATTCGGCAGAATGGGTGTCAGAGATCGCGAATGCGGTATCGGACCTTGAACAAGAAAGAAATCTTGTCCAGGGACGCATCCGGTTCCTTGCCCAGATCGAGACCCCGGGCGCCTTGCAAAGGCTCGCTGTCATTGCGTCGGCGCATCCAAGGATGGTTGCAATGGCGCTTGGGCCTGAAGACTTCAGTGCCGCTGTCGGCGGCGCCCCGGAATTCGACCTCCTGTTAACACCGAGCCTTTCCGTTCTGTTCGCCGCCCGTTCGGCCGGATTGCTCCCGCTCGGCTTTGTTGGAAGCATCGGCGAATTTTCCGACATCGAAAAACTTCGGCAAGCCGCGACGCATGCGCGGCGGCTTGGCTTTGCCGGAGCTTTGGCGATCCATCCAACACAGGTGGCCATATTCAATGAGGCTTTCTCGCCAAGCGCACAGGAGCTCGAGTGGGCCCATCGTGTTGTCGCGGCGGAAGACGATGCCACCACGCGTGGCCTGTCTGCATTCTCATTGGACGGTAAGATGGTTGATCCGCCAGTGGTTCGGCGTGCCCGCGAGATCCTGGCTCTCACCAGCAACAACTGAGCATTAATCGGCATCCAGACGGCCGGTTTTCGAGCCATGATTTGACAGTTTTGTGACTTGTCTGCCATCTCGTTTCGAGATAGATATGAAGACACTGGGGATTGTGCCTCGGTTGGGTTTGTTCATCGTGGACATCAGGCAGCTAAGATACTTTGTCGGCGTCGTCGAAGCAGGTAGCTTCACGAAGGCAGCTTCAATCCTCAACGTTGCTCAAAGCGCTCTAAGCCTGCATGTGCGTCAGCTTGAGGAAGCATTTGGTATCCAACTTCTGGTACGCGACAGGACTGGTGTTAGTGTCACGGCGTCCGGCGCAAGATTGCTTGAGCGGGGTCGGAGCATCCTCAGGGAAATTCAACTCACCGAGGCGGAACTGACCAACACGGTGGCTGCTCCTTCTGGAGAGGTGACCATTGGCATTCCGTCCGGAGCTGCTCGCGTCCTTAGCGGTCCGCTGCTTGAATCGGTAAGAAGCGAATTGCCGAGGATCTCGCTTAAGATGATCGAGGGCATGACGGGACCGCTGGAGGAGTGGATGGCTGCGGGCCGTTTTAATCTAGCAGTCCTGTACCGCACTGCCGAGAGCGTGGGGCAAATGACGGTGCTGGCCCGCGAAGAGTTTTGCCTGGTGGTGCCGCCGGGTGAACCGCCTTTCGAAGATTCGATACCACTCGCCGACCTGTATGCGTTTCCGCTGGCGGTTCCGATGCGCAACAACAATGTCAGGCGCTCGGTGGCTGATGTCGTTGCGCAACATGGGTGTGTTCTGGACGTCAGATTCGAAGTCGACTCCCTTTCCACAATTATCAATATGGTCATGGAAGGAAAGACGTATTCCATCCTTACCCCGTCGGCCATTCAAAAAGAGGCGTCTCAAGGTCAGGTCCGGACGGTTAAGATCATCGATCCAGTGATCACCCGTTCTGTTGTGCTTGCCGTCAACCCGAAAGATGAGCGCTCTCCAGCCGTTTCTGCGGTCCGCAAGCTCATTCCCAAGGTTACAAATACTTTGATCGAGAGCAAGCACTGGTCAGCCACGGCCCCGGACCGGGCTTAAACACATCCCAACCAGTTTCAGTGCTATCCTCCTCCGCGGCTGCCTGAGCCTTATCAATCTGTATTCGAGATGGTTTTGGTCGATATTCCATATTTGACCCGGCGTAACCATCGCGTTGAAACTGCAGAGAGGCGAGCCCATGGTCCGGATATGGATGGTCTCGCACTGGCAAGAATTCAGTTAAGCGGAGCATGGGATGTCCAACGCCACGAGCTATCAGCTTTTCATCAACGGTAGGTGGCGAGACGGTAGCGACGGAACCACTCTGCCGGTAACCAATCCGGCGACAGAGAAAAAATTTGCCTCGGTGGCGGTGGCGACGGTGTCGGATCTGGATGAGGCCATCGCTTCTGCAGAGCGAAGCCGCAAGGCTTGGTCCTCACGGACGCCAAAAGACCGTGGCGAAATCCTTGTGGCGGCCGCCAGGATACTTGCCACGAAGGTGGGAGACGCAGCGAAGGATTTGTCGACCGAACAGGGAAAGACGATTGCCGAAGCGACCGGTGAATACGCGCGCGCTGTTGAAACATTGGAGTGGAACGGCACGCACGCCGAAGAGCTGTCGGCCCCTGTTCCGATGGGCCCGAACCGGATGATCGTCCCCGAGCCCCTTGGCGTCGTTGCTGCCTTTACGCCTTGGAACTATCCCGCCGTGCTCATCGCCCGCAAGCTCGCCCCTGCTTTGGCGGCGGGCTGCCCGGTGATCCTCAAAGGAGCTGAAGAGACACCAAGCGCTGCCGTTCATTTCGTCGAAGCCTTGCGACAAGCGGGTATTCCGGACGGCGTGGTCAATCTCGTCTTTGGTGTGCCTGTGCAAATATCCCGGCATCTCCTCAGTTCGCCGATCGTCAAGGTGCTAACTTTCACGGGCTCAACCGAGGTTGGAAAACAGCTGGCCAAGCTCGCCGCGAATAACTTGCAGCGGTGCATTCTTGAACTCGGTGGGCACTCCCCGGTTGTTGTATGCGAGGATGCCGACCTGGCAAAAGCCATACCGGCAATTTCGGAATACAAGTTCGAATGCGCGGGCCAGAGCTGCAATGCGCCCAGCAGGATCCTCGTCGCGCGGCCTCTCTATGAGGAATTCCTGTCCCGGATGACCGAAGTCGCCCGCAAAATCAAGATCGGCCCACCTGACGACCCGGCGACGGACATGGGTCCAATGGCAAACGCGCGGCGAATCGAGGCCATGCAGCGTCTGATCGAGGATGCGGTCGATCGCGGCGCCCGCGTCGAAACCGGCGGCACCCGCCTCGACCAGCCGGGCTTTTTCTGGCCGCCGACCATCCTGACAGGGGTGCCAAAAGATGCGAAAGTGCTTCATGACGAGCCGTTCGGGCCGATCCTCACCGTGGCGCCGTTCGACACGATCGAGCAGGCAATCGACGAAGCCAACGCCACTGAGTATGGCTTGGCTGCCTACTTCTTCACCGGCGCCACCGATGCAAAACGGGCGCTGATCGGCGGTCTTTCGGCAGGCGCGATCAGTGTAAATTACCTGAAAGGGGTTTCCGCAGATGCACCATATGGGGGCGTCAAACAAAGCGGCTATGGATATGAGGGGGGCGAGCAGGGATTGCGGAGCTTCCAAAGCCTGAAACTTGTCAACGGGCTCGGGTCATTGGGATGAGATTTCGTGGATAAAAAAACACGGACCATTGCCGGCAAGGATATTACAAAGAGCGTCGGTGACGCCCTTCAGTATATCTCGTACTACCATCCCCCCGACTACATCCGATACCTTTCGCAGGCATACGCGCGGGAGCAGAGTCCGTCGGCTAAGAACGCCATCGGTCAGATTTTGCTGAACTCCCGCATGGCGGCCTTCGGACGGCGCCCGATCTGCCAGGACACCGGTCTCGTGGTGGTCTTTGCAAAGGTTGGCATGGGCGTCCGCATCAAATCAACGGCCAGTTTCGCTAACCTTGTGAATGAGGGCGTCCGCCGAGCCTATCTCGACCCCGACAATCCCCTTCGACCATCGATCGTCTCGGATCCGCTCGCCGCACGATTGAACACCCGCGACAACACACCGGCAGTCGTCCACGTCGACCTTGTGCAAGGCAACCAGATTGAAATCACCATCGCCGCAAAAGGGGGCGGATCGGAAAACAAGGCGCGTTTCACCACCCTTAACCCCAGCGCGTCCGTTGCCGACTGGGTGGTCGACACAGTTTCGACCCTGGGCAGCGGATGGTGCCCCCCCGGCCTGATCTCGGTCGGCATCGGTGGTAGCGCTGAAAAGGCGATGCTGCTGGCCAAGGAGGCCATGAACGAACCTATCGATATGTCGGATTTGATCGGCAGGGGGCCATCATGCGCTGAGGAGGCACTGCGGATTGAGCTTTATGAACGCATTAATGCGCTCGGTATCGGAGCCCAGGGCCTCGGGGGTCTGACGACAGTCGTTGACGTCAAGGTTGCGACCTATCCTACTCATGTGGCATCCAAGCCCGTGGCACTCATTCCGCAATGCGCCGCCAACCGACACCTTACGTTTACCTTGGACGGCTCTGGACCCATCAGGCTTGAGCCGCCTGACCTTTCCGAATGGCCCCAGATCGGTCATGAGGATTTGCACGCAACTGGCGTCCGGCGGGTCAATCTCAATGCGGTCACAAAGGAAGAGACGGCATCGTGGCGCTGCGGTGAAACCCTACTTTTTTCCGGAAAGATGCTGACGGGCCGTGACGCCGCCCACAAGCGAATGGTCGATTTGATCGATGCCGGCGAGCCGCTTCCGGTCGATCTGCGGGGGCGCGTGATCTACTACGTCGGACCCGTCCGCGCAGTGAGGGATGAGGTCGTCGGGCCGGCCGGCCCAACAACCTCCAGCCGGATGGACGGTTTTACTGACAAGATCCTCTCCGAGACTGGGCTATATGCGATGGTCGGCAAAGCGGAGAGGGGACCGGCGGCGATCGAGTCGATTGTCAGACACAAGGCGCCCTATCTCATCGCAGTGGGTGGCGCTGCGTACTTGATTTCAAAATCGATCAAGGCGGCGCGCATCGTTGCCTTTGAAGACCTGGGCATGGAAGCGATCTATGAATTCGAGGTCCAGGACATGCCGGTCATCATGGCTGTCGATGTTGAGGGAAACTCCATTCACAATTCCGGGCCTCTTGAGTGGCGCAAGCGCATGGCAGCCGACAGCATCGCCCGCGGCATCGGCGTTTGAGACTTCCCGGCTTCGCGATCCGGCCAGACTCCCGCGCAGGATTTTGTGCGGCATCGGTAACACAAGCGGCATTTTGTGGTTCAGCTCCTCGGCGAGCCAGATAAGAAAGGCCTTCAAGTCGCTCTGGATGCCAAATGCTCGGATGTAAACGCTGCATCGACCTGCCGCCCATACAATCGACGCTCGGGTGCTTTCGAGGGTGCCAATCAAGTCAAGCACCGGAGATACCAAAAAATGCGCTATCTATTTACGACGAGGTCGCCGCCGACAGGCGATCACCCCTCTCCAAATGCCCGGTTAGGGAAGGGGCAATAGCCCAACTTTTCTACGCTCTCGGTGACCCGACTTTCGACAACCTCGCACTGACGCATTTCGGGCCGAGGACGAATGACGCCCACTGCATTCCTTCAATCAATGATAGAATTGGTTGGCACTAATTGCGCTGTCGACCACCGCTTGAGAGCAAAAGGTCATGAAGTCGAAACCCTCTCCTGTGCGCCTAGACGCTTGGGACGTCCGCATTCTCTCGGAGATCCAGTCAGATGGTCGGATTTCGAAAAGCGAGCTCGCAAAGCGTGTTCACCTTTCGGCGTCGGCCTGTTCGGAGCGGCTCCGTGTGCTCCAAGCCGCAGGGATCATTGAGGGGTTCTATGCGCGACTCAGTCCAGCCCTCATCGGGGGCCTCATCTCTATAATGGTGGAGGTGGTTCTGGATCGCCATCGCCTCGAGGATCAACGGCACTTCGAGACTGCGATCCAAGAGATTCCGGAAATCCTGGACTGCTGGGCCATCGGGGGGCGGATCGACTATTTGATGCGTGTTTCATCTCCTTCCATGGCTGCGTATCAGGATTTCATGGAGGGATTGCTGCAGGCAGGCTTGGGTATCGATCAATACTACAGCCTTGTCGTGACGAAACCAGTGAAATCCAATTCACCGATCCCCTTGTCCGCTCTGAGGCAACGGTAAATCCTCGAAGCCGTCGTTTTCACGGCGTTTGATGCCGATTCCGAGAATTCGTCGGCGAAAGACGTGCATTCCCGCGAAATTCGGGAGGTGTTTGTCGGTATGCTAGTTCCTAAATAGGCGGCGGCCGAGTGTTTCCGCCGACTGATCGCGAGGAGAGGAACGATGAGCTTGAGCAATCTGGGAACCGAGCAACTCCGGGAGAAGGATCGAAACTTCGTCTTTCATCCGTCTACGCACTTAGCCAAGCACAGCCGCGGCGAGACGCCAAATCGGATCATGGCGAGAGCGGAAGGCGTCTACATCTGGGATACTGAAGGCCGAAAAAGCCTCGACGGTTTTGGCGGGCTCTATTGCGTCAATATGGGGTATGGCTGCACCGAGATAGCCGACGCCATTGCTCGGCAAGCACACGAGTTGCCGTTCGCCCATGTCTACGCCAGCCAGGGCACGGAGCCGGTTGCTCTCCTGGCGGAGGCAGTCGTCGAATATTTCGGCCAGAACATGCGAAGGGTCTATTTCGGTCTTTCCGGTTCCGACGCCAACGAAACCAACATCAAGCTGGTGTGGTACTACAATAACATTCTCGGCCGCCCTGAAAAGAAGAAGATCATCTCGCGACATCGCGGTTATCACGGTTCCGGGCTGGTCACCGGTAGCCTGACGGGCCTTCCGTTCTTTCACAAGTTTTTCGACCTGCCTTTGAGCCTGGTGCGCCATACAACGACGCCACATTACTATTGCCAGGCGCATGAGGGCGAAACTGAGGAAGCCTTCTCCAAGCGCTGTGCCGACGAACTTGAAATCCTTATTCTTGCTGAGGGCCCAGATACGGTTGCAGCCTTTATCGGAGAACCGGCACTTGGGACCGGCGGCATCGTTCCGCCTCCAAAGGGGTACTGGACGGCCATTCAAAAGGTGCTGGATAAGTACGATATCCTTCTGATCGCCGATGAAGTGGTTTGCGGTTTCGCGCGAACTGGTGAGAAATTCGGTTCCCACCTCTATGGTATGCGTCCGGATTTCGTCACCATCGCCAAGGGCTTGAGTTCCGCCTACCTCCCCATTTCCGGGTCGATTATCGGCGACCGCGTCTGGTCGGTCCTGGAAGAAGGAACGGAGAAGCACGGACCTCTCGGTCATGGCTGGACATATTCCGGTCATACGCTTTGCGCGGCGGCCGCACTTGCCAACATTCAAGTGCTTAAGGAAAGAAACATTCTGGAGCATGTTCGCGATGTCGGGCCCTATTGGCTGTCCCGTATGAAAGCCGAATTGGAGGGACATCCTATTGTCGGCGAAGTTCGCGGCGTCGGAATCCTGTCTGCCGTAGAGCTGATGCGAGATCCCAAAGCGCGCGTACCGTTTGAGCCCGAACTCCAGGTGGGGGCGCGTGCCGCCGCTGCTCTGCTTGAGAATGGGGTCATCGGCCGGGCCATGCCGCATGGCGATATCCTCGGCTTTGCCCCGCCACTGATCATCACCAGGGACGAGGTGGACATCATCGTCGACGCCACCGCGAAATCGGTTGACACGACGTTCCGCGCGCTAAAAGCCGAAGGCGCAGTATAATCTTTGCTGGCCCCCACCAGTTTTTTTGCCGCTGCTGTCCGGTCCTCCCATTTGACCGCGGCCTTTGGGCGGCGAGCCCTGCCGGTGCACCTCCCCGCCGGCAGGGCGCATTTTTGAGACGTTGCAAGTCCACCTGGAGTCGCTGCCACCTGCAAGCAAGTTGCCGAAGACACAAGGACAGACATGCAACCTGTTTTCGAAAGATTTCTGGAACGGCTTTGGGACAGCGTGGATGAGGTCGATTTCGCAACGGTCGAAGGTCAGCGCTCAGGATCGAACCGCCAGACGGGGCCATCAGGTCTAGCATTCGCGGGGGTGAGCGACAAACTTCTGATGGCGATGCGGATAATGGAAGAAAATGTGGAGTTCCCGCTGGCAATGGACGAGGTCGCGCAAAGGGCCGGAGTATCGCGGCGCCAATTGGAACGCTTGTTCGCTTCCCATATCGGACTTCCGCCGGTGCGTCACTATCTCCGGATTCGCACAGACCATGCGAAGCGCCTGATCGAAGGCACGCGGATGCCCATCATCGACGTTGCCATGGCCTGCGGGTTCATGTCGGCTTCGCACTTCGCGAAGTGTTTCAGAGCCTTCAATGGGATGTCGCCGCAGAAGTGCCGGGGGACAGTGCCGGCTTGGGTTGGGCCCGGCTTAAGATGATAGTTATTTCAATTTAGCGCAGAACAGCGGCCCCTTTCTATGACAATGTAACGATGCGTTCTGGATCATTAGCGTCATCTATCCAATGTCCTCTTCTTCGTCCCGACGGACGTTCACGTGGCAATCACCGGATTGACGACGATTTTCGATGCCGATGACCAGTGGTGGCGCAGGATGACTTCTCGCGATTGTATTTCATTTCATCCAAGAAAGACTTTGCTTGCATTATTGTGTTGGCGGATACAACAGCATCTCAGACAAAGCCCGGCCACGTTTGTGCGGGCCGGCTTGCGATGGAGTCTACAAACCGGGTGGCGCGCAGCAGACAGACGGAGGGATTGAGTCAGGATAATGACGAGAGACCTGCCAGCTATCTTCGAGACATTCCTGAAACAGCTGTCGGAGAGTGTCGATCAGACAGATTTCCGCGAAGCAATGGCCAGCGTGGCCTTGAGACTTGATCTACTCACGTTTGCTTATCTGTCCTTGCCACTGCAACCTTCCGGCGAGCCCAGGCTGATCTCGAATTATCCGCCTTCCTGGACCGCGTACTATCTGCGAAACCGGTATCATAAACTCGATCCAATCGTCTTGCGTGCGCGGTGTGGCGGATGTCCTTTTATATGGGAGCCGGATCTTCGTGGCGTTGGGATATCGCAGGTTCAGCAAAGGCTGTTTGCTGAAGCGGCAGAGTTTGGCATCTGTTGCGGATTGACGATTCCGATTGTCGATCGCAGGGGCGGCGTTGCAGCAATGACCTTTGCTGCGGATGAGCCCAATTCTGCGTTCATGCGCGCTGCCGAGAAGCATGAGCAGGCGCTCCAACTCATGGCGACGTACTTTCACATACATGTTCGCCGTAAACTCTCGGGCAATCGAATGGTCGACGGCGTTTTGCTGACACTCCGCGAATATGAGTGCCTGCAATGGGCAGCGCGCGGCAAGTCTGCCTCAGACATGGGCTGCATCTTGGGCGTCAAGCCGCGCACCGCCGCTTTCCATCTTGATAACGCCAAGAAGAAGCTCGGCGTGCGCACCCAAAACCAGGCCATAGCGCTGCTGGCCTCCTCACAGTCTTCAATTCTTTAAGAACTGAATTTCGTCATTTGGTTCCGCCTGTGCCTGTACACCGGCTGTCTCGGCTGGCGCATTCTCCAGTGGGCGTGTGTGGTACCGAGGTTTCAAGGGCCAGGCTCGACTGGGACCTGTCGGACGAAAGGGTCGATATGAAATTAGATTGATTCCTTTGACGCTCAGAAGCCGCAACATTTTTATTTAGACTCGATGGCCGCGTGATACCTGACCGACGCCTCCGTGCTCTATGCGAGCTTAGCTCATGGATTTGGGAATGCAGCCGACAAGCCGGATTGGTGGGATGAAGAGTCATACGGCTACACTCTCATCTTGCTCGGTCAGACTGGCTGGGCAATCGGCATTCGGGCAGGATTGGGGCCGCATGGCAATGCTGGAAACTTGCTTGAAATCATTGTGCCGCGCCTCAGCTTGGCATGTTGGGACGTTCGTGGCTAATTATCTCAGGCGTGATACCGCAGTATGCTGGTGTTCAAGCCGAATAGAATGCCCATACGTACTGACTAGGACGTCCAGCTTGTCGTGTCGAGCGTTGGCGTTTTGTTGTCCGTCCACCTCCATGTCGACGTAGTCTGGCCCCCCTGGGCAGCTCGGCAGTCTCAGTGCGGACGGACGCCGGCCAAAGACCCTGTTTCAGCCGGAAGCGCGTGGCCGACATCTGCGGACGTCCCCCAGGTTCTCGACGGGCTCGCCTGGGGAGGCTTCGCGCCGGGAAAATTGCCGTAGCAGCGAACTGCGGGTCCAGGTCGACTGAAAATGCCCGTCATCATCTGCATGGCTGCATCAGTCTACCCCGCCACTGGCCGGGCGCTTGTGAATGGCGGGCGCCGGGAGTTCGTTTTGAAAATCGAGCACCGCGCAATTCGTCAGCTGCCGAACAGTTCCTTGTAGCCGGTGGTCACAATCCAGTTCACACGGTCGAGATGACTGCGGAGAGCCTTTCGGGCGCGCTCCGGTTCCTTTGCCGGATCAATGCCGAGGATCAGATGCGCCATTTCCTCTTCGCTGGCGTCGTCAGCGGATGCGTCCAGGAGCTGCATATAGATCGTGAAATGCTCTTTGTCGTAAGCCGTGAGGCTTTCCGACCAGGGGGCTTCATCGGCGATCGGGGTGTTCGATTTAGGCTGTAACATCGCTCGATTCTACCTCCGGAAAAATGGCCTCCGCGAAGCCCCTCGCCAGCGGATTCATGAGCTGAATGTGAATTACATATTATAGTTGATAAACTCAAACCGCTCAATCCGCTCGCTTTCCTGCATGGATATGCGCAGGTTGGTCGGACGGAATGTGCAGAAGATCAGGCAACGGCAGCACCTGACGCAGGAGCAGCTTGCCGACATTTCCGGGTTCAGCCAGCAGTACATCAGCGGTTTGGAGAAAGGCCGAAGAAATCCAACAATCATCACGATCTATGAGCTTGCATTGGCCCTCGGCGTTAGCCACACGGATCTGGTTCGGCCCGACAAACAGGCCTGACACACCGACTGCGAAAGTGATGTAATGCTATACGTCTGCGCTGAGGACGAGCGCCGGAAGTTCGTGAACGCAGTCCGATCTTTCGGAAGACTTCAGGTGATCTCGGCCGTTGGCTTCGCCCCTGCGAGAGGTTGAGGGCGCTTGCGCGAACGGATCAGGGGGGAGAGCGAAGGGGCTGGTCCGGCGCTTCGTATCCACGATCTTTTTCAGCAAAGTCCTATCTATCTGACCGCCAACCAACTCGTTCAGTAGACGGGCCTCTCTGCCCCCCACTGGCCCTGGGTGAAAGACCTTCGCCGACTGCGGCTACGATCGGCTCAAGCTCATGGAAGGCTACCTACCTCGATTTCGTGGTCGAGATAATCGGCCGATCCGACGACCAGAAGGGCTTCGGAGTCTTACCCCGCCGCAGGCGCATCGGGGCACACGTCCGCCAGATTTGCCGGCTGGAATTCGAGGCCCTCGGGATCCACGAGCACAAGTCCGTCAACGACGCCCGTTTTCCTGCAGGCGCGGCAAGTGGGCGCGAGTGTGCTCAAGGGAAACATTCGGGACCTCAACTTTCTTTCCCACCGTTCCGAGAGGGCGAATTGTCCGGTACCGAACACCAGAAGCGTCCTGATCCCGATGATTTCGGCGCCCACAGAGCCATCCGCGATGCTTCATGCCTAGGCCTTGCAGCAATTGGGTCTAGCTGTCTGGTTGGCGGCACTGCTTCAGGTCTGGCGATGCCCTCCGCCGGGCTTCACCGGCACTTGGAGTGGCATTTCGCCCCTACCGGAACCGACCCGAGTAACGCAACGATTTCTTGCACACGTTTTTGCGAAGCCACTGCGTCAGAAGAGGCGATTTGCAGCTCTCGCAGCAGCGCTGCGCCGTCGTTCGACTTCAGCTCCAATGGACCGGCGCCTATTCCCGACAACAGCCATGAGGGGCTCACAGCCAGGATGCCCGCCATCATGGCAAGGCGATTGGATTGCGGCGCGGCGCGGTCGCATTCCCACGCCTTCCAGCATGCTTTGTCGACACCAAGTCGGCATGCGGCCTGTGCCATTGTTAGTTTGACGAGCTCGCGGGCGAACGAGATACGTCCCCCTAGAGTATCGGATGACGCGAAATCATTGTTGTGGATTTGGGTAAGGATTGGCTCGATCTCCTATGCTTTGGTTCAATCCCTTTCGGGCAATGGCCTGCTGCGTATTTCCACGATGCCGGCCATCGATTCGATTTGAAGCACCAGTCTGAACGGGACTCGGCCCCTGATCATTAAAAGCTCCGTATACGCGCTGCAACCTTCGGATCGTGCGCGCTTGTGGACTCCAGTCGCGCGCCATGGTCGAACGTGACAAAAGGGCTCCAATTCGTCCCGTTGGTAGGCGGCGACCAGGCGAGGATCGCGCTCGAGGTGAACTTGGTGCCGTGAGATGATC
The DNA here is from genome assembly GCF_042431665.1 of Mesorhizobium kowhaii. Lineage (NCBI taxonomy): Bacteria > Pseudomonadati > Pseudomonadota > Alphaproteobacteria > Hyphomicrobiales > Phyllobacteriaceae > Mesorhizobium > Mesorhizobium kowhaii. The sequence continues at coordinate 12,431 of NZ_JBHLYT010000124.1, forward strand.
GTGCCGAGTGGCTTGGCGCCGTGGGCGGTCAGTAATCGGGTCTGGCGACCCAACGGGTTAAAGGACGCGAATTGCAGCGCGAGGGGCAGTCCAAGGTGGCCGACGCTGTCCCAGAGGCCGCGCGTTTTCAACCCTACCTCGGCAGACCTTCTTTCGCCTGCCGCGCCACTACACAAGCATCTGAAGAGCACCAACATGCTCGAACGCATCAACGAGGAAATCCGCCGGCGCACCTACGTCGTGCGCATCTTCCCCAATGCCGAGAGTTGCCTGCGCCTGGTCAGAGCGCTCGCCGTCGAAACCAATGAAAACTGGATGGAGGCCAACCGTTACATCGACATGGACGACCTGCGCGAGCACAAGAAGCTCGCACTCTGCCAAGCCGCATGACCAGTTCCATGGCCGTCCCTTTTGCAGAACTTGACGCACACAACCTTTATCAAGCAAATCTCCCCCCGGTAAATAAGTCGCAGCCAAGGTTAATCTCACTGTGATTAAACCCGCAGACGCCTGAGGAGAGTCGGCTATGAATAATCAGTTGCTTTACCTCAACGGGGCTGAAATCGCGGCCCTTAGGCCCAATCCAGCCGATCTACGCCTGAGCCTGGCTCGAGCGTTCCGTTTGCACGCGCAACACCGAGTTCAAGTGCGTCCGAAACAAACCCTCGCAATCGCTCCTGGACATTTTTTTCAATCGCTGTGCGCAGCCTCGCCCGAGCCTCCTTATGCAGCCGCCAAATGGGTCGGCATCGTAGCTGAAAATCCCGGAGGAGGGCTGTCGAACGTTAACGGTCTTGTTATCCTCAGTGATTTTAATACTGGACAACCTCTAGCTATTATGGACGGCAACAGCCTAACGGTTTTACGCACCGCCGCCATGTCGGCACTTGCGGCGGAATATCTCGCGCGCCCGGATAGTACATCCATTGGCTTTGTAGGCTGCGGCCAACAGGCGCTTGGACACCTTGATGCAATGTACGATCTTTTCCCCGGATTGGCCGAAGCAGTTTGCTTCGATCATAACGCAACCTCAGCGGGCCGGTTGGCGATCATCGCACGAGAGAAGGGTCTACAAAGCCGCGATACCACGGCGGCCGATGACGCGCTCGCCTGTGACATCGTCATTACGACAGTGCCCGGGACCGCTACGCTTACTCCCTTCCTCGATGCCACCATACTGCGTCCAGGCAGCTTCGTCAGCGCGGTCGACCTCGGTCGGTCATGGCGCGTCGAAACTTTCAACGTATTCGATCTTCGCGTCGTGGACGATCGCGCCCAGGCAGAGGATCCAGAAAACCGATCCAAGCTCGCCTATCCCGGCCCCTTTGATTCGGATTTGGCAATGCTGGCGAGCGGAGTTGCGCGAGGCCGTTCTTCGGATCCAAGCCAGCGCACGCTCTTTCTATTTCCGGGCTTTGCCCTTGCCGACCTTGCAGTCGCCAGCGCGTTGTTCGAGACAGCTGTTCGAACCGGTCTAGGCGTCTGGCTGCAGCGGTAGGAATCTTGAGGCGCCCGACGAAGAGGTTCAAGTGCCATTAGATATTTGGGCATTCGCCCAAAGCCGGCCATTAGACGCTTCTCGGCTGGCTTTCGCGCGCTCCAGAACCAGTGCGCGAGTTGCAGAGCCTGCTTGGCAAAGAGAAGCGGCGGGATCAAAAAACAGGTGTTGTGGTCGCTGTCGCTGGCAAGGGATGGTTTCCGATGAAGGCGGTATGCGAGACGATGGCCTCGCCCGCCCCAACATCGCCGGGCGTTCGAGGGGCCGTGGATCACGGCCGAATTGGCCGCCCTCCCGAGTCCAATGGTGCCCGACGGGCCGAGATCGGCTGCGACAATGGCGAGAAGGTTCGCGTCGCTTTCGCGCTCGACTGCTGCGACCGCGAGGCCGTGCCCATGTTGCCACCACACAGGCATCAAAGGTAAGGACGTGCGCGACCTCAGCATCACCGCTGTCAAAAATCCGCTTCGGCCAGGTCAACCGGCTGACCAACACGATCGAGTGGCTAAGCGACAACGTCCTAAGAGCGGAAGGAAATGGTGTGAGCAGGGCAAAGTCTCTCTGTCCGTCAGCATGCTCTCGCTGCATGACGCTCGTCAAGTCGGATGGTCGAACCAGGCGGCTTCCACCGGCAACGGAAAAGGTCTCGTCCATAGCAAACACAGGGTACGCGGGGTGGCGGCCCTCACCGTCCTCAATACGAGCTTCTGATCCAGGTAGAAGACCCGAACATTATCTACAGGGTCATCGCAGCGATGCCCTCACGGCCCTAGCTGACAGAGGTCCTTCCACCTGGCACCCGCCCCTCGACGAAGGGCCGGTAGTCTGCACCGCTCTTGATGACAGCGTGCACGACGCGCGCCATCTTGGCAGTAATTGCGGTCATCGCCTTGCGGCGCAAATCGGGGTTGTCGCGATCTTTTGCGATATAGCGCTCGAACTTGTGGCGGAAACCATTCTCGCGCTGACGGATAGCGACCTGTCCGGCGATCCACAGGGTGCGGCGCAGTAGAGCATTGCCGAATTTTGAAAGCCGGGTCTGACCGCGATATTGACCGGACTGCTGGGTTGAGAGATCCAGCCCGCACAGGCTGCGGGCCTCCGCGACAACCATGCGGAACATACGAATGGCAGGGGCATCAAGCGGCAACGGCAGTCCGATCGATGTGTTCGCCGTCTCATAAATATCCATTAGAATCTGTGTCTTGCTGACTTGCGGCCGACGACATCCAGGCGGCTTTTACGAACGCCTCCTTCGTCAGCGTCGTGATACTTGCCGGCGTCGGAAGGGCATCGAGGAATGCGAAGAACCAATCGCTGCGACTGTTTCCCCTGAAGCGGTCGATCTCGGGAAAATACAGCGGCAGGTAGTGCGTCAGGATGCGGTGCTGGATCTCGGTCTTGGCTCTGCGATTGCTTCATGCGTCTTCGACAGTTCCTGTACGTCGTTGATGCCGGCGCGGAGCGGATCGTGATAGCGCTGCGTCGCCTGGATTCTCAGCATGTGCAGAATAACTTGCGCATCCTTGGGATCGTTCTTGTCCCAACTGTTGTGCAAAGCCTCCCGCGTTCGGGCGAGCGCCAGCGACGACACAAGCCGCACCTCGAACCCAGCCTCAGCCAGGCGCCATGCGATGGGTCGGTGATAATTGCCCGTCACTTCGAAGCCGCAGATCACTGGTCGGCCGTAAGCGGTTAGCTGACGGCGTCTGGTTTGAAGTTCCAGGGCATGAGCATTTCGATTTTGGCTGCGGGCCAGCGCTGAGCGATGCGGGTCAAGGTCTGGGAG
>NZ_JBHLYT010000125.1:0-1538 GCF_042431665.1 Mesorhizobium kowhaii
GTTCCATAGCCAGATACTTCATTCGCCAAGCGTCCACTTAATCTAAGCGGACACTATCGCCTCAAGCTACGCGTCAGTAGGCGGCCTCCAGCGTATGCATACGAGCAGCCGTCATGCAGCAATGACCTTTCCGAAAAGTTTGCGACGGAACCGCTTTCGGAGCTGTCAGCGACCACGTCAACTACCGAGTGCAGTAGTATCGGTGCTTACCCGAGAGCTCTATAAGCCGTCTAGGATCAATGCGCGAATGAGGGGTGCATCAGTATGCAGCGCGATATAACGACGCTATCGGTTTCGAAGTACATCTGTGCAGCTGACGAGCTGGGGCGGAAGTCAGGCCTTCATATTACCATGGGCGACAATTTTGAGGAGTATGTCAGCATTACCAGCAGACTTCCCGGGAAGTCTCCGACGTACCCAAGATTCCGTCCGGATTGTTCTGATCTTGCGCCCGGAAAGGCCTTTTGGATCGTCGGGCGGGATCGGAATGGAGCGGTGGCGCATGTTCAGGCAATGCGTTTAGATCATCTTTCCAAATCAGACGTTGCTGAGCACCTTGTGTCGCTCAAAGCCTGGTTCGAGGCTCCTGACCTCAAAGCCGGGCCCGGTTCCTCGTCTCGCTGCGACGCGCCCAGTGCTCGCAAACTAACCGGACTGGTCGCGTATCACGGCGACGTCTGGTTACGCAAAGACTTTAGAGGCTGCGGACTCGCTACCTTTATCGGTCGCATCGCATTCGGACTAGCATGGGCTAAATGGTCCCCAGATTTCATTTATGCGCTGACTTCTGGCTGGCTCATCGAAAAAGGCGTAGTCGATCAGTACGGATATCCACACAGAGAGCCACACGGATCAGTCTTGCACTTGCCCGCGTATGGGATAGATGATGACGATTGGCTCGTTTGGCTGACGCGCGACGAACTGTTAGAGACGCTTCAGCGGTGTACTGATGGCATTGCTCTCCGCCCTAGCCGGCCTGTGCCGGAATGATCAGCGCACTATGTGTTTGTCGGGATCCAGATCCTTAGGCGAGTCGTACAGGTACAGTTCAGGCTGGTTGCGCTCTTTGTGTTCAAGCATCGCCAACTTTCAAGAGAAACAACGATTTCGCAAGTCAAATGAATTTGATAGAGGCCGTTTCGAATGCCCTCGCTGTGCAGGGTGGCGCAGAGCATCTTCGAGACCGCCGCCTTGATGCCACGGGGCGGAGACGACAAGCTTGACGCCAGGCAGGGCGCGACGAGCCAGCTTGCGCCGAAGCGCGGACCTGTCGGCTCGGCCTCCGGGGTGCCGATCCCCAGTAATTACCCACCCTTTCGATGCGGCACGGTGCGTCGTCACTCGTCATCGATGTCCGGGTACTGCGGGGGAGCCTTGCCGATCTTGCTGACGATCCTCGGGTAATTGGCATCGGGCTGCGCCTGCCCTGTTCCAATGGTTCTGTCGCAAATCGTGATTTCGGTCACGACGCGACGCTTTCGCGCCAATGATCAGGCGGCAAGGATCTCGAACTGCTCGGCAATTGAAGGGCATGGATT
>NZ_JBHLYT010000126.1:0-3272 GCF_042431665.1 Mesorhizobium kowhaii
AATCCATGCCCTTCAATTGCCGAGCAGTTCGAGATCCTTGCCGCCTGATCATTGGCGCGAAAGCGTCGCGTCGTGACCGAAATCACGATTTGCGACAGAACCATAGATCAGGCTGGTCGCGACATCGTACTGACGCGCCACCGCCGCCACCGTGGCCCCGGCGCGAATGCTGCGGCCAGTATCCGGCACTGATCCTCTTCACTCCAACGACGACGGCGTTCCGGCCCGGTCAACACCGTCATCTGGCTACTGCTGTGCTGACTACGCTCGTAAGGACGACCTCAAGAGCGCAGCCTCGCTACCGGGCCATGTTCGCGCAAGGCGGCCCTCGCCGGAGGCGTACTTCCCTACCAACTCTCGTAGTTTTTTAAAATTACATCTCTGCATACTGTGTGCGGTGAGCTGGCCACGCCCAATGGGGAGCTTAAAGTCGATCTCAACGCAGGAACAACGAATGGAGGAACCAATGAACTTATCTGCTAGGCTGCGACCTGGCATCGAACAGCCCTCTGGAAGCCGGATCATCATTCTCGGCGTCGCCGAGAGTGACGCTCATGTGGTGGCGAACAAGCTCATTGAATATGAACTCAGCGTCTCCGGATTTGATGTTATCAACCTCGGCGCATGCACGCCCGTCGACGAGTTCGTGTCCGCGTTCCAGTCACATCCTTACGCGGACGCGATAGTTATAGGCAGCCTGAACGGCCACGCCTATGAGGATTTGAAGTCAATAAAGGATGCAAAAAACAATCTTCTTATCGCCTGCCCAATTATAGTAGGCGGCAATCTTGGAATTACCCGAGATCAGGCAGCCAAAACGAAAGAGCAATTGCTTTCACTCGGCGTCGACTACGTACTAGATGACGCTGCGGCGTTGCCTCTTTTGCTGCACAGACTACCCCGGCGGAACGCGTTTACCTCAATGTCTACATGAGAGATGTCATGAGAGCTTTCGATATTTCTATTGTTGGTGCGACCGGAGCCGTAGGGGCGGAATTAATAAAGTTGCTGGAGTCTAGCCAAATTCCTATCTCCCGGTTGCGGTTGCTAGCGTCCCGCAATTCGAGCGGCCGTCAGTTGAAGTTCCGTGATGGGATCTGCATCGTCGAGCCACTCGGCGAAAGTGGCAATACCTCCGCCGACATCGCATTCTTTTCCGCGGGCAGCACAATAAGCACCGAATGGGGACCTCGCTTCGCTGCCGCAGGCACTCTTGTGATTGACAACTCGAACGCCTTTAGAATGCACTCTAATGTGCCACTTATTGTACCGCAAGTTAACCCGGAAGCGCTTGCCGCTCGCCCGCAGTCGAATATCGTCGCAAACCCAAATTGTTCCACGATCCAGCTGGTCCGGGTGCTGAGGCCGCTGGTAACCGCATTTAGTATTAATCAGATCATCCTGACCACCTACCAGGCCGCTTCGGGGGGCGGCCTAGTTGGGATTGACGAGCTGTTGGATGGTACCAGAAGCGCCCTGAAAGGACGCTCGGGACCAAGCGCTAGGCGTTTCCCTTTCTCTCTTGCTTTTAATGTAATACCGCAAGTTGGCGAGATGACCCCGGAAGGTGTGACCGTTGAAGAGCGCAAGCTAACTGAAGAGTCTCGAAAAATCTTGAGTTTGCCTCAACTCCAGATAACCTCCACTTGCGTTCGAGTTCCCGTATTGAATGGGCACTCCGAGGCGGTATATCTTGAGTTCAAAGAGCCGGTTCGCCTCGAGCGGGTTCATCACCTACTAACGAACGAGCCCGGTGTTCGGCTCTACCCAAGCGGAATTCGCATAGAGTATCCGATGCCGCGCTTTCTGGAAAATCCTTCGGATGTTCATGTTGGGCGGGTTAGAGGAAATCCTGGGAACCAGTGCGGGCTCTGGATCTGGGTGGTCGCAGACAATCTCCAGGTCGGGGCTGCCCTTAATGCGTTCCTCATCGCGCAGCTTGCAATTGCCAACAACCTAATTGGTGGAACATGAATACGACCGTATTGAAATTTGGGGGATCATCTTTTCGACGTCCTGGAGACTACGGTCGAGTTGCAGGCCACATAGCAGATCGACTAGCAGCAGAGGAAAACAAAATTGTTGTCGTGGTCAGCGCAATGTCAGGAACAACCGATAGGCTGAAGGCAGTCCTGCTCGATATCAACACGCAAGCATCATCGTCGAACCTCGATGCGGCACTCGCAACGGGAGAGATGCTCAGTGCTTGCCTGCTGGAGGCCGCTGTTAGCCATTTAAGGATTCCGGTAACCTCTCTGAACGGCTATGCCGTAGGAATCCATACGAATTCAGACTTCGGTCGTGCATCCATAGAAAGGACAGATCCTCAGCCAATCGCTACTGCGTTGCTCGAGCATGACGTTGTCATCGCCGCAGGCGGCCAGGCGATTGATCGGGCCGGCAGGTTAACGATGCTTGGTAGAAACAGCTCAGATATGACAGCTATTGTAATCGGGTCTATGCTCGGGGAACGTACGTGCGAAATTTACTCTGACGTTCCAGGTGTCTACACAGCAGACCCCTATCTTGTCTCGGGAGCACAACTAATTCCAAAGATTGGTTATAAAGCTATCGCACAGATGTCGCGACATGGCGCAAAGGTGCTTCATCACAGGGCGGTGGATTACGCTGAAAAGCACGGCGTCACCATTGTGTGCAAATCGCTCACTAGCGACGGAGCCGTCACGGGCACGATTGTAACAGGTGATGGAAAAGCCCGTTCCGTGACAGTGGCTCGCGACGCGGTGGTGTTATCCTCCGCCAGCCGTGCCGAACGCGACAACCTCCGCGCGCTGCTTGATCGGCATGAAGTCGGCACGGTCTGTATGGAGGACAACGACAGGGCCGACATATGCATTATAAGCGACGTCGATTTTGCCCTGCAACTTATAGCACGGACCGGCGCTTATTCGGTCTCCAGGGAACTAAAAAACGTGGTGACGGAGCTTGATTCGTCAGTGTTGCGCGTCCACTTGGAAGGCGATTACGCGCGCGCCGTTTCCCTGACTCGCCAGAGCCACGAACAAATGTATCCTGGAGCGCTTGGCGAGCAGTCTGGATCGAGAATGGCCAAACAGCACTCCCCTTATAGTTCGCTACTCATTGGAAAGGAATGCGCTGTGACCAGACAAGGTGGCTGACTGTCTCGCTTCTCCATGTCTCAAGCGCCGGGGTTCCGTCGCAAACTTTTCGGAAAGGTCATTGCTGCATGACGGCTGCTCCTGCTTTCCGGGAGTTTGTCATGTTCAAGGGCCGCCATTTTGATCGATCCG
>NZ_JBHLYT010000127.1:0-2154 GCF_042431665.1 Mesorhizobium kowhaii
TCCCGCCGGCCGAAGCCGAGGAACGCTACTACGCCATGCTGGATGAACCAGCCATAGCCGCGTGACTCAAACGAAACGGCCTCCGGAAAACCCGGCGCGGTTCAATCCCGACGAACGGGTGGCGCTGGCTGCCGACTCTCTCTCTTGGAGAACTTCAAATGGTGAAGGGCATCGAGCGCTTCGTAGAGCACTTCGCGGGTTTCGAGGAGCAGTACGCCGTCATCGGCGGGGCTGCCGGCGACTTGCTGTTCGATGACGCGCCAACTTTTAAACGGGTCAGAACCGGGGGGAGGGCAAGTAGCCTTCTTCTGGCTCCTCGGCAAACCTATTCAGGAGAGTTCGCTTCCGCCTCTCGTTAGCCGCCTTGTCCGCTTCGGTTGACCCGATCGGACGCGCCAGATCGGCGTCGTTATAGCGCTGACCATTCCTGAAGGATGATCCTGGTGGAGCGGATACGACTTTGTAGATCAGGAAGGCGAAAAGTGTTTCGCCGCAGAGCCGCCTGATGTCTTCGGGAAGAATCACTTCTGCTGCCACCCGCACGAACACGACCCCTTCTCTTTCCGGAGAGGGCTCGGGCAGACGCTGGATGGCAAAGTCCAGTTCGTCGGCCGGAATGCCAACGTTGACCGTATAGGAGTTCCGGGAGCTGTGGACGTGCAACTCCCAAAAGGGCGGAATTCCCGCTTCTTGATGCGGCAAGCGTCGGAATTGAACAACATAGTTCGGGCAACGCCGGAACCCCTCGTCGCCGAGTACCTCCGCAGCGAAGTCTCGGCCGTCAAGGAAGTCTGTGTTCTTGCTACGCCTCATTCTCTGTCTCCCGATCTGCCTGAGGCAGGATCGGGGCGGATTAAGCAAGGATCAAACACCTGACTTGGGCAGTATCGCGTACGCGTGAAGACAGCGCTCTGTTACCAGCTTCGCGGTCGGCATCGATCTGGGGGATTTTACTGCGGACTTCGCGGCGACGCTTGGGTTGGTCACCTCGGTGCGGGTCAGCGATCTGGTCAAACTGCTGCGCGAGACGCGCGATGGGGTCGAGGCCGTCGATGACGCGCAGGTCATGGCGATCTATCGCAACATAGCGAAATACGTGCCCCGCGCGGTCGTGTGGAACACCCGCATCGGCGACATGACCGCCCAGGATTTGCGCAAGGCTTTCACGGAGAACCAAGGGCTTATCCACATCGGCGGCAATGTTTGGCGAAGGCCAAACGAGCTGATGCGCGGCAAGGATATCTTTCATGACCGCTCGCGCTTCGTGCCGGTTGGACCGGCCATTGCGAGCCTCTGGTCGGCCTTGGATGTGCGCGAGCCCACGCTTGATGACTGCCTTACGTTCTTGAAGTCGCTGGCGGGGCAAGCGTATGACGTGGGGGTCACGTCACGCCTGATCGACGTGTATCGCTACATGGAGCCGCTTCTGGCCGAAGCGGAGCGACGGCACCGCGAACGCATGAAAACCCTGCCGCTGTACTGCGGCGATCGTTGGGAGTCCGAGCGGCCGATTTTCCTGGTCGAGGAATCCGAACTTCGATCGCAATTGGCGAAGGCGCTACCCGCAATGAAATTCTGGACGCCGCCCTGCGACCTTCGCGAACTGGCGTCGTTCATAGTCTTCACAGGCGTAACGCGGAGCGAGCCCACCTTGGTCGTCGCGGATGATCGCGAGACGGCCCAAGATCGGCGATGGGACGCGCGCGCACTTCCGGCAGGCGGTCGATCACCTGTCCGATGAACTGGCGCGCAACGACCCAGAGGTGCGTCAGCGCATGGCGATCAGTTGGGACGCGCTGCGGGAGATTCCGTTGTTCGTACATGCCGGTCCGATTGCGGTTCTAGCGAGGGACGAGGAATTGTCGGCGATGAAGATTCCGATCCAGCTTCAGGCGTTGATCGTGCGGGATCCGCTCGAACTGCATGTCTGGGACGAGGCCGTGGCCAAGCGCGAGTACGGTGGCCACGCGATCGCGTCGCTGTTCCCGCATGCCTCGCGCCGCGGCATCGAGGCCGAGTGGGTGGTGGCCTGGCAGGAGGCGCGCGAGACCGCGGCCGATGCCATTCGCCTCGCATCGGACGAGGAACACGTTGAGGCGATGGAAGACCGCGCCGCCAAGATCAACGCGGCCCCGAAAAAGAAAATCTCGGTGA
>NZ_JBHLYT010000128.1:0-1191 GCF_042431665.1 Mesorhizobium kowhaii
CATGAACTCCTGCGCGTTCTCGATCGCCCCGAGATCCCACTCCACACCAACGGTTCGGAAAACGACATTCGCGCCGTCGTTATCAAACGCAAGATCTCCGGCGGAACCGTCAGTGACGCAGGCAGAGATGCCCGCGATGTCCTGCTCGGCCTGATGAAGACCTGCACCAAGCTCGGCGTCTCCTTCTTCGCCTACCTCGGCCACCGCCTTGGTATCCCCACACAAACCGCCGTTCTGCCGCTTCCCGATCTCGTCAGCCAAGCCGCTCCAGCCTGATCGCCCGGAAATCTGCCCCGGTTACCTAATCGATCTTGGGATATCGGCCAGCCGATAACGTTGAGGTATCTCGACAAGTTTGCTGATGTCATGTTGAAGGACGTGTTCCCGATGCAGGTATCGCAGGAAGACGCGCAGAGTGCTGGCCACACTGATCATCGACGACCGGCCGAAATGCTGGGGCCTGCGTCGTGATAAAGGCCGTCACCACCGGTAGTGTAAGCTACTTCGGATCGCATCCGATATCGCCGAGATGCCGCTCGAAACCGCGCAGAAAATGCCGGTAATGCGCAATAGAGCTTTGGCGCAACCCTCGCTCATCGCGGAGGTAATCGAAGAACCCTGGCACCTGGACCACAAATGGATCAGGCAGCGACAATTATGGGCCGGAGCGCCTCGAGGCAGCCTGCGAGCGGGCGCTCCTCATCAACGTGATCGCCTACTCCTCCGTCAACGCCATTCCTCAAATCCGGCCTCGACCGGGCAAGATCCCAGGCCGAGCAAACTGCGCCGACGCCTGCGACGCCAACATCCGCGGCAACACCTATTACCAGTGAAGGAAAGGAAGAAGGAATGCTGACAAACCCAACACTTGACCAGATGCAGACCCTCGGGCTCACCGGCATGGCGGCCGCCTGGCGGGAGCTTGTCGAGCAGGACAGCGCCGGCGAACTCAGCCGCGACGAGTGGCTCGGCCTGATGCTCGATCGCGAGGTGGGCATGCGGGCCGACAAGCGCGTCAGGAACAAGCTCGCCGCCGCAAAGTTGCGCTTTCCCGAAGCCTGCATCGAAGACATCAACTTTGCCACGAGGGACATCTGGGCTTTGAATTGCAGATGCTCGCCGATTATATCCTGGAGCGTGTGAAGGAGGGCGAAAGGGTCTTCGCCGACGAGACGACCTTGCCCACCCTTG
>NZ_JBHLYT010000129.1:0-3129 GCF_042431665.1 Mesorhizobium kowhaii
CACGGATCGATCAAAATGGCGGCCCTTGAACATGACAAACTCCCGGAAAGCAGGAGCAGCCGTCATGCAGCAATGACCTTTCCGAAAAGTTTGCGACGGAACCTGATCCAGAGCCGCCGGAACAGAAGGCGGCCTTGAAGCTGATGCGAAAGCTGCTGAAAGGGCAAGGCATCACGCCGCGCGTCATGATCACCGACAAGCTCAGATCCTACGATGCCGCCAAAAGGGAAATCATGCCAGGTGTCGAGCATCGATCGCATAAGGGGCTGAATAACCGAGCGGAGAATTCTCATCTGGCAGTTCGACGGCGAGAACGCGAGAACGACGTATGATCCTATGATCCGGTTCAAGTCGGCACGACAATGCCAGCGCTTCGTTTCCATCCATGGCCCGATCGCCAACCTCTTCAATCTTCACCGGAAACATCTGATAGCCGCCGATCCGCGACATTCGAGCCGCCGCTATGGCGTCTGGAGGCAAATCGCTTTGTCGACAGCCGCGTGAAGAGGCCACATCGGGGGGCATCCCGTGCCCAACCCAAGTTAAGGCGACGCCACCCCTTCCTCATATCGGTGTGGCCCATCGACAGCCACACCCGCGCGCCCGACGGGATCACCGCAGTGCCTTACCACTGCCGTAACCAGCGTGGGCGTCGCTCCCGCAAAGATGCTCACCCGGCCGCCCTTTACCAGCTCCACGACAATAGCCGGCCGGTGCTCCAGTGGATGGCCGACGTCTTCATCCACAACCACCGCCTCAGTAAGGCACGGGTCCGGGACGCGTTCGCGCAGCTTGCGATGCCATGTGTAGATCAGCGCCGTCGAAACGTCATGCCGCTGCGCCACCTGCGTCACACAGGCTCCGGGCGAAAACGCCTCCTCCAAAATCTGGCGCCGTTCCTCCTCGTTCCACCGCCGCCGACGTTCGGGGCCCGTGAGCAACGTGATCTGACCCATCAACTGCTCCTAAGTGCGCTCATAAGAGCACGCTTAAGACCACTCGTTCATCACCCGAACAAGGCGCGACACGCCGGACGGATACTCTACGGCTTCGGCGCGGGGCTCATTTACTCTTACGAGCAGGATCCAACTCAATTCGGGCACTGCCGGCTTCCGTGTCGAAGCCGGCGCAAAGCTGTCCCACGAAGAGTCCGAAGTAGGTCCGTGTCCATTTCCCTGGAAAATGCTCGGTAACCGACAAAGACCGTTCGGTTTGTCTCGTCCGCGACGCAGCTTGTGGTTCAGGCAACCAGGGTAGCCCACTCCTTTAAGTTAAGTCGTTAAACAATATTCAGAAGCTATGGGGAAGATGGCACGATTATTGAAACCTATTCGTCGCAGGCAGAAGGAACTGCCATGTCGTGAGGCGAGCGTCGCCTTGGATCGCCCCTACCAGTCGCCTTTCAACTAATCATATGCGGACTAAGCACATGGACCACGTAATTGATAGATCCGATCGCCAATGCTCCCCGGTAAGGCTCGGATTAGGTGGCGAAAAGCTGACTACCCGGGATGATGGAGCGGAGCTTGGCGGGCGCTCACTAGACAAGTCGTGTAGACGCAGACGTTTTGCTCAACTTCAGGCCCCTATTCGCAGCGAGCTTCGACACCCTTCAGCGCCACTGGGGTTGGCCTACTTGGCTTCAACGCGCCTCTTGGTCAATCGGCCGTGAATGACCTGAGCGACCTTGACGCTTTTGAGGCCGAAGGAACGCTTGTCTCGGTTGCTATACGGACACCTTCGTCAAGGGACCGATACCAGAAGTGGGCGTGCGGACAAAAACGATTCTCGCTCCGGAACTTGCCTGGAAACCGTGTCCTAGAAACAAATACCCAAAAATCAAATTGCCGGAACGAGAATCGAACCCTCAGGGGGAGGATTGCGCCGTGTCCGACCTGGGCGTACCGGCGTCTCAGTACCAGTTGCTCCAAAGTGTTTAGCAAATGCGGAAGGTCCGGGACAAAAGACCATAGGTTCTCCTGGAGGACTGTGGATGGCCGGTGACAGACAAGGCCGATCCGACGGTAAGTCGGAGCGGGTGACATTCCGAAAGCCGACGTGCAATCATGCAGCCGATGTTTGGGCTCTCATCGAGCTCTGCCCGCAACTAGCCCGCAACTCGCTTTACTGCGAACTCCTGCTTTGCACTCATTTCGCAGACACTTGCGCAGTCGCGGAGCGAGCTGGGGAGGTGGTTGGCTGGCTGTCGGCATATCGACCGCCTAGCGAGCCCTCCACGCTCTTCGTGTGGCAGATTGCTGTGCATCCTGCGGTGCGCAATACAGGGGTGGGCAAGGGACTGATCGTCTCAGCCTTGACCAGGCCGTGTTGCAAGAGCGTGAAGCACATCAAGGCCACTGTCGCGCTCACCAACAATGCTTCCAATTCCCTCTTTGCTACTCTGGCTCGGGACCTGGGCGCGCCGATCCGGCAGGCTCTCTGTTTCGACCGTGACGACCATTTTAAGGGACAGTATGAAAGCGAGTCCGTGATAGCGATTGGCCCCATCAAACTGCGCTCGAAGCCCCTGCGGATCGTGCCCACTGGAGTGGTGTAGCTGACGGCATTGGTCGCCGTGCTCTCCGGCATGGGCCGGAATGATCAGCGCGCCACTGCCGGCAGGCTGATGAGAGGATCATCGCTCATCTGGCTGATGGTCTCAAGCGTCATGTAGCGGGCCCGCTGCACGGCCCATTCATCGTTCTGTTCGAGCAGCAAGGCGCCGACGAGGCGAACGATGGCGTCGTCATTGGGGAAGATGCCGACGACCTCGGTCCTGCGCTTGATCTCGCCGTTGAGTGTCTGAATCAGAATGACCGTCGTGTTTTCATGCCCTTTGCGAGCCTTCGGGTGAGCATGCCGTCTCGGTCATTGCTCACCTCCCGATCTCGTCATCGCTTTCGTCACCTTCGATGAGGGGTCCGCTCGACGCTTCTGCCGTTGCTTCGTGCGCCGTATCGTCGGCACAAGATGGGCGTAGGCCTCGAGCAGATGTTGGGGGCCGGTTCTTGTCGCTTCGAACGACACCTGCATGCGCAGCACAGGGCGATCCTTGCGCCGGACCATGTGCGCCTCCATCGGCCGGCTCGCAGCTCGGCCGTCGATGGCGCATTAAATCCCCAGTTGGCT
>NZ_JBHLYT010000129.1:3270-4351 GCF_042431665.1 Mesorhizobium kowhaii
CGCTCAATGCGCACCGACCACTCGAAACCAAACTTGGCAACATTGTACAGCGGACCACGACCCAACGGCGCGGCAGGATCTCGAAGCCTTTGGCGCTGTCCGACCGCTTGATGATTTCCAACGTGAACTTGCCGAGCTTTTGCAAGGCGCCCCGCAGTTTCGGCCCGGCATAGCCGCCATCGGCGAAGACATGGCGCAGCCAGGGCCAGCGTTTGAGGATGGATTTCAAGACGGCCGGCGCGCCGTCGCGGTCTTGAATGTCGGCGGCGTGAACGACCACGCCACCATCAGGCCCAGCGTGTCGACGACGATGTGGCGCTTGCTGCCCATGATCTTCTTGCCAGCGTCGAAGCCTCGTATTCCGCCGCTTTCGGTGGTCTTGACCGTCTAGCTGTCGATGACGCCCGCCGTGGGGCTTGCTTCCCGGCCTTCGCGTTCGCGCGCCGCCCGACGAAGCTATATACAGAAGCGCGTTCACGACTTCGCGCAGATCCGTCTTGCGCGGCCGGCCGATCCGGTTCGGCGAAGGCATCAAACGCGCGATCAGCGCCCATTCAGCATCCGTGAGATCGCTTGCGTAACGGGCGCAGCGCCGCACATATTGCGGGCGAGTGGTTTCGGTCCAGGGCATCATGATCTCCGTCGAATCTCAGCAATCCGACAGAATCACAACCCGCTGAAATCACTCGTCAAGTGCCAGCGGTCGGCCACCTGGGTCGCCTTCGGCAGCGCCTTGGCTGCAGCCATAGCGTAGCCGCCGCCGCGGTCGCGCGCGACAATGCCGATCTGAGGCTGATCGGAGAGCCAGGCCTGGGCCGTTGCTGGCTCCCGGTCAGGCAGCAATGCGATGGTCTTGCGTCGCTCCAGGTCGCAGATGATGGTCCCATAGCGTTGGTTGCGTCGCCGCGCCCAGTCGTCGATCCCGATGATGGTCGGTGGAACAAAACGCTGGCTGCCGCGCCGCCGCACGACACGCAGCGGTTCTGTCGCAAATCGTGATTTCGGTCACGACGCGACGCTTTCGCGCCAATGATCAGGCGGCAAGGATCTCGAACTGCTCGGCAATTGAAGGGCATGGATT
>NZ_JBHLYT010000130.1:0-1107 GCF_042431665.1 Mesorhizobium kowhaii
TCGGCCTTGTAAAGACCGTTGATCGTTTCGGCGAGAGCATTGTCGTAGCTGTCGCCGACGCTGCCTACCGAAGGCTCGACGCCGGCCTCCGCCAGGCGCTCGGTATATCGAATGCTGACATATTGGCTGCCTCTATCGCTATGGTGCACGAGCCCGCCGCGGTGGATCGGCCGCCGATCATGGAGTGCCTGTTCCAGAGCGTCCAGGACGAAGCTCGCATGCGCCGTCCGGCTCACCCGCCAGCCAACGATCCGGCGGGCATAGGTGTCGATGACAAAGGCGACATAGACGAAGCCCGTCCAGGTCGCGACGTAGGTGAAGTCGGAGACCCACAGCATGTTCGGCGCCGGGGCATGGAACTGGCGATTAACGTGATCGAGAGGGCAAGGTGCGGCCTTGTCGCTCACCGTGGTGCGGATCGGCTTGCCGCGGATGATGCCCTCAAGACCCATGGCCCTCATCAGGCGGGCAACCGTGCAGCGGGCGACGTCGAAGCCCTCGCGCTGCAACTGCCGCCAGACCTTGCGAACGCCGTAGACGCGGAAGTTGGCCTCGAACACGCGTCGGACCTCATCCTTCAAGGCCTCATCCCGCTTCGCCCGAGCCGACAGCCGGGAGGGATCGATGCGCTTGGCGACATGGTCGTGGTAGGTCGACGGGGCGATCGGCAGCACCTTGCAGATCGGCTCGACCCCATGCGCCTGGCGGTGATCGTCGATGAACGCGATCATGGCTTGAACCGGCGGTCGAGCTCCGCCTGGGCAAAATACGCGGAAGCCTTGCGAAGGATCTCGTTGGCCTGGCGAAGCTCGCGGTTCTCGCGCTCCAAGGCCTTGAGTTTCGTTGCCACATCCGTAGGCACACCGGCGCGCACGCCACTGTCGCGTTCGGCCTTCTTCACCCACTCATGCAGCGTCTGCGCCGTGCAGCCGATCTTGGCCGCGATCGACAAGACCGCAGCCCAGCGCGAGGGGTGTTCATGCTCGTGATCCAGAACCAGCCGCACCGCACGGGTCCGGACTTCGGGAGAGAACTTGTTGGTCGTCTTGCTTGTCATGGCTCCACCTTCTCAGGAATTGGAGCCTCCGAGCAACCCGGTGCGGTTCA
>NZ_JBHLYT010000131.1:0-588 GCF_042431665.1 Mesorhizobium kowhaii
TGGTGCCAGACGTAGCGCATCAGATTGTAGGCGAGGTTCGTCATGCCGATCTTGGTCCTGGCGCGGGCGATGCCGATCGTGCGGATGAAGAGTTTCATCTGCGCCTTCTGACGGGCGAAGACGTGCTCGACGAAGGCTCGGGTCTTTGAGCGCCGGCCGTTGGCCCGCGACGTCGCTTCGCTCATAGGCCGGCCCTTCGGCTTCTTGTGGTGGATTTCGGAGACATATCCGTTCCGGTCGAGCCACTCCTCGTTCTTCTTCGAGCGATAGGCGGTGTCGGCCCAGACCGTAGACCCGGTGTTGGCGCGGTTGAGCACGTTGCGAAGCTGCGCGCCGTCATAGGCGGATGCGCTCGTGACGTTCCAGCCGCGGATGAAGCCGTGCCGGCGGTCGATGGCGGCATGGTTCTTGTAGCCGAAAGCGGGAATGGCGATGTCGCGCTGCTGCGCCTTTCCCTCCTCGGCGACCTTGGCCTTGGAGAACTTCACCGTCCAGCGGGCATCGCGATCCTTCTGGCGCAGCTTGGCCGGCTTCTCCTTCCATGCGTCCGGCACCTTGCCCGCCTTGATGTCGGCCTTCTCGGCGTCG
>NZ_JBHLYT010000132.1:0-5592 GCF_042431665.1 Mesorhizobium kowhaii
ATAGTATATGGCCGCCGGCGCCGCCGCGCCGCCGTAGGACCGGTCATCGCGCACGTAGGTCCATATGCGCCCGGTCGTGCATTTGTCTTTGGCCTGAATGGGAATGGTGGTGTCGTCGCCAAAAAGGCGCTCGGCCGCGAAGACATGCGCCTCGATCAGATCAAAAATCGGCAGGAGCGCAGCTGGCTTCCTCGCGCGCCACCCTGCTCATTGGGCTGAGCCTCCCCCCGTCCGATTGTGCTGGAGATTTTCCTCTGGGCGCACCTGCCTATGGAGAGTGGCAGGATCAGGGCATTGTTGGCGCCTTTGCGCAAATAGTTTTCGATGGCTCGGCGTTTGCCCCGGCGGCACGTTGGGAAGCCAACGTTCAGGGACGTGCCCGAACTTTCTACCGGCAGGAAAAGAGAGCAAAACTTTACTTCAACGACGGGAGCAGCGATGTCGGGGTCGGTTCCGGCTGAGGCGAAATGACACGCGCGGTCTGCGTTGAACGAGGGTTTTCGCTTGCGGCTAGAGATGGGTCAGGTCGTCCGGGTATTGACCGCCCCGCTGGACGAACAGGCCCCAAGTTTCCTCACCCCGTTTTGAGACGACCCGGTGGGCAGGATCATCTGAAGCTTCCGCGATCAGGCCGAGGCGCACGAGTGGTGCGATCGTTCTGTCACCAAACAGTTTCTCATAGGTCCGCTCCTGCAAGTCGAGCATCCAACCCGGCGTTCCACGCTCCGTGATAGCGGGGACAAGGCGTCCGCTCGAGGCGGGCCTACCCCCACGCGACAGCGTGAACAGGCAGATGGTCCAGAAAGCGTCCCTTGGTCGTGGCGGTATCAGCGCCCATTCTATTGGTCCGCTGTCCGGTTGTTCGGCCACGGGAGCGGGTCCGCGCTCCCCGTCACGGGTTCCCTCCCAGTATGCTCTCTCAAGCGCATTGGCGATGGTGCCCGCGGTATCGACGGAGAGCCCGTATTTCCGGTTGTAACGGTCTTTCGCGACGATCTCCCGTGCAATTTCCCTGAAGCGGGCCTTGCGATATGGATCGGATGGGGGGCGTCCTGATCGCATGGTCATGGCGTGATCTCCATCTTCGGAGCCAAGGAAAGTCTGCTGCGCTTGACGATGTCAGCAACGGTGTTCTTGCTCAAACCGAGATCGCGAGCGATCCAGCTACAGCTACAGCCTTCGGCGTACAACTTGATGACTTTTGTCGCCAGCCGATCTGATTTTCGGCGCTCCCCAGTCGGTCGACCGAGCTTTCTCCCACGTTCTTTTGCTGCGGCTAGCCCGGATTTGACGCGTTCGCTATCAGGTCGCGTTCGAATGCCGCGATGCCGGCGCGGAACGTCGCCAGCATCCGACCATGTGGCGATGACAGATCGAAGGCCATGCTATTCATACCGATGACGGAAACCTTCCAGCACTTCCTTTGATTTGCATTGCCCGTCGGGCACAGTCAAAAAAGATGGGTCCGGAACCCGGAGCAAACGGCCTAGCCAAACAATCACGCCACTGGCAAGACGCCTCGGTCTTCAACCTGACGTCACTTATTCGAAGGGCCAAGAGGCGCTGGCGGCCGAAGCCATCCGCACAGCCCCAACACCTGTGTTGGTAAGCTGGCAGCATGAATCTATTCCTGATCTGGCAGTTGCGCTCGTCGGTGGCGCGGGTATCGCTCCGGAATCTTGGCCGGACGAGGATTTCGACAGCATCTGGGTGTTGCAGAACGATGGCGCAGACGTGTGGTCATTCTCGCGTCAGAGCCAAGAGCTTCTCGACGGTGATGGGAAATTGTTCTGATACAGATGGCATGAAGAGCCGCGACCGCTCCAGTCCTGATGCCGTCAAATCGCGGCTCGCAGAGCCGTCTTTTAAGACGCGCCCGGCTGCTCCCGCACTATCCAATCCAGTATGTCCGGGTCAACCTGCTCGTCGCCGGTGAGATCTCGGATCATTTGGGCGGCGTATTCTCGGGACTGGCTTTCCGGGATTTCCCCTTCGATGATCGCCCGGCGGATGGCGCTTCGCAGGATTTCGCAATCGAATGCAGACACCTTGGCGCGTGACATTGTCAGGCTCCCGGACATAGGCGGAAGCTCCAACTTCCAACCGTCCGCAATTGCCCTTTATTCGGTACGGGCGATTTGGGGATCATACGCCTTACTGCGCGTTGCGCGAGTCGAACGAATGTGGGTCCGTCAAACAGACCATATCGCCCGTCACCACGGGAATGATTGTGAGGCGAACCTGGCCATCACACTCGGTGCCATCCGGTTGGGCGTTGCCTTTTCCGTTGCTGGTCCGTCCGGAGCCGATGACGTTCCCTTTCTAGCCGGCGCAGCCGTCTTGTCCCGATCCTGCCCGCTCCATTCGCTGCGCTCCCGTGTTGGGGACAAGCCCGCTTAGAGCGCCGTCACCTTTGGAACCGTCCTCCGGGACAGAAACCATCAACCAAAGGAAAAGACCATGACCTACAACCGCAACACCAAGTCCGAGGCGAAATCGCCGCTCTACCACGCCTACACCGTGCGCGACGGCAAGGAAGGCCAGAAGGGCTTCTGGATCCGCATCGGCTCCTTCTTCGCCCACGACGACGGCGAGGGCGGCACGCTCCTCCTTGATGCCCTGCCGCTCGACGGACGCATCGTCCTTCGCGCCCCGAAGGCCGACGAGTAGGAGGCCGCCATGCAGATCTTAACCCAAGACCTGCGCGAGAAGCTGCTGGCGAATGGTCGCCAGCAGCAGCCTCTCCGCGGCACCGGCAGCGAAATCGACTTCGTCCCCGTCGTCAAACTGTTCACGCCGGATGCCGGCGCGACCTGGCTCCTGACCGAAATCGATCCGGATGACCCGGATATCGCCTTTGGTCTGTGTGACCTTGGGCTCGGTTGTCCAGAGATCGGCAGCGTCAGCCTTACGGAGCTCGCTTCGGTCCGCGGGCGACTTGGCTTGCCGGTCGAGCGCGATCGGCATTTCAAGGCGAACAAGCCGCTGTCGGCCTATGCCAGCGACGCTCATCGCCTCGGCCGCATCCAGGTGTGACGTTCGTCACGATGCCCAACGCCATCCTTACGGGTGGGCGTCGGGCGCTTATCTTTCAACGAGTAGCGTCGACCAACGGTCAAGCGGCGCTTACCCGATCCAGGACCAATGCCACCAAGGGTCTCGGGAAACCAGGCGCCTGAAGAGATTGATCGGCAACTCGAAGCGACAAATATTGCAATTGAGCGGAATAAGTACGACAAATGGGCGAGTTATGCCTCGATTTTAAGGTTGGCGACCGATCTAATCATACCGTCAGCTATCACTATGGTTGCCGTGTACTTCGAGTTCTCAAATATTATTGCAGTAGTTCGCGTTTTATTTTAAACTGATTCCGTAAATAAATCACGTTTGGACAGGATCTATGACCCAGCAAGGTTCTGCATCGTTGAATTTTGTGCTTCGTAATGGTCGAAAAGTCGCGGCCAGAAGGTATGTTAACCCAGATGGAACAATCGGCGGCTTGGTTGCCGAGACAGCGGTTGTCGAATCGGGAGCAGTTATCGAGGTCGGAGCTGTTGTAGGTCCGGGCGCGAGGGTGAGCAAAGGTATCCGTGTTAAATCGGAGAAGATTGTGGACATCCAAGATATCGAGTAGGAAAAGGGCCCCACGGGGGCCCTTTCTCTTTTGCACAGTGTCCAATAGTTAGTCGGTGCTCTTCGCTGGGGGCGGGGCAGTCGCGCATACGGCTTTGGACTTGGCTGACCCGGAGATCGGCAGCGTCAGCCTCGCGGAACTGTCTTCTGTCCGAGGTCGTCTTGGCCCTGCCGGTGGAACGCGATCGGCACTTTAAGCCGGACAGAGCCCTATCGGGCTATGCCCGCGAGGCTCGTCGCCATGGTCGGATTCGGGCGTAACGTTCGTCACGATGCTCAACGCCATCCTTAGGGGTGGCGTTGAGTGCCGAAGGCGATAGCGGCCAGACCTCAGGCCCTGGCCTTACGTTTCGTCGCAGGTTTCTTGGCCGGAGCTGGCTTTCTTCCCAAGCCTAGCGACTTGGCCAAAGCCGAACGGGTCGCCGAATAACTCGGCGCAACCATGGGATAGTCCTTCGCCAACCCCCATTTCGCCCGGTATTCATCAGGCGTCAGCCCATGACTGGTCACAAGATGGCGCTTAAGCGACTTGTATTTCTTACCGTCCTCAAGGCTGATGATGTAGTCCGGAAACACCGACCTTTTGGGGTTAACTGCCGGCTTGGGCGGGGGTTCTACTATGGGAGATGGCGGGCTAATATTCGACAACGCCGAATTCACGCTCGCGATCAAATCCGGCAATCCGGACACTGGAACAGGGTTCTTTTGGACATAGGCGGCAACGATATCGGCAGTAAGTTCAATCATATTATTGTTTGGTTCCCCGGGCATCGACGTGCTCCTTCAATCACCATATTCTCATATCCGTCAAAGAGACGATATGCGCCCAACCTATGCCATTTGGACTTTCTCCAATCAAGTCGGATATTTGGCATTTCTGTATGACGCAGGGGCAAATGCGAACGTTCGTTTGGTGGCAAAGCGTAGCCACGCCAAACCAACCTCCCGGTTAGTGCGGAACCAAATAATGTTGCAATCGCCTCGATTGACTATAGTCTATAGGGATCAAAGGCGGGGTCCGGATTATAGAAAGCGAGATATCACTGAGTATAGATCGCAAATGCATAATAAAGCTTCTGCTGTTTCTACCCATGTCACTTGGTCGGACCACCTAACTGCTTACGATCGAGAGCATCAGCCCATCTATTTGAAGCTCCTAGAGGCCTGGTTCGACGAAGCCAGCGTAGAAGAAATGGCGGAAATTTTGGGTGTCGATCCGTGGGAGGAGCCAGTTCGCGCCCGCGACGCGGTTCGCAGCCATCTCGATCGAGTGGTGTGGCTGTTGACTACGGGATCCAAGGAGCTTTTCAAATCCTTGCCGCAAAAGTGTCCATAGAATCGGCACGAATTCTTTGCCAGTTGAGGGACCAAATGCGCGGCCGGCGGCTCGGATGAAGAGCGGTGAAGCTTCCGCTATCGCCCAGAGCTCTCCGGCAGTTCGCCGATGCATTCCTCGAGCTTCTCCAGGCGAAGCTTCGCACTGCGAAGTTCATGGCCGGCTTCGAAACGTCGATGGCGTTCCAAAGGTGCGGTCGTCATGAGGTCGAGCTCCAGTTCGGCAATGCGGCAATGCGCGCGCGCACCTGTCGAGCGTCGTCCTGGCGCAACGCTCTAATCAATCCACGTCCACGCATTAGTCTTCCCTGCAGCACCCCAAAAGCCATGCTGGTCTATCCTCGGAGACCCTAATTTCCGGCAAGCCGAAACGCTCTAAATTTAACTTCGGCTACTTTAGCGATGATAAGGCGCTTGGCATGAGGCGGACAGGCGAAGGTGGCACCGGCCAGGAGCGCAACTGCGTGGTCGCAGTGGCTGCGGGACGGCGTGCGGCGGCTGGGATGTGGATAATTAGGCCTGGCCTATTGCGGATTACGCCAGCCGGCGCGCACCCTGGCTACCATGGTGGCGGAGCATGTTGAATTGGCGTTGTTTGAGCAGTCGCTCGGCAATCGCGAGGGC
>NZ_JBHLYT010000133.1:0-2067 GCF_042431665.1 Mesorhizobium kowhaii
CAGCGTGCGCGCCGATCTCGGCCTGGTCCGCGTCTTCGACGGCGCAAAGATGATCGCCAGTCACCGTCGCAGCTATGATCGCGACCAGCAGATCGAGGACCCTCTTGCGCGCGACAATCGATGCCGCGATCATCACCACCGCCGCGACACCAGATTCTCATCCAGATTGGGTTCTTCCGCATATTTGGTGCAGGTGCGGAGAACTTCTCGTCTGGCCGTATGCCGGGGGTAGTTCAGGCGGTTGCCAACAGCCTGTTTCTCAGCAGTGGATAGCCGGAGCGCCCGTACATCTGACGCTTGATCGTCTTGAGCCGGTTGATCTGTCCTTCGACCGGGCTCGTGCTCCAGGGCTGGGTGATCGCCGCCCGGACGGCCTCGATGTCGCGGCCGATGCCTGCCGCAAGCGAGGCCAGTTCGCTGTCCGTGGCATCCTTGAGCCACAGATGGAGGCCGGCATCATCGTCGCCGCGGATCAGTGCGGCGAAGCGTCGGGCGAGTTCGCCCGCCACTGCAAGCTCCGGCGCTGTTTCGTAGAGATGGTGCAAGAACCGCCCGGTCAGCTCATCGAGCGACGCCGGGTCTTCGCTCAGCAGCCATGCACAGTTGCGGCGCGATGGCGGCCGCCACTGCGAGTTTGGTGGAGCGGTCGATGACCGCTCCTTGCGGGCGGCGATCCACCTGTAGATGGTCGCCTTGCTGCCTGCAAAGCCGCGACGCTGGATTTCGCTCCACAGCTGCAACCCGTTTTGCTGGCCTGCCTGCCAACACTGTTCGAGATAATCGCAGAAAGGATCCATGAGAACAGAGCGCACCGGCGGCCGCCGGTGCTCGGGTTCCCCACCCGCCGCAAGCCAGCGCTCGACAGTTCTCACGTTGATGCCAATCCGCGGCGCCATCTGTCGCGGCGACATGCCGGCCTTCCGCAAGTCAAGGATTTCCGCATAGAGCTCACCGCGCTGGGTGCGCCGCAACCGGCGCAGATCATCAAGCTTCGTGGAAGGTTCTGCCGGTGGTTCCGGCCAGGCGTCATCGTTTCCGGCCCTCTCGGACGCCATGGCCTTTCCGGCGGCACCAACGGCTTTGCGATGGCGACCGACGGCCAGGCGCAACGCTTCCCCCAAGTTCTGCAGCAGATGCCAGCGGTCGGCGACCTGCGTTGCATCGGGCGCACCGCGACGGGCGCCCTCGGCATAGACGCCGGCACGATCGCGCGCGATGATCTCGATGCCCGGATGGCGTCCCAGCCATGATGCAACCGTGTCGGCATTGCGATCCGGCAACAGATCGAGGACACGGTTGCGCTCCAGATCGCAGATGATCGTTCCGTAGCGCTGCCCTTTGCGCCAGGCCCAGTCGTCGATGCCCACCACACGCGGCGCTTGCGGCGGCTCGAAGGTGGCCGCGCGGATCATCCGCAACAGTGTGTCGCCGCTCACCGGCATGGCGAGCCTGTCCGACAAGCGTGAGCCCGGCTCGCCACCCACCGCGAAGCCGATCGCCAGCTGGCTTTCGCCGAGCCGGGCGGTGCGTCTTGCTTTCGGCCGCACCGTCGCCGGCAGCCGCTCCGTGAAGATCCGTCGCGGGCATTGTGGATCGGCGCACCGAAACCGCCGTGCGTGAAGCCGGATTTCGACAATTCGCCCTTGCCACGGCAGATCGGCGAGCCGGCGCATGTAGTGACTGTGGACTCGGCGCGTGTCGCAACCGCAGGTGGGACAGCACGATTCTATCGCCTTCGGCCGGGCCACAAGCACTACCTGTCGGCCTGCGGGAGAATTTGGACAATCGAAAGTTCGGGCGAAATCAGCGAGCGGAAGGCATGGAGCACGGGCAAATCACGGCGTCGACTGCGATTCCGACTCTATGAACTTATTCGCACCGTCCGTGAATCCCGGCACCTGCACCAAATATGAGGAAGAACCCCAGATTGTCGCGCTCTTCTCTCCCAGATTGTCGCGCCATATTGCTGAAACTGCTTGACCTGTACGGCGCGCAGGAACTGCAGGCCGCCGTCGAGGAAGCTTTGCATGCCGGCGCCTCCCATTCGAGGTCGGTTCGCGACGTACT
>NZ_JBHLYT010000134.1:0-4103 GCF_042431665.1 Mesorhizobium kowhaii
TGTCGTTCGCGTTTGGTCAACGGACGGCAAGTTATTGGTCTGGCGCGAATCATCTTCGGAGTTCATTGGCGGATTCTAGCCGAATCAGCGTATTTTTCGTAACATTCGAGCGGACGAACTTTTTCAGCGAGGCCGGCTGTGGTTCATGGGCCCGACAAGGAGACGGTTGATGATGCCGCCTGGAATGAGGCGGTTGCAAGGGAGGCTGTGATCCGCAGACTGGTTTCGCTCGACTGCCCCCGCCGGTCCGATTTCTTCCGGGCTTGCCGTGAACTCGGCCTCAAGCGAACCCGGCTTTACGAACTGATCAGGGCTTATCGGGAGCATCCGGTCACCAGTTCGCTGCTGCCGCGCCTGGGCGGCACGAGACAAGGCAGCCGCCGGTTACCGGATGAGACCGAAGCGGTAATCGCCGAAGCGCTCCGGGACTTTTACAAGACGCGCCAGAAGCCGAGCATCAATCGACTGCACAGGGAGATCCGCGGGCTCTGCCGGTCGTGTGGCGTGCGCGCACCGTCCTGGCATGCGCTGAAGGCGCGGATCGAGGCCATGGACCCAGCCGAACTGACTAAGGCAAGGGAAGGCTCGAAGGCAGCGCGCGATCGCTTCCACCCAGTTCCAGGAGAATATACCGCCGAGTGCGCGTTCGACGTAGTCCAGATCGACCACACACTGATCGATGTCATTGTCGTCGATCGCCGATATCGCCGGCCACTGCAGCGGCCGTGGCTGACGCTCGCCATTGACATCGCAAGCCGCATGATCGCGGGCTTCTACCTGACGCTCGAGGCGCCGTCGACGGTTTCGGTCGCGCTCGCAATCCAGCATGTCGTGCAGCCGAAAGAGGTGTGGCTTGCCGGGCTGGGGATCGATGCGAAGTGGCCGGCCTGCGGGTTCCCTGATGCCATCCATCTCGATAACGCCAAGGAATTCCGGTCGCGCGCCCTGCAGCGGGGCGCTGAGGAATATGGCATCGAGCTCATCCATCGTCCGATCGTCACTCCCCACTATGGCGGCCATATCGAGCGGCTGATCGGCACCATGATGGGCGCCGTCCATCTTCTGCCGGGCACGACGTTCAGCGACATCGACCAGCGTGGCAGCTATGATTCCGCTGCCCATGCGACGATGACTCTGGATGAACTGGCGCGATGGCTGGCGCTCGAAATCACGCGCTACCACGCCGATCGCCATGGAACGCTGGGGATTCCGCCGCTTGCGGCATGGCATGAAGCTGTCGCCCGCCGCGTTCGGCCTTTGCGTCAGCCCCATGATCTTGCCGGCCTCATGATCGATTTCCTGCCCAGCGTCGACCGGCTGGTGCGACGAGACGGCATTCACCTGTTCGGTCTCCGCTATTGGGATGATGTTCTGAGCATCTGGGCCGGGCGCCTCGATCGGCCGCTGCACGTGTCCTACGATCCACGCGATCTTTCGAGGGTTTTCGTGCGCGCTCCGGACGGTACGCGCTGGCCGATCCGCTTTGCCGATCTGCGGCGCGCGCCGATCACGCTTGGCGAACATCGCCGCGCCCGGACCGCCCTGCGGGAACGCGGTCTTTCGCTGGTCGACGAGCAGCTGATCTTCGAAACCATTGAGGCCCAGCGCGCACTGGTCGAGGACGCGACCAGCCGCACCAAGGCAGCGCGTCAGCTGGCGGAAAGGCGCGACCGAGCGCTCGGCGCTGCCGCGTCAAACTCTCCGGTTGCGGACGAGCCTGCGCAAATCGAGGATGAGCGGCCGATCGATTGGAGCAAGGTCCCCGTCTTTCCCGTCGAGGAATGGTCGTGAGAGGGGAGGGGACTTTCGAGCACCTCGACGACCACTACCGCCGCTATGCCGCTTTGCCCGACGAAGCGCGCATTGCCTGGATCAAGGCCGACCGCTGGATCGGCTTCGACCAGGCGCAAGCCGCACTTGTGCGCCTGAACGCGTTGCTCGCCTATCCCCCACGCGACCGCATGCCTTGCCTGCTGATCTACGGCAACACCGGCATGGGCAAGACCAAGATCGTGCGCAAATTCGAGCGGGCGCATCCGCCCACATTGTGTCAGGCGACGGGCGTTACCAACAGGCCGGTGGTCGTGGCCCAAGTACCCTCGGAGCCGGTCGAGCGCGACCTCTATCGGGAACTGCTGGCCAGCCTGCAGGCTCCAGCGCTCGTCGGCGGCACGCTTGCCCGGGAGAAGGACATCTGCCGCTCGCTGCTACGCACCGTCGGCGCGAGGATGATCGTGCTCGACGAGGTCAACGGGATGCTGGCGGGGACCTATCGGCAGCAACGGATTTTCCTGAATGCGCTGCGGTTTCTCGCGAACGACCTGAGAGTGCCGCTGGTGTGCGCCGGCACCGATCTGGCGCGCCAGGCATTGCTCACCGACGCGCAGCTCGCCGAGCGCTTCGAGGCGTTTCATCTAAAACCCTGGAAGAACGATCACGCCTTTGCGCGGCTCTTGAAAAGCCTCGCTGGCATCCTGCCGCTGCGCGCTCCTTCCGATCTCGAAACGGACGCGGTTCGTGAAAGGATCCACACGCTCACCAGCGGCGTCACGTTCCGGATTTTCCAGCTGATCGAGACGGCAGCCGAGGAGGCGATCCGGTCGGGGAAGGAACGGCTCGACTTGATGAGTTTCGGCGATGATCTTGTCCTTCCGCTAGTATCGATGACGCAATCGGCACGCCGGCGGATGCCGCAAGCGGCGGGCGGGTGATGGAGCCGGATCGTCTGCCCGTGGCGCCGCGGCCCTATCGCGACGAATTGCTATCATCCTGGATGGCGCGGGTTGCATGCCGCTACGGCCTTACAGCGGAAGAGCTGGCGGGGCATTTCGCCGTTGATGACAATTGCTTGTCGTCGCCCTTGGCGATCGACGACAGGGCGCCGGCGCTCGATCAGACGAGGGTGTGGGCGCAGGCCTGTGGTGTCGACCCCGAGCGACTGCAGCGCCTGGCCTTGAGCAAGCGCTATCCGCGCCGCTCTCGATCATGGTACGTGAGCGCAGGACCTGAGTGGGCGCCATCGGCACCGCCTCGATCCACCCCGGTCTGTGTCGCCTGCTTCGCTGCCGATCAAGCAGCCGGCCGCGATGCCTATCTGCGAGCCGGCTGGATGCTTGCCGAGCGCTGCATCTGTCCGGATCACGGCCAGCTGCTTCAGGACCGCTGCGTGTCGTGCCACCGGCGTCTTTCCGTGGCTTTCCGCCTGCGCGACGGACGCGCACAGCCCGCCTGCAGCTGTTGCGGTCTGCTTCTGGCCGATAGGGGAGGGGAGGGCGGTCGGCCGCACGACGCCCTTGTGAGGGCGGCGCATGCCGTCCAGCAGCGGATCACGGCAAGCGTCAATGGTGAAAATGCCGAGCAGGAGCAATTCGAGAAGGCGCTTGCGATCCTCTGGGCACCGCTGGACCATCCGGCCGCCGCGCGGCCCGTGCTGGCGCTGTGGTTCAACGAAGCGGGCTGGCGCTGTCCCTACGACGTCCGGCATGCCGTCGGCGCCAAAACTCCGCTCGGCCAGTTGCCGGTGCGCTGGCGTCTCCTGACGCTGCTTGCCCTCAACGATATTTTCGGCGCCGATCCGCGTGTGGACGATACGCTGCCGCCTGCCGCCGCGCACCTGGTGCGGCGGGCCGCGCCACGGCAGATCCGCTTCTCCAGCCGACGGCCGAGCGGCCAGGCGCTGAAGCGCTCATCGGCCGAATATGAGGGGCTGGCACGTCAAATTCTGGCTGATCCGTGCTGGATCGCCGCGGCAAAGCTACCTCCGCGGAAACGGGAGCGCGTTCGCGCTCGCCTGATCGATGCTGCGCTTGCCAGGAACTGGCCGGCGTCACCCGGGGCAGCGTTGTCGCCCAAACTGCCGAGCGACGAGCAGGCGATTCAGAAATGCTGAGATTGCGTGCTGCGGTGCATAGTCTCACGAATTCCGATTCATCCGGCCGCGCACGAGATTTCGTCCGGAAGCCCGATTGACGTCGATTTCGGCATTCTGCTCGACGAGAGAGGCTGTCCGGGGCTTGAGCGCAAACCGGGTCCGCTCAATGAACGCGAATTCTCGTCGATCTGACGCCTAAACGAGGCTGTCCGCCGGTGAAAAACGAACGACA
>NZ_JBHLYT010000135.1:0-940 GCF_042431665.1 Mesorhizobium kowhaii
GCAACCAGGTGTCGCGCGCAGCATCCAACTGCTCGTCGACCACGACATCCTACCCAAACTTCAGCCGGTTCAACCCGTCATAACCTCTGTGCAGAGGTACTAGTGCGAGCGGCGCAATCGAAGATACCGCAATCCGTTCCAGTGCATGGAGATGGTCACATCGGATGTGTCGGCATTCCTCACATTGAAGGGGGACATTTGGACCATCATACCGAATGCCGCTGGGTTGTCGGCGTGCGTGTTTGCGCCGAGGTGCCAGATATTACCGCTCCGAGCATTGGCACTACGAACCAATGCGCCGACTATCATTGGCATGCTGATATCAAAACTGATGGCCCTCTTGTCGTGACCCAGGCGGGCAATGGCGTTCACGTCGAACAGCCGCTGTTTGTCAGCGGTCAGGCCGGCGTAGGCGGCGACCTTGCCAAACTGCTTTCACTTTCCGGAAAGAACTTCGAGGCTCGGCTGGTCCCCGGCGTCGATCTGCAGCTCGATATGAACGATAAGTGGTGCTCCGTGCTCTCGGGAACCCCAACGGGCAGATGCGCAAGCATGTCGCGGACCTGGAGAGCAGCACGATGGCGCGCCTTGAAGCATCGAAGACGAACAAGGTCCGCCGCTTCAAGGAGTTTTTTGACGGCGCCGCCAGTTGGAGCCGCGTAGAGCGCATCATCGCCCGCGTCGAGGTCGGCGCCCAAGGTGCCGATACCCGCTTCGTCGTCACCAACCTTGCAAGTGGCAAGGCCAAGGCGCTCTACGAGGATGTCTACTGCCGGCGCGGCGCTGCCGAGAACCACATCAAGTCGTGGAAGACGCATCTCGCCGCCGACCGCACCTCCTGCACAAGAGCGACGGCCAACCAGTTCCGGCTGTTCCTGCATGCCGGCGCCTACTGGCTGATGTGGGGCCTGCGCGCCGCGATGCCGAAACGCTCGAGCTT
>NZ_JBHLYT010000136.1:0-1875 GCF_042431665.1 Mesorhizobium kowhaii
TCAACGATCTCGCCGATAGCATCTGGTCTCACTACGGCGTCCAACTCCAGGAACTTATCCAGGAGCAGCAACGAACACCGACCGATCACAGCGATATCGAAAAAACCCCGTCCTCGCTCTAAAGCACACATCCTCCACACTCGGCGGCCTGCAAAGGCCGCCTTTTTGTTCCGTCCACAAGCACCAAACGCTTGTCGTCGTTTAGACGCGCTTTTGAAAAGCCATCAACAGCCCGACTTGCAAGCAGCGAGCCACTGCATTGCGGAGGTTGCATCCTCCAATATGTTGGCCCGTTTCGCAAAGCCGAAAAAGGCATTACGCGCGGCGCTCACAGGTTTTCGTCCATCGTATGCATCATAGCACGTTCTGAGGGCGGCTTCGTGGATTAGGTCCCTGCGATCTTCTGGCCATTCATTGAGGAAGTCGACAGCGTCGGCTAGACAGGCAATCTCTTGCACGATGTGAGTTGCGCGCTTCACGAAAAGTGGGCTGTTGAAAGCCTCCTCGTTCATCTGTGCCTCCCGACCTCGCGCCATTAGGCCAAAGACTGCACGTTGTCTCGCGCGTGGCTCGACAGTCCGACCCGAATTCCCGAATCCCGGCTGCCGCACGCTTTTGTGACGGACGCTGTTAACACATTTTCTGCAATCGCACTGAGAGCAGTCGCCTTTTTCATGCTGGTCGACATCGGCCGCTCTCTCTCCCGCTTATGCCAATGCCTCCGTAGACCGTATTTCATGCCAACCACGCCGATCTCCAGGCGCTCGATCCCGGTGGTGTTGTCGGAAGTCGGTACAAGATGATGCGTCGAGTTGGAATGATCTGGGATTAGCGGAGCGTGACCGCCAAGGGCATGACAGCGTCGAATGCATTTCAGCGCAACAGCGCGACCTGCCGTCGGCCAAACGCTTCTTCAGAAAGGCGCTGGAGCCTCATGGCCAACCGGATTGCGTCGTCATCGACGGTAGCCAGAGCAATCGAGACGGGATCGTTTCCTGCAAGACCACAAATCGCTTGCAGGATCGCTCCTGGAGCCGATCTGGATCCGCCGGAGCCAGTATTTGAAGGATCGAGCAGGACATCGGCACTCCAAGCGCCGCGCCCGGCCGATGCTCGGCTTCAAATCGGCGGCCACCGCCACAACCATTTTATCCGGCATCGAGATGATCCACATGATGCGCAAACGACAGGCGAGGCACAGCTACAGTCCGAACGCTTCGATCGCCGAGCAGTTCGAATCCTGCCTACTGATAGACCTCGCATCAGTGCCTCTCTGCGCCCCTCTTCAGCCGTTGCAACAAGACCCTGCGAGGGCGCTGATTACGCTCCTCGTCGGCGAGAAGCGCTCTGCCAGGCTCTATGAGAGAAGGCCGAGAGGGGACCGCGCCGGGTTGTTGGCCGCGCCCCTCAGCCGTATCGCAATCAGCCCCTGAGACGGTTTTGCAGTGCCCGCCGATCTGCGACGAGGTTGTCGAGGTTCCGCAGGTCTGCTTGCCGTCTTCCCGCCAATCGCCTAACCAGCGCCCGTGTGCCATCCACTGCAAAGACGCCGCAATCATAACCGTTTTTCTGCTGAGCCATGCTGGCGTCTTGTAGGTCGGCGCCCAGCCGTGCTGCGAGCCGTGCTGCAGGTTCATCATTGTGTCCCCGGAGGGAGTCGTAGTGATAGGCGACCGGCCTTTCCTGATTGCGGCGATCAACCAGCAGCAGCGACCAATGGTCGCCTTCGCGAATAGCACTGGCATTGTTCACTGGCAGGAACAGGAACTCGGCTGTATCGTTACCATTCCGATCATGGACAATGCGATGGAATGCGCGTAGCGCGTCGCTATCGGCGCCGTGGTTAAGCTGAAAGGCTATCAGAGGATCCACGAA
>NZ_JBHLYT010000137.1:0-1607 GCF_042431665.1 Mesorhizobium kowhaii
CGAGATCGAAATCGGCGTCCTGCGCGGCCAGTGCCTCGATCGTCGCATCAATAGCTATGATCGCCTCGTCGCGGAGACCGCTGCCTGGGAGCACCTGCGAAACACCAGTGGCGCTCGCATCAACTGGATGTTCTCTACCGAAAACGCACGCCTTAAGATGGCCAAAGCCTATCCCAAGCCGACTTCCAAAGAGTCATAACCTCTGTGCAGAGGTACTAGCGTCTCATACGGAATTTGTGCCACCAGCGTGAGAACGCTGTCCGACGTCGGAGCCGGCGGCACATCGGCAGTGCCACCATGGGGCGGCGCCTGGAAGAGATTTTTTTCGCAGCCCGACACGCTAAGTAAAATGAGAAGGACCGGAACGAACCGGCGGGTTGCGACGGCGAAGTGAGCGACACGCAACTTCATGCCAGGTCTGGTACGCGATGCCATGGACGTCTCCCCCAAGAATGCTTTGCACCTGCTGAAGCGGCGTCGCTTAATGTCACCGCTTTGTGATCTCTACGTGATCGAATGATCTTCAGGCCCCCATGCGGCGGCCGGCGTCGAAGCTCCTGCTGCCAAAAGACGGCCGAAAATGCGATCCCGCGCGAGGAACTTAGTTGAGAACTCTATTCTTCACATTGACCATACGTTACGCTTTGTTGCATAGTGATGTAAGAGGAGTCTGAAATTTTTTAATAAAATGACAGAGCAACATCGCGAGTCGAAAGGCCTTCGCGTGAAACGTTGTTAGCCGCTTAAACATTCTGCGCTTGAGCGTTTGTCGTATGAAGTCGTATCTCTCAATCGCCATCCTCAAACAAAGTCCATCGTCATTCCTTATTCAGGCCGTTGGAAGGAAGAGCTTACATGGCCGCGACTAATTTATTCGAAGAGCGCCGCCGCGCGGTTATGATTGCAGCGGCAAAGCGATGGAAAACGCAGCCGCCGACGCCTGCAACGACGCAAGTGACGCCATCGGAACAGGCGCGCTACGACGCTCGCCGTTCGAGCTTCGTTCAGGCGAGCGAATTGAAGGCTCAAGGCCGTCTCCCGGTGTTCGTCGAGCGCAAGATCGGCCCCACCCTTGACTGGTACACCTTGCCGCCGGACGATGCTGCCCGTGCCGCTGGCCGGCCGGTCGCGCGCATCGTGATCAACGTCGATCCGAAGGTCGATCCTATCGGGTTTGCGACCGGGTTCATGATTTCACCCAACATTCTTCTGACCAACTGGCATGTGTTTCCGGATCTCGGCTCGGTTCGAGGAACAGGCGCCAACTTTCTTCACGATCAAACAGCATCGGGTGTCACTCGAGGCATTATCTTTGAGTTCGATCCGGATGAGCTTTTCTTCTCGGCGGAGGATCTCGATTTCGCGATCGTCGCGGTGAAGCCGAAGGCGGTCACTGGCGAGCTTCTTTCTTCCGTCAACTTCCTGGCGATCAATGGATCGCGGTCAAAGATCCTGCCAGGAATGCCGATCCGGATGATCGAATATCCTGATGGCGGGCCAAAGCGCTATGCGATGGAGAATTGCCGGCTGCTCGAACTGCGGGACGACGGTTTCCTCCGGTACGAGACCGACACTGAGGGTGGATCGTCGGGCTCACCCTGCTCCTC
>NZ_JBHLYT010000138.1:0-2706 GCF_042431665.1 Mesorhizobium kowhaii
CCGTTGATGGAAGCCCCGCTGCGCAGTTGCAGGTTCTCCAGCTCCTGACCGGAGAGGTTGAAGGAGACATAGGCCTGCACATTGTCGGTGCCCTGGCCGTTCGCCTCGGTGACGTGGTCGCCGGCATTGTCGACATAGTAGGTGTCGTTGCCGATGCCGCCCTGCATGGTATCGGCACCTTCCTTGCCGTCCAGTGTATCGTTGCCGCCAAGGCCGATCAGGATGTTGACGCCCGAATTGCCGGTAATCACATTGGCAATCGAATTGCCGGTGCCGTTGATCGAGGCGCCGGTGCGTAGCGCCAGGTTCTCCAGCTCCTGACCGGAGAGGTTGAAGGAGACGGTGCTCTGCACATTGTCGGTGCCCTGGCCATTCAATTCGATGACATGATCGCCGGCATTGTCGACCCAGTAGGTATCGTCGCCGGTGCCGCCGCTCATCAGATCGGCGCCGGCGCCACCGTTGAGTGTATCGTTGTGGGCTCCGCCAAACAGCTTATCGCTGCCGGCGCCACCGTCGAGCATGTCGTTGCCGGCATCGCCGCTGATCGTATCGTCGCCGCCAAGACCCGACAGCGTGTCGGCGCTGGTGCCGCCGTTGATATGGTCGGCGAAGACATTGCTGCCCTGCCAGATGTCCTTGCCGGCCGTACCGACGAAGACTGTCGGGTCGAAGATCTGGGCGCGGATGCAGCTGCCGCTGCCGTCGCCGGTATCATTGGACTCCCAGGTGACCACGAAGCGGCCATCGGCCAGCGCCGTGATTGCCGGGTCAAACTGAAAGCCAGTTGGCGTCGAATTGACGATGAAGTCGCTGCCGGCCGCTGAACCGTCGGCGTTGTAGAGGTGGGCGCGGATGCAGCTGCCGTCGCCATCGCCGGTATCGCCGGACTGCCAGGAGGCCACGAAGCGGCCATCGGCCAGCACTGTGATCGCTGGGGTATGCTGATCACCTGCTGCCGTCGAATTGACGATGAAGTCGCTGCCGGCCGCTGAACCGTTGGCGTTGTAGATGCGGGCGCGGATGCAGCTGCCGTCGCCGTCGCCGGGATCATTGGACTGCCAGGTGGCCACGAAACGGCCATCGGCCAGCGCCGTGATCGCGGGGTCGTACTGATTGCTCGTTGCCGTCGAATTGACGATGAAGTCGCTGCCGGCCGCTGAGCCGTTGGCATTGTAGATGCGGGCGCGGATGCAGCTGCTAGAGCCGTCGCCAGTATCATCGGACTGCCAGGTGGTCACGAAGCGGCCGTCGGCCAGCGCGGTGATCGCGGGGCTAACCTGATCACCTGCTGTCGTCGAATTGACGATGAAATCGCTGCCGGCCGCTGAACCGTCGGCGTTGTAGACGTGGGCGCGGATGCAGGTGCCAGCGCCGTCGCCGTTGCCGAAGTCATAGGATTCCCAGGTGGCCACGAAGCGGCCATCGGCCAGCGCCGTGATCGCGGGGTTAGACTGAAAGCCAGTTGCCGTCGAATTGACGATGAAGTCGCTGCCGGCCGCTGAGCCGTCGGCGTTGTAGACGCGGGCGCGCATGCAACCGTCATCGCCGTCGCCGGGGTCGGCGGACTCCCAGGTGGCCACGAAACGGCCATCGGCCAGCGCCGTGATCGAGGGGTTAGACTGATTGCTCGTTGCCGTCGAATTGACGATGAAGTCGCTACCGGCCGCTGAACCGTCGGCGTTGTAGATGCGGGCGCGGATGCAATAGCCAGCGCCATCGCCGGTATCAGTGGAAGACCAGGTGGCCACAAAGCGGCCGTCGGCCAGCGCCGTGATCGCGGGGGTATACTGAACGTTTGTTGCCGTCGAATTGACGATGAAGTCCTGTCCGATGCGTTCGATAGGCATGGCTTGTTCCCTTTCGCTGCCGGCGTGGTGGAAAATGGCCAGCAGCCGGCATCGCATACTGGACTGGCATAAATGGAATTCGGTGATGCGCGGTGAAGATCGTTATAGACTCATAAGGCAGCACGGCGACGCAAACACCGGCCCCGTGAAATTGATTGCAGGAATATTTGCCAAATCGTCTGGGCCGTAATTATGTGTCGTGGTGATGTTGCGGGCAGACATATGTTCTCCAAAACACTGGGGTGACATTCATCAGCGGTGCCATTTCAAATTTATTTTAGTCCAACTAGAGCAATGCGGTCTATGTGCGCTCTGTATCTGACCGATGTCGCCGAAATTTTTATGAGAATATGTCTTGAAACAGACCGCAGTTCTTCGAAGGCATTATTGCGGTGAGGGTCAGGGTGGATGTTTTCCCGATCCACTTCGGGCGGACGGACAGGTCTCCTTCACATCACGACGAATCGGCGTTGGTAAGCGCGAGGTTGGCGGCCAGGGCGGCGAAGCAATCAAGGCGGCAGGAGCCGGAAGTCGTTGCCCTCCGGCAGCAGCTGCCCGCCATCGACGACAATTGTCGTGCCGGTGATGTAGCTGGCATCGTCTGAGGCGAGGAACAGGAAGGCATTGGCGACGTCGCGCGGGCTGCCCGCTGGTGTCGAGAGCCCGTCACACATTCCTAATGTGGCCGGCTGTTTGCGTTGCCTCCTTACACCACGACGAAATCGGCGTTTGTCAGCGCGAGGTTTGCGGCAAGCGTGGCGAAATGGGTTGAGCCGCCCGCTGCATTGCCGTTGCTGTCATAGGTGAGCCAGCCGGTGTCGGTCTCGTAGATGATGTGATCGTTGCCGTCACCGGC
>NZ_JBHLYT010000139.1:0-7350 GCF_042431665.1 Mesorhizobium kowhaii
CAATCCATGCCCTTCAATTGCCGAGCAGTTCGAGATCCTTGCCGCCTGATCATTGGCGCGAAAGCGTCGCGTCGTGACCGAAATCACGATTTGCGACAGAACCGGTCTCGGTGGTTAGATCAAGACAAACCGATTCCTTGCCCCGGTTCAGCCACACGAAATACGCGCTCTGACCTTTGACCAGCTTGTCGTAATGGCGCGCAAAATCACCTTCAGGTCGCTCGACCTTGAGAACTCGGGGCACCGGCGTCTGCCAACCGGCACGAGGCGTACGGGGCCGCCACGGCCTGCTCGACTGCAACGACCGGAATGCCGTCCAATGCACCACTCATGCGGTTACCCCAGTATTCTTGGCCATTTGGGACCTGCGGTAGTCAAGTGTTGCGAGAGTACGGCTCTGTTCGTTGCCAACGATCGACAGACCCTCATCAACGCCCATGCCCGGTTTGGCAAGCATCATGTCCGCACCGGTCGCCAAAGCGATGTGTGTCGCCACCCTTGCGGATAGATCGGTCTCTGCGCAGCTCCCACCGAGATATGCGCCTACGCCGTTCTGTTTGCATATCAGAACCGCTCGCGCGCTGTCGGCCACGGTACCGACGTCCGGCATCTTGATCTGTACCAAATGCGCCGCTTTGGCTTCAGCAAACAATTTTATGTCATCAAAGGTATTGCAGCGCTCGTCGACCACAACGCGTGCATTCGAGCCGCGGTCGTCTAGATGGCTGACGATCTTCGCATAATTGTCCAACTGCCCGGTCAACGAGCCGTAGTCAACCGGACACTCGATGTTCAGGGCAAACCCGGGAACACGGTCGCCGACGCGGCAAATGAAATCAGCCACATCTTGTGGGTCTTGGCCAATCTCAAGGCCGATCCAGCCGTAAACGTCGAAGTGCAAGGTTGGGTGGTATCGCGGTTGGCCAATATCCACGATCCGGGCTGCCACATGCTCGACGAATTCAACAAAATGGCTGCCCTGCACGCCAAATTTTTCACGGGAGTTCACTAGCCCGTGAGGGAGGATGTCCACGGATTTCAGGATCATCTTGTCGATGTTGATGTCGCGGGAATCGCCGCTCTGGCTGAAAAGCGGTATTCGCTTATCCGGCAGTCTGGTTTCGAATTCTCGGCACAGGACCTCGACCATCGTCGTTCGGGGAACATGTGCTGCGGCGGCAAGCAAAGCCTGGCTCACCCCGTACTCCAAGGCGAGGGGCAATCGCCTTCCCTCTGTAGGGCCAAGAACATACGCATTGGCATCAAGGAACTTGGAAACGTCAGCATCGAGCAGCCTAGGCGCCACGGTTTCGCGTAGGACCGCTTCCATCTGCTTGCTATCGAAAAGGGGATCACTACCCCACGCACCCGAATACTGGACGCTCATCATGTCGCCCCACACAACAGCGCCGTCCTGCAAAGCCAGACCCAGCCCGAGGGAAGCGGCAGGCATCCGTATCGACTCGAACCCGGGGGTAACCGGTGCACCGGTATAGACGAAGCCATCCTGCACGGCACCGGCCCGGATTGCCGCTTGGTCATCATAAAAAAACGCGCCAACTCCCGGCGCAAGAATCACGTCCCTAATCTGCACTGACATTGTCCAATGTGTCCCGCCAGCGAGCACTGGTCCGTCCGGACGTCTGGGATAAAGCCGTTTTCCCGACGGCTTGCCAATATAATGTCCCGCAGCCACCCATCGCGATGTGAGATGGTGGGGGTGCAGGCGCCTGCTTGAACAGTGTCGCCTGCGGGGGATGCCTCAAGCGATACTTTCTGCCCGGACGTACTGCTCGACTTCGTCGAGCGTTTTTTCAGCCCTCGCCACGACCTCTAGCGCCTGTTCTTCAGTAATAATCAGCGGCGGGCAGAATATGAGCTGGTCACCGACCACGCGCATGATGATGTTGTTGGCTAGAGCCGCCGCGAATGCCTTAGTCCCCGCCTTGCCTGCCTGCTCGAAGCCAGCTCGGGAGCGCTTGTCCGGAGCCATCTCGACGGCAGCCATCAGGCCGACGCCGCGGACATCGCCTACTAGGGGGTGATCCGATAGCTGCTGGAGCCGGTCCATGAACACCTTTCCGACCCTTGCGGAGTGGCCTACTAGGTCCCGCTCCTCAATGATTTTGAGGTTCTCGAGCGCCACTGCCGTCGCGACCGGGTGTCCAGTCGTGGTGTAACCGTGTCCCCACGTACCAATTTTCGCGGTGTTGTCCGCGATGATGTTGTAAATTTCCTCGGTGAACAGAATGGCGGCGAGCGGCATGTAAGAAGATGTCAGCTGCTTCGACGTGACCATGATGTCGGGTTTAATACCGAAATAGGTTGACCCGAACATCGTCCCTAGGCGGCCAAAGCCGTTGACCACTTCGTCCGCGACCAGGAAAACATCATACTTCCGGCAGATGGCCTCGACACCCTGCCAGTAACCTTGCGGCGGTACCAAGACACCAGCGGCCGCCATCAGAGGCTCGCCGATAAATGCTGCGACCGTTTCGGGCCCCTCGCGAAGAATTGTCTCCTCAAGCTCGGCCAGCAGCCTTGCCGTAAACTCGGCTTCGGATTCACCATCCAATCCGGAGGTACGGAGATGCGGAGTTGTCAGGTGGATAACCGGAATGATCGGCATATCGAAGTCGCGATGGTTGTTCGGCAGGCCAGTCAGGCTCCCCGATACCATCGTGATACCGTGATAGCCCTTCTTTCGGGCGAGAAACTTCTTCTTCTTCGGCAGCCCACGGGCGTTGTTGAGATAC
Organism: Mesorhizobium kowhaii; assembly: GCF_042431665.1. Lineage (NCBI taxonomy): Bacteria > Pseudomonadati > Pseudomonadota > Alphaproteobacteria > Hyphomicrobiales > Phyllobacteriaceae > Mesorhizobium > Mesorhizobium kowhaii. Next base: position 2,757 of record NZ_JBHLYT010000139.1, read on the forward strand.
CAGATCATCTTGACGACCGTGTCGTTCGCCTCGGACCCTGAATTGGTATACGAGACACGTGTAATGTGGTCCGGGGTGATCTCGACCAGCTTTTCCGCGAGCCTTATGTTCGGCTCGTGACTCATGTGGTTGAATGTGTGATAAAAGGGCAGCCGCTGCATCTGTTTCACCGCAGCATCGACCAGCCGTTGCTCGCTGAACCCCAGTCCGACAGACCAAAGGCCGGCAAAGCTCTCGATATATTTCTTTCCGGTCACGTCATAGACGTAGATACCTTCACCACGCTCCATGATTAGCGGGCCCTTCTGCTCGTGGAGCCGCGCATTGGTGAAAGGGTGCAGCCCAGTAGCGATATCCGCTGCCGCCAAAGAGTTCGAGAATGTGGGTCCAGTATCCATCTGTTCTGCTCCGGTGAAATGTGGTGCTTCGGCGAGGCAGGTTTCACAAAGGGATAGCCTTCGCCGTAGGCCCTCTCCCGCTCTACGCGGTCAGAGCGCGAGCGAGGATCAATGACGGCGCCGTGTCAGTCAACTCGGGAATCAAGATCGGATCCATCTAAAGAACCGATGGGTGGAAATTGCATTCACCATCTCGCAGCGAGATGGCCGGAATATCGAAATTGCGTTTGACGGGCGCCGCGTTGGGGAGTGACTTTCGAAACCGTGTCAAAAAGATCAACGGGGGAGCGGTGTCACTCCTTCCAACGGTTTTCACAAAGGGAGACAGCCGCGTGCCCGCAACCAACCTGAATTTCAGCATGGAGGAATATCGCTCCCGGCTCAGCAAGTCCCGAGCCGAGATGCAGCGGCGTGGGATCGACACGCTAATCGTCAGCGAACCCGCGAACATGGCATGGCTAACCGGCTATGACGGCTGGTCGTTCTACGTCCACCAAGCGGTCATCGTGCCATCGGAAGGGGATCCGATCTGGTGGGGCCGGATCGTCGACGAAAATGGTGCTAACCGGACCGTTTATTTCTCGCCAGAGAATGTCATCAGTTACGCTGACACATATGTCCACGCAACCGACTGCCATCCAATGGAAGATCTTTGCAAGCACCTGGTGAACCGCAAGCTCGACAAAGGCGTCGTCGGGGTTGAACTCGATAATTATTGGTTCACGGCTGCAGCCTACGAGATCCTCAAGAACGGTCTGCCCAACGCGACATTCGTTGATGCAGGGGTGCTCGTGAACTGGCAGCGCGCCGTCAAAAGCCCGGCCGAGATCGAATACATGAGGCGTGCCGGCAAGATCGTCACCAAGATGCACGAACGCATCGTGGAGAAGATGGAGCCCGGGATGCGCAAATGCGACCTAGTTGCTGAAATTTATGACGCCTCGATCCGCGGCACGCCAGAATTCGGTGGTGACTATCCATCAGCGGTCCCCATGCTGCCGTCGGGGGCCGATGCCTCGGCATGCCATCTGACTTGGGATGACAAGCCGCTCCGCAATAACGAGGGCACGTTCTTCGAAATCGCAGGGGTGTGCAAGCGCTACCACGTCCCGACCGCGCGCACTGTCTACCTCGGAAAGCCCGCACAGAAGTGGTTCGATGCCGAAAAGGCCACGCTGGAAGGCATGGAAGCGGGTCTCGCCGTGGCCAAGGCCGGCAACACCTGCGAAGACTGGGCCAAGGCCTTCTTTGACGTCTTGAAGAAGTACGGCCTGCACAAGTCCAACCGCACGGGCTACCCGATCGGTCTGTCCTATCCGCCGGACTGGGGCGAGCACACCATGAGCCTCCGTCCTGGCGACAAGACCATCCTCCAGCCGGGCATGACTTTCCATTTCATGACTGCACTTTGGTTCGAGGACTGGGGCATCGAAATCACAGAAACAGTGCTGATCAAGCCCGATGGCAACGAATGCCTGTCAAACGTACCTCGGCAGCTCTTCGTCAAGAACTAGGTAGGCGTGAATACTCCGCCTTTCCAAGGGTCCGGTCCATACCGGGCCCTTCGCCTGCAACTATTGCCTCAAGAACTCTTCAAGTCCACGATCCAGGGCTTGTATGGTTTGAGCCTCTTTCAGGCGCTCTCCGCCGATTGACCTTTGCCGTATGCGATTGCCCGCGGCGAGGCTGGTCCGTACCAACTGGGGGCGATGAAGGCCGCGACTGAGCCTTGAATTATTGAGGGCTTTCATCGCAGGCATGAGCAACGGCTTCCTGAGGCGGATCATGTCTCAAAACAGGCTGGTGGCGTTCCGCGCCGGCGCACGAAACTTGGACGCTCCAGCGCAACCTCCAAACGCCGTCACTTTGGACAGAGACCTTTCGTACGCCAACCTGGATGGACTTTCTTCGCCTGAACCATCGGCTCACGGCAGCGGACAAGGAAATCAGCCAGCGCCTTCTCGCCCTGCATGATGGAGAGCTTTCTTCAAACACAGTGCTTTCGATCGAACGAACAACCGAGGCGGCGCGTACCCGTCCTTCAGCGATCGTTTCTCGTCCTTGAGGTGACGTCATGTGGAAGCTGTTGGCCGAGGTGCAGCATGAGCGGACATTTACTCCTGGCGCCGCTCCTGGAGTCCTACTTACGCCGGCCCTTGACCAAGCAGCGCAACGCGACTCCCGCGACCGTGGCCAGCTATCGCGACGCCTTGCGCATCCTGATCCTTTTTGCCGCCGCCCGGTTGCGGAAGAGGCCGGCGGCGTTGACGCTCGAAGATCTCGACCGAGACCTCGTTCTCGCTTTTCTCGACGAGCTCGAGGAGAAGCGGAACAATTCCGTCGCCACGCGCAACGCCCGCTTGTCCGCGATCCGATCCTTCTTCCACCATGTCGCAGCCGCCGACCCGGCGTCCTTCGGTGTCGCCCAACGCGTGCTGACGATTCCCATTAAACGGGCGCACATTGGGGGTGACGCACCATCTCACCAAGGCCGAAGTGGACACCCTCATCGCGGCGCCCGATCCAAAGACGCCCCGTGGTCGGCGCGACCGAGCCTTTCTGGGGTCAGGACAAGAGCTGTTCAAAATCTTGCGCTAAGGGCGAACGGATCGTGAACTCTATGCTGCTCGACGGATTGGGGTCGGAAGTCTTAGCGATCGGAATCCTTCAGGCATTTGATGTTCCGCGTCCCAAGTGTAGATGCCGGTCAGGTTGATGTGCTCCCAACTCAACGGCGAGATGTGCTTCAGCAGATGATCCGGAACCTCTCGACGTGCACTGCGCAAATGGGCAACCGCCCGCTCTATGTAAACTGTATTCCAATGCACGATCGCGCTGACGACGAGGTTCAAGCCTGATGCGCGAAACGCCTGGCTTTCGAACGACCGATCGCGGATTTCGCCCCGCTCATGGAAGAAAACGGCACGCTTGAGTTTGTGCGCTGCCTCACCTTTGTTGAGTCCGGCTTGGCAGCGCCGGCGCAATGTCGGGCTCGAGTACCATTCGATCATGAAGAGAGACCGCTCAATACGACCCAGTTCCCGCAGCGCCCTGGCGAGCTGACCTTCTTTTGGCGATGCCGAAAGCTTCTTCAGGATGGTCGACGGCACGACGGATCGCGTCGTGATCGACGCTGCCAGGTGAAGCAGATCGTCCCAGTGGTCGCGAGAATGAGCGTGGTGTTGATCGGTGCTCCGATGTGGTTCGACACTGCTGGGTATGCGTCGCCCTTCTCGAACGTGTGGAACTTCCGATCTTTGAGATTGCGTAACCGAGGTGCGAAGCGTTTGCCGATCAAGGCGAACAATCCGAAGACGTGATCGCTGGCGCCGCCGGTGTCGGTGAAGTGCTCTTGGATATCGAGGACCGTGTCCTGATCGAAAAGCCCGTCGAGTACATAGGCGGCCTCGCTTTCGGTCGGACTGATCGGCAGGATACTGAAATACCCGTACTGGTCGGACAGGTGGCTGTAGAACTTCGATCCGGGCTCGCTGCCGTAGTGCAAGTTGATATCTCCGCGCTTGGCGGCACGGTCGCTTGCGCGGAAGAATTGACCATCCGACGAAGATGTCGTTCCGTCGCCCCAAAGTCGGGAATGCGGGTGCCGGGCATGCGCATCTGTCACGCACGCCTGAGCCGCGCGATATGTCTCTGAACGGGCATGGAATGTGCGCATCCAGCCGATCTGGTGTGCGCTGATCCCCTTGGACGCGCTTGCCATCCGCTTCGGCCCGAGGTTGGTCGCATCCGCCAGAACGCCGGCCAGCATGGCCGAGACATTCCTTGGGTTGTCACCTGTGCGAACATGCGTGAAATGATCGGCGAAGCCGGTCCACTCGTGCACTTCTCGTAGGAGGTCCGGCACCTCGACCAGCGGATAGAGCTCGCTGATCTCGGCATTCAGTTCTTCGGCTGCAGCGGGAACCTCGCCGGCATTCGGCGTGACGATCAACGTTCCCCCTTCAAGACGAACACCTTCGAGCTTTCCGGACCGCGCTCTATGCGCCAGTCGCTTCAGGTTGAAGTCGAGCATTTGCCGCGCTTCGGCTAGCCACTCGGCGGCATCGCCCTGTACGCCCAGTCCGAGCCGATCCTGTCGAAGACGGTCGAAACCCGCTGATAAACGACGACAAGATCTGAAGCGCTGGAAGAGCAAAGGCGGCCGCCCGCGCGCTCTTCAACTAGCGCTGTAGCGG
>NZ_JBHLYT010000140.1:0-1894 GCF_042431665.1 Mesorhizobium kowhaii
CGCCAAGCCGGACAACCAGTTCCACGCAACATTGTACAGCGGATCGTCGAGCGGACCTTCGCATGGCTGGGCAGATGCCGAAGGCTGGCAAAGGACTTCGAGCGATCAATCGAATCCGCACAGGCGTGGGTCTTCAGTATGCATACGCTGAAGGCCGCGGAATGAAGCGTCGCGTGGGACAATAGTGGCCGTTATGGTGGTGCGATCAGTTCAGGCTGCGGCGGTCTGCTGACCGACCGGTTTCACGGCGTCGCGCAGTTTTTTCCATTCCCAGGGCAGCAGTTCGTGCATGCGGGAACTTGGCAGATCGGAGATGCGTGCGAGGACGTCGGCGAGCCAGGCTTTTGGGTCGACATCGTTCAGGCGGCAGGTGGTGATGGATGTCAGCATGGCGGCAGCCCGGTCGGCGCCGCGCTGGCTCCCGGCAAATGTCCACGCCCGCCTTCCCAGGGCCACACCTCTCAATGCCCTTTCTGCAGCATTGTTGGTCAGGCAGATTCTGCCTTCATCGATGAAGCGGGCAAAGTCGTCCCAGCGCGAGAGCATGTAGTTGATCGGCTTGAGGACATCGGAAGAGCGCGAGAAGGTATCGCGCTCGCGGAGCAACCACTCGTGCATGTCATCGAAGAGTGGCTTACTCTTTTCCTGCCGCACGGCACGCCGCTCAGGGGCTGTCTTGCCGTTGATGTCGCGCTCGATGTCGAAGAGCGCGTCGATGCGCTTGACTGCCTCCAGCGCCGTCGGGGAGATCGGTTTGCCATTCCTCTTGCCCTCGCGGGCATTTTTCTCGACGTCGGCCAGTTCGAAGAATCCCCTGCGCGCATGCGCAAAACAGAATGCGGGCGTGATCGGCAGCTCTTTCCGCTTCGGATCGAAGAGCGGATTGAAGCCGCTATAACAGTCGACCTGCAGAATGCCCCCGAAGCGGGCCAGATGTTTTTGTGGGTGCTCACCTCGTCGGTCGCTCGAAGCGTAATAGACCGCCGCCGGCGGCGCGGCGCCACCGAACGGCTGATCGTGGCGCACATACGTCCAGATACGGCCCGTCTTGCATTTGCTCTTTGCCAGGAAACGGATGGTCGTGTCGTCACCATGAAGGCGCTCGGCCGCGAACACATGAGCCTCGATCAGCTTGAAGACCGGCATGAGGGCAAAGGTTCCATGACCAACCTGATCGGCCAGCGTCGAGATCGGCATGTCGATCCCCTCGCACTTGAAGCGCGTGCTCTGCCGGTTGAGCGGGATGTGCATGCCGAACTTGTCGAAGAGGATGGTCGCCAGCAACTGCGGGCCGATGAAGCCGCGCGGCGTGACATGGAATGGCGCCGGCGGCTGGGTGATCGCCTCGCAATCCCGGCACGTAAACTTCTCCCGGACCGTTTCGATGACCTTGAAGCGGCGCGGGATCTCCTCCAGCGTCTTGTTCACGTCCTCGCCCAGCTTGGACAGCCGGGATCCGCCGCAGCAGGCGCAGGCAGTCGGAGGATCGATGACGACGCGCTCGTGTTCGATGTCATCCGGCCATGGCTTGCGCACCGGTCGCTTGCGGATGAACGGGCGGACCTTCTGCGTCCTCGCCACCGCGGCCTGCGCGGCAAGCTCATCCTCGGTCGCCGAGGTGACGAGTTCTTCGAGCTCCAATTCCAACTGCTCGATCAGCCGCGCCGTGCGCTCGGAGCGCTGCCCGTACAGTTCGCGTTTCAGCTTTTCGATGCGCAGCTCAACATGCGCGATCAGCGCCTCGTTGTCGGACAGCATGGCCTGTGCGTTGGCGGCTTCGGCCTGCCAGTTGGGCACCTCGAACTACGGCATTTCCGAGACCTGTGGGGCGGCAAAGCGGTTCGGCCCGGGCTGATGGCGGGAAGTGGCTTCGGTTTTGGTCGTTGAGGTTGAT
>NZ_JBHLYT010000141.1:0-1641 GCF_042431665.1 Mesorhizobium kowhaii
AGCCAAAGAGCCGCTTTCCAGTTTCAATCTCCGTTTGTGCACTGCAGCGAAGTCGGCCATGTCGAGCGCGAAGAAGCCGCGCCGGTGCGCGACTTTTTCAACGATGAGGACGGGGGCGGCAGGAAAGCCCAAGAGACCTGCCGAAGCCTGTTTTGAACCTTTGACTGGAGATTCAAGAAAATGAACATCAAGAGCCTTCTTCTCGGCTCCGCTGCGACCCTGATCGCAGTTTCCGGCGCCCGCGCCGCCGATGCGGTCGTCGTCGCCGAGCCGGAACCGGCCGAATACGTCAAGATCTGCGACGTCTATGGCGCAGGTTACTTCTACATTCCCGGCACCGAGACCTGCCTGCGCATCGGCGGCTATATCCGCTATGACGCCGGCGTGGGCGACATCGGCACGTTCGATGGCGCTAAGACCACCGACGTACAAAACGGCAGCGAGAACAGCACCTGGTTTAAGAACACCCGCTTCACGCTGAAGACCTGGACCGGCCAGGAAACCGAGCTCGGCACGTTGAAGACCTACACCGAAACGCGCTTTAATTTCGGTGACAAAAACCTTGTCACTGATGGGCGCGGTAACGTCGACAGCAATCCCGCCGCCAACAAGCCGGTCGACCTGCATTTCGCGTGGATCCAGCTCGGCGGCCTGCGCGTCGGTAAGGATGAGACGCCCTACGACGCGTTCATCGGCTATGCCGGCAATGTCATCCAGGATACGATCATCCCGTACGGGATCAAGGACACCAACGTCGTCAGCTACTACTTCGACGCTGGCAGCGGCTTCTCGGGCGTTGTCTCGCTGGAAGAAGGCTCCGGCGCCAACACGATCGACAGCTATGTTCCACATGTCGTCGGCGGCTTGAAGTACAAGGCCGACTGGGGTGCGATCACCGGCGTTGTCGCCTATGACAGCAACTACGAGGAAGCGGCCGGCAAGGTTCGTTTGGACGTCAACGTCACCAAGGAACTGTCGCTGTTCGTCATGGGCGGCTACGGCACCGACAACAACCTCACCGACCCCACCAACGCCGTCAACGCTCATGGCCGTAGCCAGTACAAGCCATGGGGTGGCAACTGGGCTGTCTGGGGCGGTGGCACCTACAAGTTCAATGCCAAGACAGCGTTCAACGTCCAGGCTTCGGCTGATGACGACAAGAACATCGCTCTGGCTGCGAACGTCGCCTACACCATCGTTTCGGGCTTCACGATCACGACCGAAGTCGACTGGGACCATTTCGGTCACTTCGACGATGGCACTCCGTTCGGCAACTTCACCAAGGCCGACAAGAAGGATAGCGTTGGCGGCATCGTCCGTTTCCAGCGCAATTTCTGATCGAACCCCTGCCGATCAGAACGGAAAGGCCCGCGACGTCGTCGCGGGCCTTTTTGTTTGGCCGAGAGCTGCCGTACCGACGCGAATGTGCCCTCCCCTAAGAAGCAGCGCTCAGCCGGCTGGGAACGGGGCGAAGTGACCCGAGCCACGAAGCCTCGCGAGCAGGATGATGGCCGTTCCGCGGTGGTCACCCCTCGCTTGCTCACTTAGCGGCGACGCATCCCAGGCAGCCAATTCCGCCACCAAAAGGGCTGTGTCTCCGTTGATCGAGGCGCATCTAAGCTGTCCGCTCTTCTCCATTAC
>NZ_JBHLYT010000142.1:0-522 GCF_042431665.1 Mesorhizobium kowhaii
CGCTATGCGATGGAGAATTGCCGGCTGCTCGAACTGCGGGACGACGGTTTCCTCCGGTACGAGACCGACACTGAGGGTGGATCGTCGGGCTCACCCTGCTCCTCGGAAATATGGGAGGTAGTCGGTTTGCACCACGCCTCAATCCCGAAAATGCGAGGCAATACTATTCTCAATAAGGACGGTTCGGCATGGTCACCTGGCCAGCCGGATGAGGGGATAGATTGGATCGCGAATGAGGGTGTGCGCATAAGTGCGTTGGTCAAGGCCTTCGGCGGACTTGTGCCGACGACGCCCTCCTCCAAACGCCTTTTGGACGAATTGCTGGCCAACACGACCGATCCTACCGATGAGGTCGCGAAGCTAGCGACGCCTCGCGCGCCAGAAGCGCTTAATCCTCTGCTACCTGATCCCTCCAAAATTTTCGCAAACGTGAAAGGAAACGCAATGGGCGGCGTTACCATGAATTTTTCCGGACCAGTGACGATTTTCATTGGTAGCGGCGTGCCGGCATCGCAGCTTCCA
>NZ_JBHLYT010000143.1:0-1247 GCF_042431665.1 Mesorhizobium kowhaii
CCGCTCCCGCCGATATCGCCAGCGCTGCAAAAACAACGTGACGCATCAGTCTCCACCTTGTCTGCCGGATGGTTCACGACTGAACGCGCCCCTGATCGACGGCACCGTCGCACTGGACGACGTCACCGCTGAAGCGGTGCCATCGATCCCTCCGGCTCCGTGCTGCCGGCGCTGCAGTTGTCGGCTGCCGCCGTTCTTTCGCGGCGGCTTCGTGCGTCGCCGAGGGGCCTATGTCCGTCAACACGACTATGGAGACCCAACCGATGACCATATCCGCCGAGAAGGAAGCGATGATCCTGCGCCTGTACCACGTTGAGAGGTGGCGCTGTGGAACGATCGCAACGCAATTGCATTGCCACCATACGACGGTCTTCCGGGTTCTGAAGGAGGCCGGTCTGCCCCGCCCACAGGCCGGTGATACGTCCCGCCGAGGTCGACCAGTATCTGCCGTTCGTCCAGCGGACGCTTGAGACATATCCAGACCTGACCGCCAGCCGCCTGTACGGGATGGTGCAGGAGCGCGGCTACAAGGGCTCGTCCTCCCACTTCCGGCATATGATCGCGCTCCACCGTCCGCGCAAGGCTGCGGAAGCGTTCCTGCGTCTGCGCACCCTGCCGGGCGAGCAAGGCCAGGTCGACTGGGCGCATTTTGGTCACATCGAAATCGGCAAGGCTCGCCGCCCGCTGATGGCCTTCGTCATGGTGTTGTCCTACTCGCGCGACATCTATCTGCGCTTCTTTCTTGATGCCCGCATGGAAAACTTCCTGCGCGGCCACGCCGGTGCGTTCAACGCCTGGAATGGTTTGCCCAGGGGGCTGCTCTATGACAACCTTAAGAGCGCTGTGCTTGAGCGTCACGGCGATGCCATCCGGTTCCATCCGACACTTCTGGCCTTCGCGGGCCATTATCGCTTCGAGCCCCGTCCCGTCGCCGTGGCGCGGGGCAACGAAAAGGGCCGCGTCGAGCGCGCCATTCGCCACATCCGGGAAGCCTTCTTCATCGCCCGCAAGTTCAAGGACCTCGACGATCTGAATGCCCAGGCCGAACAATGGTGCCGCAACCAGGCCGCCGACCGGCCATGCCCCGAGGACCGGACGATGACGGTTCGTCAGGTGTTTGCGCAGGAGCAGCCCATGCTTCTGCCATTGCCCACCAACCCGTACCCCATCGAGGAGCAGATCGCCGCGAAGGTCGGAAAGACACCCTATGTCCGCTTCGACCTGAACGATTACTCGGTTCCCCATAC
>NZ_JBHLYT010000144.1:0-34634 GCF_042431665.1 Mesorhizobium kowhaii
TTGATCGGCCCTCCACAAGCCGACCTCCTATGAATCACGCAAACTCTCTCTTGGGAATTCCAAAAACTCGCCCGCCGCTAAAAACCTGCCAAAGTAGTGCTAGGAAACCCGACTGCAGTGACGGTTCGGGCCTCACTCACCTGCCAAGCCAATATCCGCCGGGTCGGTAACCGCCGCCTCGAAAATCTCAAGATAGCTCTTACGCCTCTGGGCTCTTGTGGAGGCGCGCTTGCGAACCTTCCCGCCGATAATTTCCTTTAGCTTCTCGGCCGTTGGCTAAGCGCCGTTCATTTTTGGCGAAACGCTTGGCGATGATCCGGGTAACCGTTGAATGGCCGAAACCGCTTCGCAATAGTTTCGCAATAGCGAGGTCGCTCGACCAATTCGGAATGATCCGGCATTGTTGGTGACGTAGCCGGTGAACTCTGAAAAAGCCCGTGATGGGAACATGGACCAGCGAGGCGCTTCGAATGGGGCCGGAAACTGCGTACGCCACCGCCGGAAATATCCGTGCTATCGCGGTGGCAAGCTCACCCGCGCAGGGAGTCGAGGGTTTTGAGGCAGACTTGGATGCGTCAGAGACTTAAGCGGCTGCAGGTGAAGCAAACCTTTTGGAAGTGCTTTGCTTTGGCCGGACGCACACATTGTCAACGAGCCGGATGTCCCCCAGCCATGCGGCCACGAGGATGCGTGCCGATCTGTCCGCGGCGTCGAGCGGCGCGAGGTCATCGTCGGCCCGCAGTTCAAGATACTCGACTTCTTTGTAGCCGGCCGCCAGGATTGCCTGCCGCGCCTCAATGAGTACGTCGTCGGCTGTCGCCCCTGTCGCCAGCCGCTCGGCCAACGCGAACAGGATTTCCGCGAGGCTCGGCGCCGCCTGTCGCTGTACGGACGAGAGGCGAAGGTTGCGCGACGACATTGCCAGACCGTCGGCTTCGCGCACCGTCGGGCAAGCGACGATCTCGATCGGAATATCGAGATCGCGCGTCAGCCGGCGTACGACGTGCAACTGCTGGAAATCCTTCTCTCCGAAGAAGGCCAGATCGGCGCCCGTCTGCAGAAAGAGCTTGGCTACGACAGTTGCCACGCCGTCGAAATGGCCGGGACGGTACGCACCGCACAACCCATCGCTCACCCCGCTCACCGAGACCGTGGTGGCGAAACCTTCCGGATACATTTCAGAGGCATCGGGTGCGTAGAGCATATGGGCACCCAGCGGCGCGAGCTTGGCAGCGTCCTCGTGCTCCGTTCGTGGATAGGCGGCAAGGTCAGCCTCATTGTTGAACTGTCTCGGGTTGATGAAGAGTGTCACGATCACCCGATCCACGCGCTCTAGTGCCGATCGCACCAGGCTGAGATGACCTTCATGCAGCGCGCCCATCGTCGGCACGACGGCAACCTTGAGGCCTTCGCGACGCCAGGCTGAAACAATGCTGCGCAATTCCGCGACAGTCCGGACGATCGGTATGCTCACGCTGCCTCTCCTCCTTTGACGGTTTTTGGCGCATCGCCGAAGACATGCTCGGCCGCTGGAAAATGGCGCTCGCGTACATCCTGCGCATAAGCCGCAACCGCCGCTTCGGCAATTTGTCCGAGCGCTGCGTAACGCTTGACGAATTTCGGGCGGAAGTCGCCGAACAGGCCAAGCATGTCGTCGACCACCAGGATCTGCCCGTCGCACGCCGGCGAGGCGCCGATTCCGATCGTCGGGACGGCCACCTCTTCGGTGATCCACCGGGCGAGCGGCTCAGGCACCTTTTCCAGAACGACCGAAAAAGCACCGGCCTGCGCCACTGCCTGGGCATCGCGCCGGATGCGCTCACCATCCTCGCCCCTGCCCTGCACACGATAGCCGCCGAAGGTATTGACCGCCTGCGGGGTCAGGCCGACATGGGCCATGACCGGTACGCCACGCGCGGCGAGGAAATGGATCGTCTGCGCCATTGCCTCGCCACCCTCGATCTTGATGGCCGCACAACCGGTCTCGGCCATCACCCGGGCTGCGTTTCGGAAAGCCTGCCCGGGACCTTCCTCATACGAGCCGAACGGCATGTCGACGACCATGAGCGCACGCTTGAGGCCACGCCGCACCGCCTTGCCGTGTAGGATCATCATGTCGAGCGTCACGCCGAGAGTCGAAGGCAGGCCGTGGAGCACCATGCCGACGCTGTCGCCCACCAGCACAACATCGCAGTGCGGATCGATGAACCGGGCGACCGGGGTCGTGTAGGCTGTCAGGCAGACGAGCGGAGCCTGGCCTTTACGCAAGCGAATGTCCGGCGGCGTGATCGCCTTGGTCTCAGCAGATATGCTCAAGCGAAGCCTCCTTCCCTAGCGTTATCCATCGCGGGTGTCGCCTTTGGCATATTTTTGTGCAACTGCGAAGAGCAAAACGGCTACCTCTCGGGATTGGCGCCGAAAGGCATGCCCACGACCATCGGTGCAGTCCCAGCCCCGACTGCACCCTTGCCAGGCGCATTCATTCAGCTCCAGCGCAACGATCAAATTGGATGATAGGCGATCCCGCACTATGGCGGTACTTTCGCCGACAACCGCAGTGCCGCAGTGCCGATCAGCTTCGCCATCAACGTGATATGGGCGGGAAGCGTTGCTACCAACCGCGGTGCAGGACGAGCATCGCAATAGTCTTGCCTGGGCTTTATTGCTTTCCGCGGCAACCGCCACTATGTAGCGACGCTTCCCCGACTGTCTTTCAAGCCATCTGGAGAGTTTCATGACGGAAGAAGCCAAAAACAACATCGACACTCTCATCGAGCTCACCGCCGATGTCGTCTCAGCGTATGTGTCCAACAATCCGGTCCCGGTAGCTGATCTCCCTGCCCTGATCAGCCAGGTCTACGCGGCACTCAAAGGCACTGCCGGCGCCAGCGTTTCCGCAGAAGAAGCGGAGGCTCTCAAGCCTGCGGTATCGATCAGGAAGTCGGTGACACCGGACTACATCATCTGCCTTGAGGACGGCAAGAAATTCAAATCGCTGAAGCGCCATCTGTCGACCCATTATGGGCTGACGCCGGACGACTATCGCGCCAAATGGGGTCTGTCGGCGGATTATCCCATGGTCGCGCCGAATTACGCCGCAACGCGTTCGGCGTTGGCCAAGACGATGGGGCTCGGCCGCAAACCGAAAGAGCCGGAAACGCCGGCGCCAACGAAGCGGACCCGCAAGAAGGTCCCAGCTTGATTTCAGAAATCGAGGTTTTTCTGGAGCGCGCAAGCTGCCATCGGCACCATCTGCATCTGCCCGGAATGTGAAAAGGCGGGGTCCAGCCCCGCCTTCCTTTCAAACAGCTTTGGCTTCCCAGCCTGGATGCACCTTGTCCATCGGCTGTTGCCAGGACGCTGGAGAAGATTCAGCCAGCTTTGCTGAGGCTGCCAGCAGAGGACTTGCCAGTGCGGCGGTCCTGTTCGATTTCATAGTTGATCTTCTGGCCATCGGCGAGGGTCGAGAGCCCCGCTCGCTCAACGGCGGAAATGTGAACGAAAACATCCTGACCGCCATTGTCAGGCTGGATAAATCCAAATCCCTTACTGCTGTTGAACCACTTCACGGTTCCAGTCGCCATATGCGTGTTCCTTTGTAACAATTGCAACGTGGGCAGGCCGTCCGGCCAGTCCCGATTCATAACCGAACTTTGGAGTTGGGCGCAGCAAAAAACGAAAAATTGCAAGGCCCAGTAGATCGGCGGCCGGCAGCTCGCTCACTGCAATGACCCTATTGTCAGCAAGCACGTCCTGCGCTCTCGCTCTCGCGCATGGCCCAGAACGACCCGCGATCTGAAGCCCGGGCGGTCTCATCGCTCCGAGGAATTGCAAAGCCAGGTCTAGCGCTGCCGGGCCGACGTAGCGAATGTGGCACCGACGGCCACCGGTCCACCAAAAAGCCATCAGCACCACCAGGCCGCGGCGTGTTTTTCCATCGGCCTCTCTCCCAGACGGGGTTGGTTACGGTGTCACGACTCGCAACTTGGCTGCTTCATAATCGAACGAAACGCGGTTCCGCCCACGTTGTTTCGCTTCAAAAAGGCATCGTGCGGCAGTGCGGAGGACATCCTGAGTATCTGCACCATGAGGGATTTCCGCACCACCGATGCTGACGGTCACCTTCACGCCGTCTTGTTGCCCTTTCACGCCAGGAACCCGCTCGATATGACGACGGATCTTCTCCGCAATGGTCTTTGCCTGCTCTTTGCGGATGTGGCGTAGCAACACCCCAAACTCTTCCCCGCCAAGGCGACCGATCCCGTCTCCTGGGCGCGTTGTATAGATGAGCGCCTTCGCAATCCGAACCAGAGCTTCGTCACCCTTGGCATGGCCGTGCTTGTCGTTGATTGACGAGAAGTGATCGGGATCGATGAGGAGAAGGGTGTCGCATTCCCCTTCATCGCGGCTTCTATCCATCCTTGCGATGAATTCACCGCGACTAAGAAGTCCTGTCATCGGGTCATGACTGGTGACGAAGGTGAGCCTGCTATGCGTCTCTTTCAGGGCTGCATGAGACTTCTCCAACTTGTCGCATGTTTCCTGGATCGTTTCCGCCTGGGTGAAAATGTAGGCACTGACCGGCATCCCGATGAGGATGGGAATGAAGGTGCATTCCACCCAGCTCAGCCAGTCGATCGGCATCTGCAGCGCAAGCCGAGCCGTAAAAGACAAACCGAAAGTTGCGACGACTGCAATTATCGTCACGACTATTGATTTGCCCAGAATACGCCTGCGACGCGGTGTCATGCGGTTCCTTTAGATACTGGCGCTGAACAAGCTCTTACGAAGTCCATTAAGATTATTTCGGACGCGAAAGGCAAGGAAGCGCAACTGTCGCCGTTCAAGGTCGCGACAGCGAGCGGTAGCTGACAGAGCGGCGAATTTTAGCAACGGTTAAAATTCGAGTTTTTCGAATCTGCCGGCGTTAGTTTTCGGATGCTACCCAGCCTTCACAGATGGTGAGCGTGGAATATGCGTGGTCCAGGTTGGATTAGAGATATACGGCAGGCTGAGGCTCAGCACCTGCGAGATCGAATAGCTTGGCTTGAATGCGAACTGATTTCTGCGGCCGCGTCCAAAGGCAAATCCAAGTTGCAAAACGTTGGTCACGAGCTTCGTTCGCAGAAGGTTCGACTGGCACGCCTCGAACAATGCATAGCGTGGATGCCGAAGCGGCTCTAGTGTCGCGCCCACATGCGAGGGGTAGATCCGAAGATCGCCGTTGTGGCGGGACCCCGGCTCGCGGTCCGATTATTCACACGCCGCCGCTCGCTCAACAGGGCCACTCAGCGGGGCACGACCGAAAAATCGCCTCAGATACAAGGCATGGTCCTGCATCCATCCCCATGCTACCTATCGTTGACCCAACATAGCCTGAGAGCTATATTCGGTAAGAGAGTCGGCATTTCCGATAGTTCGATAGAGCGTTCGGGATAGCACAATCGAGTTGTTGACTTACCTCGTAGCCATCGCGCGACCCCTCTCGCAAATCTAACGTTTCCGTATAGACGGAAGTGCGGGCGCCAACATTACGGAGTCAATTTCATGGGACGCGGTCTCGATAGCGTCATCGCATCCTTTCCGCAAAGACCGCGGGATCGCATCGATGCGCGGTATACGGAGGAGATCCAGGAGGTGGAAGGTCTTCGGGCACTGCGCCGGATCGCAGGCAAGGCCCAAGCAGATGTTGCGGCCGCTCTGAAGATCAAACAACCGTCTGTTTCGAAGATCGAAAACCAAGTTGATATGTACGTTTCGACGCTTCGCAGCTATGTCGAAGCCGTCGGCGGAAAGCTTGAGTTGACGGTCAGGCTGCCGAAGCAGCCGACCGTGCGTATCCATGCTCTCGGAGAGATCGCTGCCACGATCTCCGAAAATCTCGCCCCTCCCAAAACTTCTCTCGCCAAGGCCGGACACCGCGGATGACCCAACCAATCCGCAACCTTCCGCGAAGCTATCGCTACAGAACGCTGAAGGCCGGCCGCAATTTTGAAAGGCGTTGAATTCCATGATTGGCATCGAAACACGAACCGCAGCAGGCATTCTCACGCTCACAGCGTTGCGCGGCATCGGGCCCGCCACGGCTGAACGCCTTGCGGAACGATTTTTGCTACTTGACGCAATCATCGGCGCCGAGCCTGCGAAGCTTCGATCCGTCGTCTCGGCTGCCGTCGCCGAAAGTCTTCACGAGCCGACTGCCATCGTCAACGCCGGCGAGAAGGCGCAGCGGGTGCTCGACGAGGCTCACCGTCGTGACGTGCGTGTGCTTTCCATCTTCGACGTCGACTATCCGGACGCCCTTCGCTCGCTCTCCGATCGTCCGCCCATCCTCTTCGTCAAGGGCACTTTGCCGCCCCGTCGGAGCGTCGCCTGCATCGGTACTCGCGAGCCCTCCGAGTTCGGCGAAATCGTCAGCGACAGGATCGTGGAAACACTAGTTGCTGCGAATTGGGCGATCGTTAGCGGTCTGGCGACCGGCGTCGACACACTGAGCCACCAAGCGGCGCTGCGCCATGGCGGGCAGACCATTGCCGTATTGGCAGGCGGTCTTGACGGAATCTACCCAAAACAAAACACCAAGCTTGCCGACGAGATCCTGGAGAGGAACGGCGCACTGGTCAGTGAGCAGCCTTTCGGCGTGCCGCCTTCGCCGCGTAATCTCGTTCAGCGCGATCGCCTGCAGAGCGGGCTTTCGATCGCGACCTTCGTCATGCAAACCGACATCAAGGGCGGGTCGATGCACACCGTCCGCTTCACGATCCAGCAGAACCGCTTGCTGTTCGCGCCAGTACCGCAGGGCCGCCATGCCGCAGAACCCAAGAGCCAGGGCATTCTCGCGATGACGCAGTTTTCGGCGACCCGCTTCGCTGACGCCGCGCGCGCCGGAGGCGACTATCGGCGCATCCTAGTTGAACGATATCGCAACGACCCCGTGGCTGTGCCGCTCGCCAGCAAGGAGGATTACACCTCTATGCTAGAGCTGCTGGAAAATCGAGTGGCTGGTGATGCAGCTCAGGACGCGCCGGTTCGGCCATCGTCGCCCGCGCAGATGTCGATGCTCTGATCATGCCGAACGTCTTCCTCTTCGACCTCGATATGACGCTCGTCGACAGCTCGGCGCTTGCGCATCTGCGACGCTCGCAAATGTGGGATGCCGTTCGTCAGAATATGAATCTGATCCGACCTTTTCCGGCGCAAGGCCGGGTCGCGCCGCATGAACTTCCTGCCCTGCTGCGGGCCGACGGACAAGCAGTTGGCATCGTTACGTCGTCGCCTGAATGGTACGCGACCGCTGTTCTTCAACAGTTCCGTATCCCTTATGACGTGCTGATCAGCTACGGCGACACCGAGAATCACAAGCCCGATCCTGCGCCGATCCAGGAAGCACTCCGGCGCCTTGGCATCGCCGCAAGTCGGGACTCGCTCTACATCGGCGATGATGTCGGAGACGTAGAGGCCGCCTACCACGCCGGATTGGCCTCTGTAGCAGTCCGCTGGGGGCCCACGTCGATCTTCGAGCTTTCGTCCAGTGCGCCCGACATTTTCGTGTCGAAGGCCTCGACGCTGCTACGCCGAGACCGCATCGGTGGGCGCGGCTACATCGGCGAAGCGCTGACCAGCAATTGGCCCTTCCACAGCCATTGGGGCTCTATTCTCCATTGCGACGACGAGCCCGTCGTTTATGCACTCGGCCGCTATTTCACGGCTTCCGATCCACGGCATGCGACGAGTGCCTTGAGCGCGGCCGTGTTGTCTTTGAAAAATAATGACAGCCAGGCGCAAGTCCTCGGCGAATGCGTTGGCCGCGCCGTCGACCTTTTCGACTGGAAACCCGACTGCATCATCCCCGTACCCATGAAGCCGTCGCAGGAGCGCAACCGCTTCAAGGAACTGCTCGAAAGCGCTGCCGACCATTTCGACGAGGATATTGAGGTCGAACTCAATGGCCTGAAAACCGTCAAGGAGGTCGAAGGCTATAAGCAGATGAACGCGCTGGAGCGTGCGGAGGCCATAAAGGGTGCCTTTGACACGGATTACACTTGGGGTGGCGCCAAGATTCTGCTGCTCGACGATGTCTACACGACCGGAGAGACGACGAGAGAGTGTGTGCGCATTCTTAACGCCAACGGGGCCGGCGAGGTCCGGGTGATGGCGATCGCCAAGGATCAGCGCGTCTTCGCGCGCAAGACCTGTTCCGCCTGCGGGCGATCGATGAAGATACGCGAGAATCACGCGACGCACGTAAAATTTTGGGGCTGTTCGGGTTATCCCATAACTGCCAGCACACGGAAGACTTCTAACCCTATCGGGTCTGGACACCTTGTCCGGACTCTCCGGCGCCTGGTGGCGCGTGCCTGCCATCACGAGTTGAAGGCCAGAAAGGCTCAGCGCTGGCCGCAGAAGGCCCGGATCGTGCCGCGCAGGGCATGGACCGGCACGCTGCGGATCCATGCCGGCCACCTCCCCGGCCGGCACGGCAGCGATTCATGCATTGGCGGCCGGAGGTGGAGCAGAGGCGAGCACGCCATGTCCCAGCCGCGAATGCTTGAACACCCACTCGACGCCTTCCTTGCCCCGCCCCAGCAAGCTCAAGGTGGCACACGGAATACGACGCGCATCAAACTTGCGCTGCAGAAATTCTGCCTGACCCAAGTCGTGAGTTGAAAGCAGGACCTGATAGTCCTTCTGCTGCACTAAGTTTGCAATGAAGTCGGCGAACGCGGCCGCGTGGATGGCGTCATTGTGCTGAAGCGGATCGTCGAGGATCAATGCGCGCCAGCGTGCCCATGGGTAGGTGAGACTTGCAGCACATAGCATACTTACCGCCAAAGCCGCCATCTGCCCTTCGCTGTGCACGAGCAGCGGGTCAATCTGGCCAATGGCGGCCGGCACCTCTCCATTGCTCGATGCGCTCTGCTCAATTTTCTTACGCCTGACATGAAGGTCGATGCCAACGCGAGGGTCACACAGGATTGCCCTGTTGATCTGTTTCATCAGCGCGTCGAGAGGCTGAATGTATTCAGCGTTGAACTCTTCGACCTCGCGTGCAATGTCGGTGCTTGCGAGACTGGCGATTTCCTTGGCTTGCTTCGTCGCCTCTAACTGCCGCTGCTTCTCGGCCAAATTCTTTTCACCCACGTCGCGTATCTGATCGCGCTCGCTGTTGGGCGCCAAGTCGACCGCCAGGCGCAGGCGTTCGAAGGTTCCTCGATGGGCCTGTTGACGTGCCCATGCCTCACGACCTTCACGAAGTCGGCGATGGATCAGCGTCGCTTCCTCGACGGCACTCTCGGAAGCGGCCAAATCTTGATCGACACCTTCTAGATCCAACACCGTCGGACCGTTCTCCAACCATCCAAGCTGATGCCATTGCGATTGAATGCGCTGCGCCTCGGAAACGGCTTGCGCAAGCTGCTTTTCTAGCTCCTCGACCCGCGCTGCTGCGCTCGCGACCGCCTGCTGTGACGACGCTGCACGCGCATCGAACTCGGTGGAGACATCACGAGCCGCGTCGGAAGCTTCCTGAGCCCGCTGTAGCTCGTGGGCGACAGTATCGATAGCGGATTCTAGCCAGTCCGCCCGGAGCTGTGTTGGCTCGCTCGGAAAGATCACTGTCGTACGAGTTAAAACTTCCGTAGCAGAGGCTTGTTCGGCTGCAGCGAGATCGGACAGACGACGAGCCAGCGTTTCCCGCTGGCGTAACGCGTCGTCGCGCCTTCTGATGGCATCACCCAGCAAGGAGGAAATATCGTCTGGTGCCAAGCTAGAGATCCAACGCCCGCGACGGTCGCGTCTTGCCTGGAGCGCCTGGATTTTCGATACGAGCTCGAGACGATAGCCCTCAAGGCTACTCAAGTCTGCGGGACCTACCCAGGCGATCCTTTCGAGCAACTGGTCATTGTGAGACTGTTCGGAAGTGAGTCGCTGGCGAGTCAGCCGGATTTCCGATTGAAGTTCTCGCGATGTTCTGAGCCGATCCGTGGCAGCGTTCAGTTCGGTCTGTGCGCGGCGTGATGCTTCTTCTTGCTCGACGAGCAGCGGTGCCAGGCGCGCGGCCGCAAGCGCGACGCGTTCGTGCAGCAGGTCCGCATTGTCAAAGCGGGTAGCGCAAACCGGACAGTCACAAGCATCAACCGGCAGGTGGGTGGCAATCGTGGAAACGGCTGCGGTCAGCGCACTAACTGACTTCTGCATTTCCGAAAGCAGCGATCCCTGTACATCTGCTACCCGGTGTGCTTCTTCTAAAGCGTCCGCGGCAGCGTCGACTGCCTGATCGATGGACGGGTTCCTCAGCTCCATCGACGCCAGCGTCCGCCGCTGAACGTCTAAGCTGCTTGATCGTGCGATCCATTGGGCACACCGGTCGACCTCTTCTCGCAATGAGGCGATTTGGTTGTCGGTTGAACTGATTTCGCTCTCGAGGCGCGCAATGATCTGGCGCCTGCGCTCAACTCGTTCGACCTCGTTTTCTGTGCCTTTGAGCGACCGCTCCGCGTCCGTCAGCGAAATTGCAAATCGCCGATGCTCATCGCGCAGCTGCGCAAGGCGCGCTGTAGCCTCGCGTAGCTGGACGAGCTGCATATGCGCGTTTCGCGTGGTCGCAAGAGCTTGCAGTTTCGTCGCGGCCTCCCTGCGCTTGGCAGCAGCATCGGTAGTGGCTTGCGTGGCCGCCGCGGCTGCCGTCGCAAGTTCGCGCTCCGCCTCCAACGACGCCGCTCTCTTCTGCACTACTTCGAGCGAGTTCCGGCCCTTCTCTTCCAGCACAAGCCGCGATTGCGCGATCGCTAGACGACGGTTTCTGACCGCTCCAGCTGAGGTAGCTATTGATGTCTGCAATGCATCGTCGCTAAAGCGGTCAATGCTTATGGACCCCGGCACGTTGCTTCCAATCACCGGCGACACGCGACTCAGGGCACTAGCGATCTGTTGAACAAGGTCGCGCGCGGCGCCATCGTCGATTGCTCCCGAAGCGTGAGCACCCTTCCAGAGCTCGGTCTCTTGGGAGAGGAGGTTTCTCAGGTCATTGATGTCTCGCTCGAGATCACCGATCCGCTTCGTGAATGCGCGTGCGGCGGCATTGCTGCCTTTCCCATGCATTGCGATGCCGATTGCTTCAAGTTCGGCACTTTGCGCCGCCTCCTTCAGGATCTCGAAGCGCTCATCAGACGATCGATGCGTCAGCCGAGAAAGCGTCGACTGCCCGAGGAAGTGAGTAAGGAGTAGATAGCGATTGAGAGCGCTAATCTGTGGTTTCCACGCATCGGTCCTGAGATACTGCGAGACGTCATCCACCCCGGCCAGCGTGGAGATGACCGCTTGGGGCGAGGCAAGCTGACGTTCAATCACCTTGCCGTCCGAAAAACTCATCGCGACCGATGTCGAGCCGGGTTCATCACGCCAGCGGCAGAGGTACTTGCCCACCTTGTCGTACCCATTGGCTGGACGGAAGTGGTCGATATTGTCGGTGAGCGTCCACTCCAGTGCATCAAAAAGCGACGACTTGCCCAGTCCATTGCTTCCGTGGACGATTAGCACGCTCGGCCGTGCCGCCAGTTCTACCTTGAGACTTGCGAAGCTGCGGAACTGCACAAGCTCGATACCGGTGAGATAGACTTGGCTCATTGTGCTGCCTCTCTTGCCGAGACCAACTCTACAACCAGAGCGTCGGGATCATCCTTCACTCGCCTCACAGCGCTGACCCATTGCTGGGCGACTTCGTTTGTTAGCCCGTGGGCGACCAGGGTCCGCTGAGCCAATCCTTGGTTGTTGTCCAGTGGCGCGTTAAGGCTCTCGTCGGCCTCGCGCCACGGTGCCGCAAGAAATGTCCTGGTGAGGAAATCCTTGTACGAGGCTTCCATCGCCCCCGTGTCAGGAATCCATATGATCTTGCGACAGACCGTCTCGTCCCGCTCCGCAAGATCTACAACGCTGCGCCAATCCGCGTCAGGCGAAGGATTGGTCGCGCAAAGCATCAAGTGGGCGTTGATGACTTCCTCGGCGCGCATGTATGACCGCGCAATGACCATCTGGCTATGCAGCCTGCGGAGCGACGCTTGCATCTCCTCCACGCTGCCAAGCACCACCGGCGCAACGATTGTCGGATAGTCGCCAAGTCGTAGACCATAGGTCCCAGCGGGAAGCGGAACCGTGGTCTCGTCCGACCGGCCACGGAACTTAGCAAGCGTGAATTCGGGCACGATCGCCGTCGTCCAATCTAAAACCTTGGCGGATTCAATCAGCCGGTAATTGAGCTCTTCCGCCGTCATTTCGACACACCGTTTAGCTGGTCGTCCTGACGCTGGCGCAGTGCGGCGAACTCTTCAGCCACAGCCTCTTTCCACTGGGCGAGGTCACCAGCCAAACGCGTTCGCCAGTAACCGGTATTTTGAATAATTGCCGGGCTAACACGTCGCGCGGCCCTCATAGTTGTTCCAATGGTGCCCCCGTCGAGAACACGGCCCGCGGGGTTTCGGACGTCAACCTCGCCGCTGGCCGAAAGAATCAGCGCGTCGACACCCCAGTCGTCAGGTTCCGTCCGGATTGAGATTGGATCAGAACCGATCACTTCGCATCCCGTGCCCAGTGCAACGGCATCGGTTGCAAAGCTAAGATTGCCGCGCTCGACCGATATAGGTGCAAACGGCTGCTGACAGTGCGCTGCCATGATCATGATGAGCGCGTTCGCCATGCGCTGAATACTACCATAGTCACCGTCCCATGGGCTGATTGCCTGCTGATCGACTTGAGCGAGCCAGCGAAGAAAATCAAAGCGTAGCGTGTGGTTCGCATCCAATATTTGCTGCCACGAGTTCCAGGCCTTGCCGACTTCAGCAAGTAGTGGAGCCGACAATTTCCCCAATGGAGGGGTTTGCCCCTGCGCAATGGCCTGTTGAACACGTCCGTCCAGCGCCCGCATAAGGCACGCATCGACACTGGGCATTATTTGGGCGCCGTCATAGTCCTGGGCCGCTCGCACGGATGTAGGAGCGGGTGCTGTGCCGATCCCGGGTAATAGCTTTGTCCACTCGGTTGAAACGGCCGGGTACGCCCGGAGATCAATCTTGCCGGCACTACCTCTGGTTAGCCGGACGAGATCTATCGCCTCCGGCAGCTGGTTTGGCAGCACGTGAATATCAATCGTGACGCGCTTAGGGAGCTGCTCGCAAGCGAGCGCTACTTCGGCCAATTTCTTGCTGCCGCGCTCGATCAGAACATGCGCAGCGGGGTCAACCAGGATTTCTACAATTCGCTTTGCTTCATCGGCCTGAACAAGCTGCTGCTGCTTGGATGCGTAATCCGCGATTTTCTGAATTCGCAGTTCTTCGAACAGTTCGAAGGTTGCTTCGTCCAGTACTGGGGGGGCCGCCAGACCAGGTGTAGCGGCAAGCAGTGGAGTCAGGTGCGCCTTATAGTCAGCCAGAAGCGTAGCGGCGGGGGCGTACCTGTTCTCTATGTCAGGCCCATGACGCAGTACGACGTGCTTGAATGAGCCGACATACGGAGTGGTGCCGAGGCTGATGCCCACCAGCGCGGTACCAGCCGTTGTTTTCTTCGTATCTTTAACAGACCCCCTCGTACGTTGGACTGTGACGCCTTCACCCCGAGCTGCTTCGAGCAGCGCGAACACCATGCAGTGGTTAAGCTGCGACGCCCGGCCGGCAGCAAACAGGGGGCCACTCGAGTTGATTGTGACGACCCGGTCTTTGCGGAGCATGGGGCGCAGCCGATCCAGCACGCTATGCATCTCCAAGATTGGTAGAAGATTAGTGCGCAGGCTCACCTCGATATCTTGTTCGAACGCCGCCCCGGTGAAGATGATGTCCGCCGCGATGCGAAGTTCGTCGCCTGGAAAGAGCCCAAGGAAGCAGCGCGTAAAGCTGACATGCTCGAACCCATCGACTAGGAGTCCCAGTGTCTCCGTCAGCGCGCCGTCGCCATTGCCGCTGACGATATAGCTGGCGCCTGAGACTGGTTCAGTTGCCGACGTGCCGACCGAACCCGGCCGCCAATAGTCTTCGGGTACCACGTCGCCAGACGACCGCTCATCTCCGAATCCCATGGCGAGGACGACGTGCTGAAAGATGCGGTTTTGAAGGCCGTCGGGAGCTCCAAAAGTAAGCTGCCAGGCCGCACCTGATGGCGCAATTTCGACCAGCTTGTGGCTTGGCCGAAACGTCAGGTTGGGCAGCGACACGTCAATCTTCGAGAACTCGCCGCGCAGTGCGTTACACACGATACCGCCCGTCCCTGCCGACCAATCCATTACCGGCAGGCCAGCTCGATCGTCGAGCGACCCTCGAGTGGGCCATTCATATATGTGCGGATGAAGAAGGCGCGACGACGCACTCTGTAATTGCAAAATCTGCGACGCAGGATCGTATAGCGTCACCTGCTTGTCGAGCAGGGCAAGTGCACACGCAAGGGTCGAACCAGCAGCGCCAGCGCCTACGACCGCGATCTGATGACTAGCTTTGACAAGATCTAGCCCGTGCATCGCTTGGGCGAGCCGCAGGGCGCGAACCTGTTGCGAATAGAAAGTGATGCGAGGGTGGAAGGGACCAACGAAATAGACTGCCTTTGCAGACGGCGTCTGGGAAGCGTTAATCAGGTCGACGTGATCCATCACTATGGTTTCCATTAATATTTACTTCCATCAGCCGCACGAGAGCGCGGCTAGCATTGTGACTGGGAGCCCAGACTTATATTGATAGATTCGTCCAGCCGCACAGCCGTCGCCAAAGCAGGTGATACGACCGCAGCCTAGTTGATGCCCCTCTCCTGCTTACTTATCGGGTATTGGAAAGTCGCGCCAAGAAAGTTTTCAATCAGCAAGGCCCGCACTTCGCGGTTGCGTGTTGCTTTGCTGTTTCAGCCACCAGCGGGCACTGGACGTTGAACGCCGGTTGTCACAGCGCCATTTGCATGGAGCCGTGGCGAATGAAATCTGACCGCTTGTCCGATCGCGGTGCATGACTAGTCAAGCTTGGTTAAACACTGCGGATTATGATAGGATAGAGCAGGCAGCGACCTTGCCGGATCGCCGAACAGCTGTCACGAGGACGGTTGCCCTTACAGGGAGCGATCTGCCTCACTTCACAAGCCGCAAATTTCCCCTTCTGGGGGTTGTCAAAGCATTTGGCGTGGATGGCACGCCCATAGTCACAAGGCCAAAAAGAAGTTTGACAACCTCTGATTCAGGAACGGACAGGTTGCTCGAAAGTCGATCCACACCGGCCCCATCCTGACGGAGATTATCAAGGACCTTCTTCCACACCTGCGGCTGCTCACGGCACATCTGCATTGGTTCATCCGTTCGCCAACCCCGCCGAGAAATCTCCATAAACAACTGCTGATAGGTCCACTTCGATACCAAACCGAGTTCATGAAGCCGATACGTCATTGCGGCCACTGAAACCGACCACGCTCGCTTAAGTTCGACAACTTTTGGCAGCCCCGTGATGCGACCTACCGCCCGTAGAGGACCTTCTGGCATAAGGAAAGCCGCAGCGAATTCGTTCGCTTGTTTTTCGGCCTCAAGACCATTTGGCGCCGCGTGCTTGTGCAAGACAAGATGCCCTAACTCATGGGCAGCGTCGAAACGGCTTCGCTCGGCAGACTTTTGGGAAATGAGAAATACGTAAGGTTTTTCCCCACGCCAGACTGAAAAGGCATCAACCTCCTTTCCATCCTCGCCTAGGGAAAAGACGCGCCCCCCCTCAACTCCAGAAGGTGCACCATGTTCTTGATGGACCGGTTGCCAAGGCCCCAAAAATCACGGAGGCCGGCTGCAGCACTTTGAGGTGTGTCTTCTCGCATATCGGGCACAGCAGAGACGGGCAGATCAAACTCTGTATCCAACCAGTCAGACATCAAGAACGCAATTGCCCCTGCGGCAATCGCCCCGTCTCGCTGGCGGGCCGTCATTTTGCTCATCGATCGGAAGCTGACCCCCTCTTCGCGCGGAATGTCCAGATCATCCGACAGAAAAAAGGAAAGGGGAAATCCCAAAGTGCGAGCAAGCTTCTTGGCAACATCCTCGCTCGGAAGATACTCCCCCGCTTCATAGCCCGTGACCGTACGTGGTTCGATACCAGTCTTTGCAGCGAGTTCTTTCATCGTCAGGCCGGCCCGCTTACGAGCCACGGTAAGCCGCGAAACATTATGCCGCCTTGCGCTTCACCGGCACATCAATCTCGACGTCTTCGATCGGGTCTTCGACCGGCACTCCACCGTCCACACCCGGCAACGGAATGAAGATGCGCTCTCCCCAGTCAGTTATAATCCGGGCCGGTGACGGCGCGAAGCTCGCTGCGCCCGTCTTTTGCCTCCAAGGTTTTCACAAGCTCGCGATGGGACAGCAGGCCGTGCTGCAGATTGATGGCAGCCAGCGGCGCTGGAAGCTGGCGCAGATAGGTGGCCGGCGCGCCGACCAGGCTGGCGAGTTGGCCAAAACTCCAATGCGTGGGTGCAACAGGGGCATGCGCATCGGGCAGCATTAGCCACAGGCGCTCCCGATCGTCGCGGCTGGCGTCGACGCGGATCAGTTCGCTTTCGACGAGGCGGGTCTTGATGCGTTCGGTTCGCCATTTCACCGAATTATGGAGATCGGTGAGAGAAAGGTAGCGCTCGTCGGCCGGCCGATTGAACCACTCCGACGACACGCGACCGATACGCTGGCCGCGGCTGACGTCGACCTTGTAACCGGCACGCGCGTTACGGACGGGCGTGTGAAATTCCATTTGTGTCATGGTTGCTGCTCCGCGGCGGACGCCGGGAGCCTCTCTCCCGGACCTTCACCCGCCGCTGCAGGCCCGCCCGCCCTCTACCTCTGCCGGCATCCCCGCCCGCCGCCAGAAGCGCCGGCATTGCAGCAGAGTTTGCGCCAGGTGGCTGGCGCACGAAGTGTGAAGGCCGGCAAGGTCTGCTGGCCCTATTCGGCCCTCGGCAATACATGTATGAAACGAGCCGACGTCATGGCAGGCGCAGACCGCACCAAGCTCGGTATTGAGGGTGTAATTGGATGTCGAGCAGGTTCGTCCGACCCGTGGTGGTGCAAGTTGGCCGACATGACCGTGAGCGCGTCATTTTCGATGTGAACGACGCGGCCACGATTCTGCTCCGGAGCTTCCATGATCAGACGAAGAAGCGGAAACTGGCTATGGATGCATGCCTTCAGGTTCTGCGTGGCGAAGCCCACCCGCTGGTTGCCAGACGGGCTTTCGTTGTGGCGGCGTTAGAAGCGAAAATTCTGCGCAGTGATTGAGTTCCAAGACTATAATAGCCTCAATTACTTCAAAACCCCCGCAAGAGCAGTAACGCAGACAAATAGATCGAACGAACGCTTACTCTTGTAGCCGCGATACATAGCTGCGTATCGAGTGCTGCGCTCGTCGCGCAAGATTGATTCGTTGGATCATCCGCCAAGCTCAGGTTTGTGGCGGAGGTCTTTCCGGTTGGTGGAACGCAACCCTGTCGTCGCCGCCCAGAAGGGCCGCACTGCTTCTCCGGCACGCCGTCGGCGCTGCCCCCCTTTGCGGATCTTCACGACGACGGGCTCGCCGTCGATGACCTGCATGAGGGCCTCTGGAGTTGTCGAAGAAGAAGCCGCCTTCACGCACAAGCCGCAGGACATCGACCGCTTCGTGCCGCACCAGGCCAATGCCCGCATTTTTGATGCCGTAGGGAAAACCTTGGCCTTGCCGATTGTGCTGTCGTCAAGACGATCGCCGAATACGGCAATTCTTCCGCGGCGACGATCCCGCTGTCGCTGTCACTGGCCAACCAGACGAAGCCATTTCGGCCTGGCGAAAAAGTTCTTCTGGCTTCGGCGGGAGCGGGCTTGAGCGGCGGCGCTGCCGTCGTCGGAATATAGCCGAGCGGTGGGCGCCCACAGGACAAACTGTCCGAGTGAGATGGATGGCCGGTCGACAGGCGCTTGACAAAGCGGCGCCGGCTCGTTCAATTCGAGGCATTCACCAGGGGGGTCCCGACAAGGGGCTGAGATACTGCTGGCTTTCGCAGCGCAGTGACCCGTTGAACCTGATCCAGTTCATACTGGCGTAGGGACGGTGCAAGCGCTTTGCGGGAGTTTATGCCCGAAGACCTGTCTCGAGCAGGTCGGCCAAAGCGTTTTTCATCCTTCCGGCACAGAACTGGGTCTCCAATGCAAATGAGCAAAGGAGCCTCAAATGAATGCCTTGACCCCAGCGGTTTCCACGGGACCGCTGCCTGCCTCACGAAAAATCCACAAATCCGGCGTCCTCCATCCACAGATCAGGGTGCCGATGCGCGAAATCTCCGTCCACCCGACGGCGGGCGAACCGCCCGTGACGGTCTACGATCCATCCGGCCCATACACCGATCCGACGATCGAAACGAGCATTGAGAAAGGCCTCACACGGCTGCGGCAAGACTGGATCACGGCGCGCGGCGATGTCGAGGCCTATGACGGCCGCCATGTGCAGCCGGAAGACAACGGCTTCGCCGTGGGCGAGCGTCTGACGCCAGAATTCCCCATTCGCAACAGACCGCTCAAGGCCAAGGCTGGGAAGGCGGTGACCCAGCTTGCCTATGCCCGGGCCGGCATCATCACGCCTGAAATGGAGTTCGTCGCCATCCGCGAGAACCTTGGCCGCGAGATCCTGCACGGCAAGCTGCAACGCGACGGCGAAGCCTTCGGCGCGGAGCTTCCCGATTTCGTCACGCCGGAATTCGTGCGCGACGAGCTGGCGCGCGGGCGCGCGATCATCCCCGCCAACATCAATCATCCCGAGAGCGAGCCGATGATCATTGGCCGCAATTTCCTGGTGAAGATCAATGCCAATATCGGCAATTCCGCCGTCACCTCCTCGATGGCCGAGGAAGTCGAAAAGATGGTCTGGGCGATCCGCTGGGGCGCCGACACGGTGATGGATCTGTCGACCGGCCGCAACATCCACAACATCCGCGAATGGATCGTGCGCAATTCGCCGGTGCCGATCGGCACCGTGCCGCTCTATCAGGCACTCGAAAAGGTCGGCGGCATCGCCGAGGACCTGACTTGGGAAGTCTATCGCGACACCCTGATCGAGCAGGCCGAGCAAGGCGTCGACTATTTCACCATCCATGCTGGCGTGAGGCTGCCTTACATCCCGCTCACGGTGGAGCGGGTTACCGGCATCGTCAGCCGAGGCGGCTCGATCATGGCGAAGTGGTGCCTGCACCATCACAAGGAGAGCTTCCTCTACGAGCATTTCGAGGAGATCTGCGACATCTGCTGCGCCTATGACGTTTCGTTCTCGCTCGGCGATGGACTTCGCCCCGGTTCGATCGCCGACGCCAACGACGCCGCGCAATTCGCCGAACTGGAAACGCTTGGCGAACTGACGAAGATCGCATGGGCGAAGGATTGCCAGGTGATGATCGAAGGGCCTGGCCACGTCCCCATGCACAAGATCAAGCAGAACATGGACAAGCAGCTCGCAATCTGCGGTGAAGCGCCCTTCTATACGCTCGGGCCGCTGACGACGGACATAGCGCCGGGCTACGACCACATCACGTCGGGCATCGGTGCCGCGATGATCGGCTGGTTCGGCACCGCGATGCTCTGTTACGTGACGCCGAAGGAGCATCTTGGGCTGCCGGACCGCAACGACGTCAAGACCGGCGTGATCACCTACAAGATAGCCGCGCACGCCGCCGACCTCGCCAAGGGCCACCCGGCGGCGAAAGTCAGGGATGATGCCCTTTCCCGCGCGCGCTTCGAGTTCCGCTGGGAGGATCAGTTCAACCTGTCGCTCGATCCCGAAACGGCGTGCTCCTTCCACGACCAGACTTTGCCAAAGGAGGCGCACAAACTGGCGCACTTCTGCTCGATGTGCGGGCCGAAATTCTGCTCCATGCGCATCTCCCACGACATTCGTGCCGAAGCGCAGAAGGAAGGAATGGCGGCGATGGCGGAAAAATATCGCGATGGCGGCAATCTCTACATGCCGGTGAGCGACAGCGCGCCCAAAGGACCAGGGCCGTCATGAGGGTGCTGGTCAAAGGGGCCGGCGTCGCCGGCCTCACGGCGGCCTTCGAATTGGCCAGACGCGGCGCGGCGGTCACCGTCGCCGACGTCCGGCACGGCCGTGGAGGCAATGCATCGTGGTTCGCCGGCGGCATGCTGGCGCCGTGGTGCGAGCGCGAAAGCGCCGAGCAGCCGGTGCTGGATCTCGGACGCGGCGCCGCCGACTGGTGGGAGGCGGTGCTGCCTGGTCAGGTGACGCAGGCCGGAACACTGGTTGTGGCGCCGCCGCGTGACAGCGGCGAGCTGGACCGCTTCGCCGGCCGCACCTCGGGCCATCGCTGGCTCGATGAAGCGGAAATCGCGCGGCTGGAGCCCGATCTCGCCGGGCGTTTCCGGCGTGGGCTGTTCTTCCCCGGCGAGGCGCATCTCGACCCGCGCCGGGCGATGGCGGCGCTTCACGACAAGCTTGTCGCGATGGGTGTCGACATCAGCTTCGCCACGGACGCGCGGCAGCTTCCCGGGTTCGAGCACGAGATCGACTGCACGGGAATGGCGGCGGACGACGGAAGGCTGCGCGGCGTGCGCGGCGAGATGATGATCCTGCACACGCCTGATATCGCGCTATCGCGCCCCGTGCGGCTGCTTCATCCGCGCTTTCCGCTATACACGGTACCGCGCGCCAACCATCGTTTCATGATCGGCGCGACGATGATCGAGAGCGACGGCGCTGGACCGGTCACGGTCCGCTCTATGATGGAGCTTCTGGGCACGGCCTGCGCGCTCCATCCAGCCTTCGGCGAGGCCGGTATCGTCGAGACCGGCGTCGGTGTTCGCCCGGCCTTCTCCGACAATCTGCCGCGTGTCGAAGCGCGTGGAAACACCGTCGCCATCAACGGGCTTTATCGCCATGGCTTTCTTCTCGCGCCAGCCATAGCGCGGCAGGCGGCCGAACTCGTCTTCGCTGACGAACCCATGGAGCTTGCCTGATGAAATTGACCGTAAACGGCGAAGCGCATGAGGTTGCCGCCACCACGCTGGCAGAGCTGCTTGCAGCGCTCGACTATGAGGGCGATTGGCTGGCGACGGCCGTCAACAGCGACCTCGTGCACAAAGCCCATCGGGCGGAGTTCCAGTTGAGCGACGGCGACTGGATCGAAATCCTCTCGCCGATGCAGGGAGGCTAGCATGTTCGAGCTTTTCGGGACGCCACTGTCCTCCCGGCTGATTCTCGGCACGGCGCAATATCCTTCGCCGGCCATCCTTGCCGATGCGGTCAAGGCGTCGGGCACGTCAGTAGTGACCGTATCGTTGCGCCGTGAGATGGCGGGCGGCAGGGCCGGCGAAAAGTTCTGGTCGCTGATCCGCTCGCTCGGCACGAGAATCCTGCCCAACACTGCCGGCTGCCACTCCGTCAAGGAAGCGGTCATCACCGCGAAAATGGCGCGCGAAGTCTTCGCTACGAGCTGGATCAAGCTCGAAGTGATCGGCAACCACGACACGCTGCAGCCGGATGTGTTCGGCTTGGTCGAAGCCGCCCGCATCCTGTGCGAGGACGGTTTTGCGGTATTCCCCTATACCACCGACGATCTCGGTGTTGCAGAGCGGCTGCTGGCAGCGGGCTGCAAGGTCTTGATGCCTTGGTGCGCGCCGATCGGTTCCGCCCTCGGGCCGGTCAACAGTATGGCGCTGCGCTCGATGCGCGGACATTTCCCAGGCATCCCGCTGATCGTGGATGCGGGGCTGGGACGGCCGTCGCACGCGGCAACCGTCATGGAACTCGGCTTCGACGCCGTGCTCCTGAATACGGCGGTTGCCAAGGCGGCCGATCCGGTCGGCATGGCGCGCGCTTTCGGCAAGGCGGTCGATGCCGGTCGAGAAGCCTTCAGTTCGGGAATGCTCGAACCGCGCGATGTCGCCGTGCCATCGACGCCGACATTCGGCAGGGCGGTTTTTTCATGAAGCTCGATCCCTTCTACCTGATCGTCGACAGTGCTGCCTGGATCGAACGGCTGGTGCCGCTCGGCGTGAAGCTCGTCCAGCTTCGCATCAAGGACAGGGACGAGGACGGGCTGCGCGCCGAAATGCGCCGCGCGAACGACGTCTGCGCGGTCCATGGTTGCCAACTGATCGTCAACGATTATTGGCGACTTGCCATCGAGGAAGGCTGCGACTTCGTTCATCTCGGCCAGGAGGATTTGGCTGCGGCCGATTTGTTGGCGATCAAGTACGCCGGATTGAAGCTCGGGCTGTCGACCCACGATCATGCCGAACTGGAAACGGCGATGGCCGCCGAGCCTGACTACATCGCCCTCGGTCCCATCTATCCCACTACCCTGAAGAAGATGAAATGGGCGCCGCAGGGACTTGAACGGATCAGCGAATGGAAGTGCCAAGTCGCGCCGATTCCATTGGTCGCCATCGGCGGCCTCAATCCTGAGCGGATCGACAGCGTCTTCGAGGCAGGCGCCGACAGCGCCGCGGTGGTCACCGACATCACATTGAATGCTGATCCCGAAGCGCGCACGCGAGAATGGATCGAAAAGACGGAGCGATGGCGCTGAGGCGAGAACCGCATGTGCTTGTCATCGGCGGATCGGACTCCAGCGGGGGCGCCGGAATTGCTCGCGATATCGAGACGATCTCTGCCATCGGCGTGCGCATCTCTCTGGCTGTCACCGCGCTGACGGTGCAGACGCACGAAGCCGTCATGGACGTCCATCATCAGCAACCCGGTCTGGTCGCCGATCAGATGCGCGCTGCGTTCCAGGCCAACAAGGTGGCGGCCATCAAGATCGGCATGCTCGCGACCGCCGAGATCATCGCTGCCGCAGCCGCAGTGCTCCGTGAAAATCCGCAGGGGCCGGCAGTACTCGACCCGGTTCTCACCTCCACGTCAGGCCGGGCGCTGCTGGAAGCAGGCGCCATCGCTGCCCTGAAGCGTGATCTGATGCCGCTTTGCTGTCTGGTCACACCCAATCTCATCGAGCTGGCGCTCCTTATCGGCGCCGAGCAAGCGGTCGACGAGGATGAAGCGGTCTGGCAAGGCCAGGAGCTCTTGGCCGCCGGCGCGCAGGCCATTCTGATCAAGGGCGGCCATGCAAAAGGACTTCGATCGACGGATATCCTGCTGCGCTCCGGTCAAGAACCCATTCGCTTCGATGCGCCGCGTCTTGCAGTATCGATGCGTGGCACAGGCTGCATGCTGGCCAGCGCGATTGCTGCGCATCTTGCAAAGGCAAAGCGGCTCGAAGACAGTGTGCGCGAAGGCAAGCGGTTTGTGTTCGAGCAGCTTCAGAGGAATTCAACCGAATGACCGCAGCCCGCATGCCGAGTTGAGGCCCGCCGCCAGCTCGGCCGTTTGCAATGGGGAGACCGATATCTGGCTCCTTCGGCCCCGCGAAGGAGGGTCAGGCAGCGGCTTGCTTCAACGCTTGAACCGAGCGTTGCGCCGACTCCACCTCGACATTGTCGATCAGCCGCGTCTGGCCGAGCCAGGCGGCGACGAGCAGCCGCGCCGGTCGACCCGGCGTGGCCATCAGGGCAAGATTATCGCCGGCGCGAAGTTCGAGATACTCCACCCGCGAAAAGCCCGCAGCCAGGATCGCCTGTCGAGCCTCATGCAGCAGGCGCTCTACGGGTTCTCCGGAGCTTAGCCGCCCGGCAGTTTCGAACAGGATCTCTGCCAGTCGGGGCGCGGAGGGGCGCTCGGCGGCGGACAGTCGCGTGTTGCGCGACGACATCGCCAGCCCATCCGCTTCACGCACGGTCGGACAGGCGACGATCTCGATCGGAATATCAAGGTCACGCACCAGGCGTCGCAGGACTTGCAGCTGCTGAAAGTCCTTTTCACCGAAAAACGCCAGATTGGCGCCGGTCTGCAGGAACAGCTTCGTCACCACGGTCGCCACGCCGTCGAAATGGCCGGGCCGGAACGCTCCGCACAGACCCTCGCTCACTCCGGCGACCGAAACCGTTGTGGCAAAGCCTTGCGGATATATGTCGGCTGCATCGGGAGCATACAGAATATGGGTGCCGACCGACGCGAGCTTGGCGGCGTCATCGTGCTCGGTGCGCGGATAGACAGCCAGATCGCCGGCACTGTTGAACTGTTTGGGATTGACGAAGAGCGTCACGATGACCCGGTCGGCCTTTGCAAGTGCGGCACGGACCAAGCTTAGGTGACCCTCGTGCAGGGCGCCCATGGTCGGCACAACGGCGACCTTGAAGCCTTCCCGGCGCCACGCGGCGACGATGCTGCGCAGTTCGGCAACGATCCGGACAATCGGAATGCTCATGCGGCTTCTCCTCCATTGACAGGACGTGGCACGTCGCCGAAGACGTGCTCGACCGCTGGAAAGCGGCGCTCGCGCACCTCGCTCGCATACGTCGCGATTGCTGCCTCGGCGGTCCCGGCAAGCTCGGCATAGCGCTTGACGAATTTCGGCCGGAAGGTTCCAAACAGGCCCAGCATGTCATCGACAACCAGGATCTGCCCGTCACAAGCCGGCGACGCGCCGATGCCAATGGTGGGGATTGCGACTTCCTGTGTGATCTGCCGGGCAAGCGCTTCGGGTATTTTCTCAAGCACGACCGCGAAGGCGCCCGCCTCGCTCACCGTGATCGCATCGCGCACGATGTGCTCAGCATCCTCGCCTCGGCCTTGGACGCGATAGCCACCGAAAGTATTGACCGCCTGCGGCGTCAGCCCGACATGACCCATCACCGGAACACCGCGCATGGCAAGAAACCGGATCGTCCCGGCAATACTCTCGCCGCCTTCGAGCTTGATCGCAGAACAACCGGTTTCGGCCATCAGACGGACGGCATTGCGGAAGGCCTGCTCGGGACTTTCCTCATAGGAACCAAAAGGCATGTCGACCACCATCACCGCCTTTTCCAGCCCGCGCCGCACGGCCTTGCCATGCATGATCATCATCTCGAGCGTCACGCCGACTGTCGAAGGAAGCCCATGGAGAACCATGCCGACGCTGTCACCGACCAGAACCACATCGCAGTGATCGTCGACCAGCTTTGCGATTGGCGTCGTATAGGCCGTCAGGCAAACAAGTGGCATCTTGCCCTTGCGCGCCGCAATGTCCGGCGGCGTCAACGCCTTGGCCGCTCCCGTTGCGCTCACCAGGTTTCCTTCCCTTGCGTCAACCGCGATGGAAGCGTTTGCCACAAATTTGTGCAGATGCGAAGAGAAAAATTTGCATCGCACAATAAAGCCGCGCGTCCGCCTTCCCACGCATTGTCGCAACCGCCGGGCAATACAAGGACTTCGTATCGAGCAGTGACCATCCATGTGATATCCTGCTCCATGGCCATTGGTTCGAAATCGCGTCCTCGCCACCTGCCGAAAAAGAGCTTTCCAGCCTATGCGTACTTGCCCGGCAGGCAGCCGCATCCCGTGCGCGATCCCGCTGGACATAGCTACCTTGTCGAGCCGATGCCGGTCGCCACAGATGCGGCGCTTGGCTCGGATCCATTCCTCTGGGGTCTCGACCTCTTCAATCACGGTTATTACTGGGAAGCACATGAGGCTTGGGAAGGTCTCTGGCAGGTTGCGGACCGAGGCGGCCCTTCTCGCGTGTTCTTTAAAGCATTGATCCTGTTGTCGGCAGCCGGCGTGAAGATACGTGAGGGCAAAACTGCTGCAGCGGTGCGCCACTCCCGGCGCGCCGCAATGCTGTTTCGTCGACTGAACGGCCCGTCGGAACATATTGTCGAAAACGCGCTTGGCCTCCCGCCAGCCATACTCGCCGACTACGCTGAAGCAGCGACAAGGCTGCCTGCCGCGTTGCGGGCCGTGCCATTTGGTCGGCCTCAACCAGTGTTTGATTTCGTCCTCGGATCAGATTGTCAGGGCCACTAATCCGCAAACAGTTGGGATGCAAAGAATGAAAGGTAAAATCCCGGACGGGGATGGCGAGTGTTGCGGAATGGTCAAAAAGCTCTTCCAAGCAACAAAATACGGCTGTGGGTCAGCAGCTAAAGCGGCTGAGCACCACATCCAGGCGCCGCTTGGCGGCTTGGGGCCGTCTCTAGACGCTCTCGGTTTTCTCCGACCACCTCCTCCGGCGCGCGAGCAACGAAGTCTGGGTTGTCGAGCTTTTCGGAGAGTTTTTTGATCTCAGCCTCCAGACCACTGACCTGCCTCGCCAGTCGCATCCGCTCTGCTTTAAGGTCGATAAACTCGGCCAGCTCTCGCTCTGCTTCAGGCACGATTTCGCGGAGCGCGCAGCGCGTTGGCTGCGTTCAGAGTCAGACCGCTCGTCGGTAAGTCCAGAGCTGCGCGGGCGGGATATTGCGGACGACGAAATCGTAGTGTGACACGATGTAGCGGTCCGGCATCTTGATCACTGGCGACAATGGTCCGTAGGTGATTTGCATCACTGGCCTGCCAGCAGGGATGCGGGTCAGCAAATCCTCAAGCAAGGCGATGCGCAGCTCCATCGGGAAGCTCAACATCGGCACCGCGCTTATGACACAGTCGAACTGTTCGGCATTTCGTTCCGCCAGCACTTCACCCAGCGAAAAAGCATCGCCCAATCGAAAATCTACGCACGGAAAACGTAGGGTGAGGCGATTGTAGAAATCCTTCGAATATTCGACCGAAACCAGCTGCTGTGGCTTCACGCCCGTGTCCAGGATAGCCTTGGTGATTACCCCGGTCCCTGCCCCAAGCTCGAGAACTGGCATTCCGGACGCTGGCCTGATCACGCTAGCCATGCGGCGCGCCGCATGAACAGAAGTCGGCATGAGCGCGCCCACTCCTTTTTTGTCCCTTTGCCAGCACCGGAAGAATTGCACTTCTTCCTCAAACTTCCGGCCGAGGCGCTCCTTCAAGCGAAAGACCATGTCTACTCCCTGCTACGGCTATTCATCCGCGTCGCTTTGACGGACGGACGTTTGGACAAGTTTTTCGACATTTACAAGCCCCGCTGACGGCGTTGAAACGGCGCCGGGGTTTGCGTCGGCCGGAACGAAGACCGGTCGTTCGACTCCATCGGGACCGCCAGCACCGTTCGCGTCTGCATCGCCAGTCCTCATCGTGGGGTTCCTGTCTACGAAGGCTGGAAGGCGAAGCCCAAGCCGGCCAGACTCTGTGGCCAAGCGCGGCGTCACCAGAGCGACAATTCGCAACTGCTGGGCACCAACGCAAAAGGATCGAAGCCAAATCGGCGGGAATTCGCTGATGGCGAGAGCCTTGTCCATTCCCGCGCTTCGTGTCTCGCTGAAAACGGTCGTTGGCGTTGGATGAGATCACCGTCGGAAAAAGAAACCTGTCGATTGATCCCGCTTACGGGTCGCTCCCGTCGGTCGCTCGATCGACAGCCTCGTGCGAGGTGGAAGCTCGCCCACGTTCAATTCGAGCAGCCGCTGATCCAACTCCTTGTCCGCCGCTGTGAGGCGATGGTTCAAGCGAAGGTAGTCCATCCAGGTCGGCGTGCGGAATGTCTCTGTCCACTGGGAAGGCTCCTGGAGATCGCGCTGAAGGTTCCAGTGCCGGGCACCAACACGGCTTTGCACTCGCCGTCGTTCGCGCATCTGTTCCAGGAAGGCTTCGACGTTCGTCTCCGGGATTGAGTACTCGATCTTGACGACGATCGGCCCGCTTCTCGACTTCAAGTCCACCGCGACCGCAGGCGTTTCGAAGCCAAGAGGATCTTGGTCAGAATCTTTCCATTGACGAATAGGCAACAGTAACCCGGTGAAGGCGACAAGCAGGAGAGCGCCAGCGGAGCTCTCCAGCGCCACGGTAAGCGAATAGTTCTCAGCCACCGTGCCCCACAGCCAGCTGCCGGCCGCGATGCCGCCCGACGAGAGGGCAGAGTAGATCGAGAGCGTGCGACCAACGACCCACCTTGGGCTTGACAGTTGCACGCTCACGTCAAGCCCCGTCCAGGTGACGACCCAGCCAGCGCCGCCGAGCGCCAAAGCAATAGCCGCCACCGCCAGTGAAGGCGTCAGGGCAAGCGAAAGACAACAAGCAGCGCAGGCGATGCAGGCCAGTGTCGTCAGACGCTCTTGGGACAGCGACCGTCGCAGGATGTTGTTGCAGATGCCGGTGCACAAGGCGCCCGTCCCGAAGCCGGCCATCAGGATACCATAACCGATCGGTCCTCCCCCCAATTGATCGCGGGTGACCAGGGGCAGCAGCGCCAGTATGGAGATGCTAGTCAGGCCGAAAAGCGCTCCGCGCGCGATTGCCGCCTTGATCTCTCCCGACAGCGCCGTGAAGCGCGCTCCGTCATGCATAGCTGTGGTCAATGGCTCGCGCGGAAGAGGCGAAGAGCGCACATTCCATTTGCAGCGCCCAACGGTCCACAGCAGCGTCAGATAGGTCAGCGTCGCGATGGCGAAAGCCGTCAGTGGTCCGAAGGAGGCAACGACGATGCCGCCGAACGCCGGACCGATGCTTCGCATGGCGTTGTAGCCGACCGAGATCAGTGTGACCGCGGCTGGAACATCCCGCTTTCGCAGGATGTCACCGACCGAGGCGTGCCAGGCAGGGTCGGTGAAAGCGGCGCCGCATCCGGCCAAACAGCTGAATGCGAGGATCATCCATGGATTGTAGAACCCCAGCGCCACAGTAGCAGTCAGCATCGTCGACGACAAAGCTATCACGCACCAGCCGAGCATCATCACATTGGCGGCGGCTGAAACTGTCGGCAATGGCCCCGGCGAAGATCGACAGAATGAATACGGGCAGCGTCCTCGAAGCCTGCACCAGGGCGACCATCACGTCCGAAGTCGAGATGGTTGCCATCAGCCAACTGATCGCAACGGTCTGCATCAGCCAGCCAAGACTGGATACCTGTTTCGCCAGCCAGATCGGACGAAAAGTCGGACTCTCGAGCGGCGCAAACGTTGCCGACGAAACTGGATTGGCTTCCTCGCGCGCCACCCTGCTCATGGGGCTGAGCCTCCCCCCGTCCGATTGTGCTGGAGATTTTCCTCTGGGTGTGAACGGTCGTTAAAAACTGCGGTTATTCGGTGCCGAGGATTGGGAGTAAGATTTTCGGGCATGAGAAAGGGGCGTTCACCGGCGCCCAGCAACGGCACCTCGGCTATGCCGAGCGAGCTGGAGCAGGCACGTTATTCCTGGATGAAATCGGCGACATGCCGATGCCCGCTCCAAGCCAAACTTCTACGGTGATCGAGGACGGAAGCTTCAACCGAGTCGGTGGCGAGACCCCCTGCAAGTTTCGTGCACGGGTCGTCTCGGCCACGCATCGCGACCTTGGTCAGCGTGGCGGACCATCGGGCTTCCGCGAGGACCTCGATTTCGGCTTGCCGTGTTGCCGGTGACAGTCCCGCCCCTGCGCGCGAGCGCCATGAGGACATCACCTGGCTGCTCGACCGATTTCTGGAAAATGCGGTGAGCCGGTCTGACGTGCGCATCCGCGGATTCAGCGCGTTGGCGCAGGAAGCAGCTCTTGCCCATCGCTGGCCCGGAAATGTGCGGGAACTGCGGAACAGGGTCGAACGGGCCGTCGCCTTGTCAACCAGCGAATGGATCATGCCGGGCGACCTGTTCCCGGAACGTGCGGCAAAATCAGAAAATACGACCTTCGCTCCGCTGGCCGATGTTCGTGACGCGGCAGAACGACGTCAGATCGCGCGGGCGTTGGACGAAACCGGCGGCCAAATCGCGAAGGCAGCCGCACTGCTTGCAGTCTCCCGGACTACTCTTTGGGAGAAGATGACGCGGCTCGGCCCCGCCGATCGGGCGCGTTCGACTTCCTGAACCTTCGGCAGCGCAGCATGTTCGGATTTCCGGACGTGAAGCAGGAGTTTCCCGTGTTTTCTCCACGCTCTTTCGATGAAAACCAACATTTTCTGCGGTTGGCACAAGCGTTGCAGAGCTCTTGGCGAAGAAGTTCGCCCAAAGGGAGGTTTGCATGGATCGTTGCAACAAGCTGGTCGACGTCGGCCGGCGTCCGTTTCTAAGGGGCGGGGCATTCGCTGCTGCCCGGATGGCCACGGCCGTTGCACTGCCTGTGCAAGTCCAGACCAAGGCTGCCCCTGGCCTGGCTCTTGTCGAATACCCCTCCAACAAGCTGGCCAACATTGCCGACTTGAAGCCGAACGAGCCGTTCGACGTCGGCTGCCACGATGAAAATGCGCCCGGCGTGTTGCTGAAACTTGGCACCAAGGTCGACGGCGGCGCCGGCCCGGATGGCGACATTGTCGGGTTCTCGACGACCTGTCCCCATAGGGGCTTTCCGCTGAACTACAACGCGGACGATCATTCCTTCAATTGTCCCGGCCACTATTCGCGCTTCGACGCCGATGCCGGCGGCAAGCAGATCTGGGGCCAGTCGACGGCCCAATCTTCCCCAGTACGCACTTCGCATCGATGCCAAGGGCGACATCTACGCCGAGGGTGTGGACGAGCTGCTGTATGGCCGCCTAAGCAACGTACTTTAAGGGAGGATCGGATCATGGCTTACAAACGTCACGTCGCCCGTCTGCCGATCATTCCGGCCGACGCCAAGAAACAAAACGTCACCTGCCATTACTGCATCGTCGGTTGCGGCTACCATGCCTACACTTGGCCGGCGAACAAGCAGGGCGGCACAGCTGCCGCTTCGAACGCTTTCGGGGTCGACCTTCCCAGCAGCAACCTGCCGAGACCGACGCCTGGTATGCAGCCTCGATGTACAACATCGTCAAGCAGGACGGGCAGGACGTGCATATCGTCCTCAAGCCCGATTCCGAGTGCGTGGTGAACTCTGGTCTTGGTTCGGTGCGCGGCGCACGCATGGGCGAACTGCGCTACTCAACCGCCCGTGGCTCGCAGCAGCAGCGGCTGACCAGCCCGATGGTCTGGCGTTACGGGCAGATGCAGCCAACATCGTGGGACGACGCCCTGGACCTCGTGGCAAGGGTCACGGCGGCCGTCATCAAGGATCAAGGTGAGGACGGTCTGTTCATTTCCGTGCTCGATCATGGCGGCTCGGCCGGCGGCTACGAAAATACCTGGGGCACCGGCAAGCTCTATTTTGGTGCGATGAAAATCAAGAACATCCGCAGTTACAACCGGCCGGCCTACAACTCCGAAGTCCATGCCACCCGCGATATGGGTGTCGGCGAGCTCAACAATTGCTACGAGGATGCCGAACTGGCCGATACCATCGTGTCGGTCGGCAACAATCCGCTCGAAACCCAGACCAACTATTTCTTGAACCACTGGATTCCGAACCTGCGCGGAGCTTCCATGGACAAGAAGAAAGCACAGCTGCCGGGTGAATCCCACGCCAGCGGGCGGATCATTTTCGTCGATCCGCGGCGGACCGTGTCGATCAACGCCGCCGAAGCCGAGGCCGGCAAGGACAACGTCATGCACCTTGCCATCAATTCCGGCACGGACATGGTGCTCTTCAACGCCTGGCTCACCGAGATCGCCAGCAAAGGCTGGGTCGACAAAGCCTTCATTGACGCCTCCGCGAAAGATTTCGACAAGGCGGCTGCCGCCAACAAGACGTCGCTTGAGGACGCGGCGAAGATCACCGGGCTGACGGTCGACCAGATCAGGCAGTCGGCGGCCTGGATCGCCGAACCCAAGGACGGCAAGCGCCAGCGGACGATGATCGCATACGAGAAGGGCCTCATCTGGGGCAACGAGAATTACCGGACCAACGCGGCGCTGGTGAACGTGGCGCTAGCAACCGGCAATGTCGGTCGCGAGGGTGGGGGATGCGTGCGCATGGGCGGCCACCAGGAAGGCTACGTGCGGCCGTCCGACGCCCATGTCGGCCGCCCGGCCGCCTACGTCGACAAGCTGCTGATCGAAGGCAAGGGCGGGGTCCACCACATCTGGGCCTGCGATCACTACAAGACCACGCTGAACAGCCACCAGTTCAACATGGTCTTCAAGAAACGCACCGACATCGTGAAGGACGCCATGAATGCCGTGCCTTATGGCGACCGCGATGCGATGGTGAAGGCAATCACCGACGCGATCAGGGCCGGTGGGCTATTCTCCGTCGACATCGACATCATCCCATCGAAGATCGGTGCTGCCAGCCACGTCTGGTTGCCGGCGGCCGAATCCGGCGAGATGAACCTCACCTCGATGAACGGCGAGCGTCGGATGCGGCTGGTCGAACGTTACATGGACCCACCCGGCTCCGCCAAACCGGCTTGCCTGATCGCCGCAGGCCTTGCCCAGCATATGGAGAAAGTCATCCGCGAGGGCGGCGACGCCAAATATGCCGACCAGTTCAAGGGCTTCGACTGGAAGACCGAGGAAGACGCGTCCATGGACGGCTACCACCAGAACGCCAAGGGTGGCGAGAACGTCACCTATGAACGATTGAGGGCCATGGGCAACAATGGCTTCCAGGAACCGTCGACCGCGTTCATCAACAACGGCCGCGCCAACCTGGTCTGGCAAAATGCCTTTCTCGACCAGGACAGCGAGTTCGTCACGGATCGGTGGCCGTATCCGTTCATCCAGATCAGCCCCGACGACATGAAGGAGCTTGGGCTAAACAACGGCGCTCTTGTCGAGTTCAACAATGAAAGTGGCTCGACACAGGCGATGGCCTATCCAACGCCAACCGCCAAGAAAGCCGAGACTTTCATGCTGTTCGAGTTCCCGACAGGCGTAGTCGGCAATGTCATCAACGCCGGCACCAACGAACTGATCCTGCCCAACTACAAACAGACCTGGGCCAACATCCGCAAGATCTCGGATGCCCCCGAAAGCGTGAAGCACCTGTCCTTCAAATCCACGGAGTATCAGGCGAGCTAAGTTCGACGCTGCCGCGAGCCGACGCCCGCGGCAGCAACCGTGCCTTCAATCCAAAATGGAGAGTTCCTGCGTGAAACACCTGCTCGTCGGCGCCACTATGATTTTGGCGTTACTGCCGCC
Organism: Mesorhizobium kowhaii; assembly: GCF_042431665.1. NCBI lineage: Bacteria > Pseudomonadati > Pseudomonadota > Alphaproteobacteria > Hyphomicrobiales > Phyllobacteriaceae > Mesorhizobium > Mesorhizobium kowhaii. The sequence continues at coordinate 32,880 of NZ_JBHLYT010000144.1, forward strand.
GGTCGCCCTGGCCCAGGATATAGAGGCCGGCAAGATGGTCTTCAAAAAATGTGCCGCCTGTCACAACGCTGATACCGATGCGAATAAAGTCGGACCAACCCTGAAAGGCGTGGGTGGGCGAGTAGCCGGGACCGTACCCGGCTATTCCTATTCGAAAGCCATGAAAGATGCGGGCGCGGCCGGTCTTGTCTGGGACGAGCCTAACCTCACGGAATATCTCGCCAATCCCAAGGCGAAAGTGCCGACGAACAAAATGGGGTTTCCTGGCCTCAAGAATCCCGACGACATCAAGAACGTCATCGCTTATCTCAAAAGCCTGTCTGGCTAGACGCCCTTTGGCGGGAGTGGTGCGTGAGCAAACGCAAGGAGGAGCGATCGTGTTTCATGCCGCGAACCGCGTTTTGCCAGCCGACTGCTCCGCAGCGCAGAGCGGCAAAACCATTGCTTTTGAAGCCGCGGTGGCCAAGGCCGTGGCGCTCGCTCACACTGTCCGCTACCGGGAACATCTCTCGCTGGCCGCGTCATTGGGGCGGGTCTGCGCGGTAGCCATTCATTCCCCGATAGCGCTCCCGCCCTTCGATAATTCCGCAATGGACGGGTTTGCGGTGCGAACGTCGGATTTCAACGGGGACGGCCCCTGGACATTTCGGGTGGCAGGCCGGGTAGCAGCTGGCGATGTGCGGGCGCATGACCACCTGGATCCGCGAACGGCGCTTCGTATCTTCACGGGCGCACCCGTGCCGGCGGGGTTCGATGCCGTGGTCATGCAAGAGCAATGCGAACGCTCCAGTGACATGGTGACCGTATTCGAGCGACCGCGACGCGGCCGACATGTCCGCCTCGCCGGCGAGGACGTCGGTGCGGGATCTGAGCTCGTTACGCGGGGCAAGGCTCTGTCTGCCAGGGACTTGACCTTGCTGGCTGCCGTGGGGATCGCTGACGTCGAGGTGCTTCGAAGGATCCGCATTGGGCTTCTGTCGACAGGCTCCGAACTAAAGGAACCGGGCGAGCCCCTCGCGCACGGCCAAATCTATAATTCCAACAGGGTTATGTTGCGCTCGCTGCTGGCGGCATGCCCTTGGGCAGAAGTGGTCGACTTTGGCATTGTGCCGGACAATCCGGACCTCCTCGCCGATGCGGTCGAGCGGGCGGTCGCCTCCTGTGACGCACTGGTGACGACTGGCGGCGTCTCGGCCGGCGAAGAAGATCATATGATTGCCGCCGCGCTGCAGCACGGTGCCCGCCTCGATGTCCTTAAGGTGGCGATGCGACCAGGCAAGCCGTTGAAGGTTGGGACAATCCAGAGCAAGCTCTTTGCCGGACTGCCGGGAAATCCCAATGCGGCGCTGGTCGCTTTCCGGCAAATCATTCTGCCGGCGTTACGCAGATTGGCTGGCCTCACCGAAGTCCAACCGCACTGGTTTTCCGCGGTGGCCGGTTTCACCTGCAAGAAGCGTCAGGGCCGGACCGAGTTTGCGCCTGTCCGCATTTCCGGTCGCTCCGAAACCGGTGAACCTATGCTTGAGCTGATCGAACGTGGATCCTCAGCCAACTTGATGGCAATTGCTTTGGCCGATGGCATTGCCCTCTTTCCGGCTGAAGTCGCCGAAATCACCGACAGCATGCCGCTGCGCTACGAGCCTTTCTCGAACTAGCACTACTTTGGCAGTTTAGGTTTGACGGCGTCTGCGAGCAGCTTCTCACAGTGAGGACATCTGCGGCGTGGCGGCCGCGTGAAGAGGTCGAGAATGGCTT
>NZ_JBHLYT010000145.1:0-9640 GCF_042431665.1 Mesorhizobium kowhaii
TATCAAAATGCTCATCTCACGATCGCTTCGCGCAATGTGTCGCATGAGAGGCAGATGGATGAATGCGTCAGGGCGCTGCACGCCTATCTGCGTCCCGAGCCGGCCGCCGCTCAGCCGGGCGTCTAATAAATCCCGTTAATGAGTTTCCCGCTCCCGACGCGGATAAGAACCCAGGAGCATGCTCGCCCCAGTATTTCATACAAAGTGAACGAGAACCCAAGCAGCCCTCCCAGGAGTATTTGCGCCATGAAGAAAGCTGAGGCTCAGCCAGACCGGAGAGCCTGACGACACCCGAACGACGTCTCGGGTTCGCCCCGTTGTCCCAGCTGCTCCATGAACTTCGATGTAGTCGGCATCCAGCTTCTCCGCGATCATTTAATCTAGCCTTTGCATTTTGTAATCTCTCCCGTGACTCCGCCGCTTTGTCGAGAATACTCCGTGGTGAAATGCTCGATAAGAAGCTGGCCTCTCATGCATTGAGATTCGAAAGGTCTTTGCCCGCAATCTTCGCCGGCACCGACACAAAAAGAAACTGTCCCAGGAGGCGCTGGCGCATGAGGCCGGCGTCGACCGCACCTACATCAGCGCCCAGGAACGCGGCGTTTACGGTGCCAGTATCGATATGGTCCAGAAGCTCGCCAAGGTGCTTGAGGTTGATCCGGCAGCCTTGCTGGATCCTCGATCGGAATAGAGTTGTTCAACAAGGGGTCGGGCGGGTCCGGCACTACAGGATCTGCTTCCCGATGATCCTGTTGCAAATCGTTCCGAGCCTGGCGCGCAAGGGTTCTCGCGGACCGAGCCCGATCTGCTTTGCCGGCCCCAGGCGGTCTCGGCCGTCCATTTTTCCTCGCGGTCACGAGCAGCACTTGACGCAAGAGGAACTGGCGGCGCGCGCTGAGCTTGATCATGCGCTAGGTGGGCGCGATCGAACGCGCCAGCGTGAATGTGCTGGGGCGATTGGCGATCGCTTTGATCCCTGCGATTTGATCAGGCCGTCGAAGAAATAGGGTTTGAGCTTGGCGACTTGATCTCCCAAACCTGGGCGCCAGCGCGCCTTTGGCGCGCACCGGGTGCTCGTGAACCGAGCCCGCTTTTCTTCGGCAGGCTCAGGCGGTCTCGGCCATCCGGCTTCGCCCCCTGGCGCAAAAGCAGCCTTGCGGCTGCCGATGGTCGCCGTCCTTTGGCCGGCGCGGTCTTGGGTTAGCTGCCTTTCCCGGCGGCGCGGGGTGGGCGGCACTCCCTTCTAGGCCCGCCGCGGCAATCCGCAACCCTTCGCTGTCGCTCCGGGTCCTCCACTTCGTTCCGGTCCTTCGGATGCGGTTCGCCTCCGACGGCGGGCCTTTCCGGTCGCGTTTCGCCGCCCACCCCGCTTCCGGGGAAAGGCGTGCGATTGAAGAGCGGAGGATAAAACGATGCGTTCAAACAGTAAGCGTTGCGCCAACGCAAGGGCAGGCGGGCGCCCGGGCGCCAGCCTTTATCAGGAGATCACCGACCGCATTGTCGCCGAGCTGGAACGCGGCACCGTGCCATGGGTCAAGCCTTGGGGCAGGGCCAATGCCGGGCTCGGCCTGCCCAAGAACGCCGCCACCGGGCGCTGCTATTCCGGCATCAACATCCTGATCCTGTGGGGCGCCGTCATCGAGCGCGGCTATCCCTGCCAGAACTGGCTGACCTTCCGGCAGGCGCTGATCCTTGGCGGCAATGTCCGCAAGGGCGAGCGCGGCACGACCATCGTGCATGCCGACCGCTTTGTTCCCAAAGACGAAAAAGAACGCGCCAGCGACGATGGCGAGGAGCCGCGGGCAATTGCCTATCTCAAGCGCTTCACCGTCTTCAATGTCGCTCAGTGCGACGGCCTGCCCGAGCATGTTCGCGCCGCCGCCGAGCCGCTACCCGAACGCGAAATCATCCCGCAGGCCGAAGCGCTCATCCGCTCCAGCGGCGCCGATTTGCGCATCGGCGGCGAACGCGCCTTCTACATGCCCGGTAGCGACTGCATTCAGGTCCCGCCGCAGCCGGCATTTTTCAAGCAGATCGACTATTACAGGACCTGCTTTCACGAGCTTGGCCACTGGACCGGCCACCCCTCGCGCCTTGCCCGCGATCTCTCCGGCTCGTTCGGCTCCAAGGTCTATGCTCGCGAGGAACTGGTCGCCGAAATCGCCGCAGCCTTTGTCTGCAGCAGTCTCGGCATCGAGCCGACCGTGCGCCACGCCGACTATATCGGCTCATGGCTGAAGGTGCTGCGCGAGGACAATCGCGCCATCTTCAGCGCTGCCAGCCGCGCCTCGAAAGCCGCCGATTTGCTGCTCGCTTTCCACCACGATGAAGCCGAGCCGCCGCAGGAGGGGATCGCGGCATGAGCGCCGTGCGCTTCCCATCCCCTCCAGAGCGAGACGACGCCGCAAGACGAGCAAACGCTCGTCCCCGGTGTCCGCCCGATCACCGCGCGACTGGCTCGACCGCCTCATGGAGGCGGCCGCGTGCCGCGCAAAAGCCGCTCGATATCGGCCTCTGGTGAGGCGGATCAGGGAAAGGTCCAGCGAACCTTTCTCCCGCCGAATGCCCGCAATCAACTCGACCTGTTCTGAAAAAGGAGTTTTTGCCATGATCCTGATCACCGACGACCTTTGCGCCCGGCTTCTCGCCAACGGCGCGGCGCAAGTTGAAACCGACCATCAGCCGGTCGTGAAGCTGTTTGATCCGGCAGGCGCGGCGACCTGGCTGTTGACCGAACTCGACCCCGACGGCGACACGCTGTTCGGCCTTTGCGACCTCGGGTTCGGGTACCCCGAACTCGGCAGCGTCAGCCTTGCCGAGCTTCAAACCGTCAAAGGTCCGCTTGGCCTCGGCATCGAGCGCGACCTCCATTTCGAGGGCCGCTTCCCGCTCTCGGTCCATGCGCAGGCCGCGCGCCTCGCCGGCCATATCACCGAGGCCGAACAGCTTCTTCGACAGGCAGCAAGCGTACTCTCGAAGCGCCATTTTGAGCTTTCGCCCGACGTGGCGAGAGAGCGCCGCTAGGCGCCAAACCGTCCCTGCCGCGCCGCTTGTCGCGCCTCGCGTCAGGACAATCCCAACCGAAGAAAAGGAGAAAAACCATGCAGCTTGCCCACATTGCAATCGACCGGCTCAACATTTCCGCCGTCAACATGCGCCATGCCAGACGCGCCCCGGACGTGTCCGGCATTCTGCCCTCGGTTCGCGCGCGCGGCGTTCTCGTGCCGCTTCTGATGCGGCCCAACGGCGCGCCCGACATGTTCGAAATCGTCGCCGGACGCCGGCGTTACTTCGCCGCGAAATCCATTGCCAACGAGCGTGGCGAAGCCGAACCGTTGCCCTGCGCCATCATGGAAGACGGCGACGACGCCGATGCGCTCGAAGCCTCGCTGATCGAAAACATCGCCCGCCTCGACCCGGATGAAGTATCGCAGTGGGAGACGTTTTCGCGGCTGATCAAGCAGGGCCGCACCGTTCCAGACATCGCCGCCACCTTCGGCATCACCGAGCTTGCCGTGAAACGCATCCTGGCGCTTGGCGACCTGCTGCCGAAACTCCGCGAGGCCTATAGGCGCGACGAAATCGACGCCGAGACCGCGCGCCATCTCACCATGGCCTCGAAGGCGCAGCAACAGGACCGGCTGGCGCTTCTTGCCGATCCCGAGCAATACCCGCCGCGCGGCTTCCAGCTGAAGCAGTGGCTGTTCGGCGGCCAGTCGATTTCCACCAAGGTGGCGCTCTTTCCAATCGAGGATTACCCCGGTCTGATGGTGTGCGACCTGTTCGGCGAGGATAGCTATTTCGCCGATGCCGATCTGTTCTGGGAAAAGCAGAACGCGATAATTGCCGCCAGACGCGACGCCTATCTGGAAGCCGGCTGGGCCGAAGTGGTGGTGCTGGAACCCGGCCAGTATTTCCACTCATGGGACCACGAAAAGACGCCGAAGAAAAAAGGCGGCAAGGTCGTCATCACCGTCTCGCATCGCGGCGAAGTCGAGTGTCACGAAGGCTGGCTGTCGCACAAAGAAGCCCGCCGCGCTCGCGGGAAAGCCGATGCCGGTGAGGAAGCAGACACGCCCGCCAAGCCGTCACGCCCCGAGCTTTCTGGCCCAATGCAGAACTATGTCGATCTGCATCGCCACGCGCCGTGCGCGCCGCCATGCTCGATCATGCGGGCACAGCACTGCGCCTGATGGTGGCCCATGCCATCACCGGTTCGGGTCTCTGGCACGTGCGGCCCGGACCGCAACGCGCCGCCAACGAGGCGGTGGCCGCGAGCCTCGCGAACGGCAAGGCCGAAGCCGCCTTCGCCGAAAAACGCCGCGCGGTCCTGGCCCTGCTGAACATGGCCGATGAGAACAGAACCGTCGCCGGGGGAAAAAGCGACGATCATGCCACGGCGAGCGTCTTTGCCCGCCTCCTGGCGCTTCCCGACGAAGACGTGATGCGCGCGCTCACCATCGTCATGGGCGAGACTTTGCAGGCAGGAAGTGTTGTGGTCGAGGCGCTCGGCAACCATCTGAATGTCGATATCGGCGCCGGCTGGCAGCCGGACGAGGCCTTCTTCGACCTCATTCGCGACAGGGAAATCGCCAACGCCATGCTGGCCGATATAGCCGGCAAGCACGTCGCGGACGGCAATGTTTCGGAGAAGGTCAAGACGCAAAAGAAGATCATCCGCGACTTCCTTTGCGGCGAGAACGGCCGCCACAAGGTCGACCAATGGCTGCCGCGCCGGATGAAAGTCCCTGCCGAAACCTATACCGGTCGCGGCGGCTTCCGCACCGCCGATCAGTGGGCGAAAGTCCGCGCGTTGTTCGGCTCCGAATGACCCCTCTCGCTCGGGCGGCGGCACCTCCCTTTACCGCCGCCCACGCGACGTTCCGGTCGGGTGGATCTCGGCATTCAGCCGTCCCTGGCGGTTCGCAACCGCAGTAAGATCCGACCGCCAAACTCCTCGCCATCGGCCAATGATCACCACACCCGCATGGCTGGCAGAGCGCCAGCGCTGATCGGCCCCAGCTGTCGTCGGCACGGCCTCCGAGCGTCCACGGCCCCACCTTGCCGTCGTCTGCTTGTTGCATGCAGCGCGGTCAGCGCGACCTGTCTCCATGTGTCTTCAGGGACCATTTCCCTGCGGCTGGCTTGTCGACCTATGGGCGATCCGGCCCGCCCGAAACCCTCGCCGCCAGCTTTTTTCCCCGCCGCCTGCGGCGGCTTCCTCGCGCCGCTTCGCTTCAAAAAAAGCCGTCCGCTCGGGTCCTTCGCTGTCGCTGCGGCCCTGAAGGGTTCAGGCGTTCCTGACGCGCCCATCACGGTCCGCCATCGCAGGGGAATGGTCCCCGGCGAACAGCAAAAGGAGACTAACATGACCGCGATCGGCTACGTCACCAAGCAGGACAACGGCGGCTACAAGGGCCAGCTCAAGACGCTCAGCGTCCGCGCCGACATCGACATCGTGCCCAACCAGGCCAAGGGTGCCGAAAACCATCCCGACTTCCGGGTGCTGACGCAGGGCGTCGAGGTCGGCGCGGGCTGGATCCGCACCGGCGAGACCTCCGGCAAGGACTATGTGAGCCTGTCAATCGCCGCCCCTGAGTTCGGCCCGCGCAAGCTCTACGCCAATCTCGGCCGCGCCGCCGGGCAGGATGACGACGAAACCTACGCCATCATCTGGAACCCGGTCGACTGATCGGCAAGCCCCAGGCCCTCGCGCCCCAGCCGGCGCGGGGGCTCCTCTCAAGGGGCGGCGAAAACCCATGGTCCGACTCTTCGCCCGTCCCTGAAGCGCCCTCACGCGATCATCCTCCTCGCTTCTCCCACGCGAACGAGGATGATCATGGACGACGAAAACGAGCGCGCGGCCCGCGCCAAGAAGGGCAGCCCGTTCCTCAATACAGCGCAGGCTGCTTTCTATATCGGACTGTCCCAGCGCACCCTGGAAAAGATGCGGCTCACCGGCGGTGGCCCGAAATTCCGCAAGCACGGCCGCTATGTCCGCTACCACATCGACGAACTCGATGAGTGGTCAAAAGGACGCCAGCAGGACTCCGACGCTCAGCATGGAGGCCGGTCATGAGTCGTCCCCCCATCCGTCTGATCGGCAGCCGTTTGCGGCGAATTCGGGTCCGTAAGGCAATCGCCATAGCTGCGATTGGCGTCGGCCTCATCGGCTTCACCGCCTTCGAAAAACCATCGCCCTGGCTGGTCTGGAACGCCTCGGCCAGCGCGCCGCTAGGCCTTTATTTGGTCGCTTCGGCAGCACCGGCGCGCGGCGATCTGGTGCTTGTACGGACCGCGCAAGCGGTCGCCGATCTCGCCGAAAAACGCGGCTATCTGCCCCGCAACGTGCCGCTGGTCAAGCGCATCGCTGCACTGCCGCACGAGCATGTCTGTACCTTCAACGAAGCCATAATCATCGGCGGCGCGATCGTCGCGCGCCGCCTCGCAACCGACATTCAAGGCCGCGCGCTGCCATGGTGGAACGCGTGTCGAAAGCTCGTCGATGACGAGGTCTTCCTGCTCAATGGCGAGACGCCCCGCTCCTTCGACAGCCGCTATTTCGGGCCGGTCCCGGCCTCGAATGTCATCGGGAGGCTGGTGCCGCTATGGACCGACTGACCCTCCTGATGCTGGGCATGATCGCCCTTGCGCCATGCGCCTGTTCCGCCTCGACCGGCGCTGAGCCGGTCGCCATCTCCCATAGTCCGCAGCTTCAAAAGTGGCAGAAGTTCGTATCGGAAGCAAGCAGGCGCTTCCGTATTCCTGAAACCTGGATCTACGCCGTCGTCGATGCCGAGAGCGACGGCAAGACCAGGCTCGATGGCCGTCCCATCACTTCGCGCGCCGGCGCCATGGGCCTCATGCAGGTCATGCCTGGCACCTATCAGGACATGCGGGCCGCGCACGGTCTGGGCACCGATCCGCACGATCCGCACGACAATATCCTGGCCGGCACCGCCTATCTGCGCGCCATGTATGACCGCTTCGGCTTCCCCGGCCTGTTCGCCGCCTACAACGCTGGACCGGTACGCTATGCGGCGCATTTGAAACGCGGAACACCGCTTCCAAATGAGACGGTTGCTTATCTGAAAGGGCTAACGGCGGCCGGGGTTTCGGCCGCCGACATGGATCAGTTCAAGGGCAAATCACCGCGTGCAAAGGCACCAGAAGCTCCCTCCGGAGGATCGCTGTTTTTTCTGCGGAACGGCGAGCTGGCGCGCAAATCGAACGGCAAAATTCTGGTGCCGCTCGGGAAGGATCACCTTGGGACAAGCAAGCCGGACAGCCGGTGAGGGCTGGCGGCTGCGGGTCGGTGAGGGCGGCTGGGCGGGGGCAGAAGCAGGGTCGGCGGAAGGCAAGATAAAGGTACCGCCTCCAGGCGGCAGTCAAGTCTTTGTCTGCACATCGTTTTTCCAAGAGGCTGCTACCGACCGCAGGAGGCTGGGGCGCATAAGCGCTTGATCTCACTCTTGATTAGCTGGAGGCCGGCATGCAGGACGATGAGTTCACGCCGAAGCTAGGCAAAATCCGGTCTAACGGCTCGAAGGCAGGCAAAGGCTACGCTGGACAGGTCAGGGCGGCGATCAACAGAGCAGGCGGCAAGCCCATGCGCGGCGGCCGCTTTACCGGAAGCCGGGCAGGGCGAGGCGGGGCGGCTGCTGCATTACTCAGATCGCGCGATCGATACGCTGCCTTCCGCCAGCGCCGGGTGATGGTCAAGGCGCGCATCGTCAGGCTAGCCGGCAAGGGGCAGGACGGGGCGCGTGCTCATCTGCGTTACATCCAGCGCGACGGTGTCACCCGCGAGGGTGAGCCGGGCGAGCTCTACGGCGCAGACAAGGATCGCGTTGACGGAAAAGAGTTCCTCGATCGCGCGGATGGAGACCGCCATCAGTTTCGCTTTATCGTGGCGCCCGAAGACGGCATCGAGTACGACGACCTGAAGCCGCTCACGCGGCGGCTCATGGCGCAGATGGAAAAGGACCTCGGCACTAGGCTCGATTGGGTCGCCGTCGATCATTTCAACACCGGCCATCCGCACACCCACATCATCGTTCGCGGGAAGGATGACCGCGACGAAAACCTCGTCATCGCGCGGGAATATGTTTCGAGCGGAATCCGCGAGCGGGCGGCCGAGCTGGTCAGCCTCGATCTTGGTCCCCGCACCGACCGCGAGATCGAGCAGCGCTTGCGCCAGGAAATGGACCAGGAACGCTTCACCAGCATCGACCGGCAGCTGCTGCGCATGCGCGACGATGACGGTTTCGTCTCGGCGGCCGGCCGCGACGCGTTTCGCCAAACGTTGCACCAGGGCCGCCTGCGCAAACTGGAGCGCATGGGACTTGCGCAGGAGACCCCTCCGGGCCGTTGGCGCCTGGACGATGAGCTTGAAGTGACGCTGCGCCGCATCGGCGAGCGCGGCGATATCATCAAGACCATGCATCGCGAGCTGACCGGAAAGGGGCTCGCCCGCAGTGCCGCAGACTATGTCGTCCACGATGCGGAACCGAAGACCGAGCCTGTGGTCGGCCGTGTTGTCGCTCGCGGCCTGGCCGACGAAATCAACGACCGGCACTACTTGATCCTCGATGGGATGGAGGGCAAAAGCCATTACATCGATATCGGCAAAGGCGAGGCGACGGAACCGACGCCCGACGGGTACATCGTGCGTGTCACGCCGAGGAACACCGAACCTAGGCAGGTCGACCGCACCGTTGCCGATATCGCCGCGACCAGTGGCGGGCGCTACAGTATTGATATCCATCTCAAGCATGATAGATCGGCCACCGAGCGTTTCGCCGAAACGCATGTCCGTCGACTGGAGGCGATCCGGCGTGCTACCGGCGGCGTGGAGCGTGAGCCGGATGGCACTTGGATCATCGCCCCGGACCATCTGGACCGTGTCGCGGATTACGAGCGCCAGCGGGCCAGAGCCGAGCCTGTGATCGTTGAAAAGCTGTCATCGATCCCGTTGGCGCGACAGGTTAGCTTCGACGGCGCCACCTGGCTCGACCGCGAGCTGGTTTCGGATGCGCCGGAGCCCTTGCGCAATACCGGCTTCGGCCACGAGGTCGGGGAGGCGCAGGCCCGCCGGCGGCAGTGGCTGATCGCTCAAGCGCTCGCGGACGAAGAGCAAGGGCGTATCGTCTACCGCGCCAACATGATTTCGGTCTTGCGTCAGCGAGAGTTGAACCGTGTTGCCGGTCAACTGTCGGGCGAGCTCGGTCTGCCCTATGTCGAAGCCCGGGCAGGAGATCGGATAGAGGGCACATTGCGCCGATCAGTTGAGTTAGCCAGCGGCAAATATGCCGTCGTGGAGAAATCGCGCGAATTCACCCTCGTACCGTGGCGGCCGGTGCTCGAACGATACTTCGGCAAGGAGGTTTCCGGTATCGTGCGCGGGGAGGGGATTTCCTGGACCATCGGCCGGCAGAGGAGCGGGCCGAGCGTTTCGTGACATGGCGGCACGGATTCATTGCCTGTGCGCCAGAATGGGTGCCCTGTCGGAAGGAGTACGCCAGTCGTTGGTGGCGTGTCGTTCGCGTTTGGTCAACGGACGGCAAGTTATTGGTCTGGCGCGAATCATCTTCGGAGTTCATTGGCGGATTCTAGCCGAATCAGCGTATTTTTCGTAACA
>NZ_JBHLYT010000146.1:0-611 GCF_042431665.1 Mesorhizobium kowhaii
CGCCCCGCCGATATAAAGCTCACCCACCGCCCCGAACGGAACCGGCTGGCCATGAGCGTCCAGCAGATACACCCGCGTGTTCGCGATCGGACGGCCGATCGGGACAACCGACCCGTCAAAACCAGCCGGGCAATTCCAAACGGTCGCGCAGACTGTTGCTTCGGTAGGTCCATATGCATTGACAACAGAGGCCGAGGCCAAACTGCGGATGAGTCCAGCTTTCGGCAGTTCTCCAGCAAGAATGAGAACTTGTGATGCCAAACATTCCCGATTCCTGTTTCCCTGAAAGAATACTGGAGGCAACGTCGCATGGGTGATGGCTTCACTACGCAGGTAATCCGATAGCCTGTTACTGGCTTGACGGAGCTCGTCGGCAGGCAAATGCAAGGCGGCGCCCGAGCCAAACGCCATGACAAGCTCCCAAGCACTTGCATCAAACCCGAAGGAGGCGAACTGCACGACACGGCTATTTGAACCAACGCCAAAAAGTCCGATCTGGGCCACCGCGAGATTGACCAGGCTTTGATGCTCGACCATGACGCCCTTTGGGGTTCCGGTTGAGCCCGAGGTGTATATGACATAGGCGAGATGGCTGGAGGTCAGGCCGAGGG
>NZ_JBHLYT010000147.1:0-642 GCF_042431665.1 Mesorhizobium kowhaii
CAATAAGCTCGCGGATGCGATCATCAAACCTGACCGTTCCAACGATACCGACCTTGAGTCCGAAGTTGCGCAACAGCCCCCGAATGTCATTCTCGATGGCAATCGCCTTTTCCTGCAGCAGCTTGCGGGCGGTCAACAGGGCGCGGCGGCGCTGGCTCATCAGTGTCTTGACATGCACGGGCCGGAACAGATTGACCCGCATCATCTGCGCGATGCCGCGGGCATCGTTGCGGTCGGTCTTGTTCACCTGAGCTTTTAGGAATGCTTTCGCATGCCGGGTTTCGATACAGATCGCCGGCAATCCCGCCTCTGCCAATCCGCTGAACAGCCATTGCGACAACGGTCCGGCCTCAAGCCCGATCCGAACGATTTGCCACGCGGGATTCTTCAAGGCTTGGACGAGGTCTTCTGGGTGGCTGGGGACTTTGATCTCGCGGCAGATAGCACCCGTTTCGTCCACAATGCATATCGACGTCTCTTTCACAGAGACGTCCAATCCGGCATAATGTTTCATGCTGCGCTTCCTTCCCTGATGCTTGTGGCTGTTCCAACAGACCACGTTCTATCATCAGCTCGAAGCGCAGCGCCTCTGCACCCAGTCTCCAGGAATGGGCTCAAGCCGAATACCCCATCTGTCGCAAA
>NZ_JBHLYT010000148.1:0-8380 GCF_042431665.1 Mesorhizobium kowhaii
TCCGCCGCCTCGCTCGCGACGATGATCCATGGTGGAAAAACGTCAAACTAGATGCGATCGTGCTTGCCGGAAGCCGCCCCGAGGACGTGCCTACGCTTCAAGGGGCTGTGCACGGATAGGATCGGGTCAACAAAGAAAAAAGACGCCGCTTAGTTTCAGGATGGGTTCTGATTGCCCGAGGATTTCTGAAAGCCGCCTCGCAATAGCAACCTCGTTGCCGATGCAGGCGACATCGGGAACCCGGTCATGTCCACGGTGATCAACTGTGCCATCGCCTATGCCGATGCATTAACCGCCAAATCCCGCGGTGAAATCAACCAAGGCGACCATCAAGCGGTCGTTAAGCTGCTGCGGGCGGCTTTAGGGAAGAATCTGCCCTCGAAGCAGGGAGCGAATTTGAGGGCACTCCTAGAAGGATGAAGTGCAGTACGGATCAAGGGCCAAGACGCGAAACGACGCGGAGAGGGCGCTGACGCGCCTGGACGAGTTCGCTGCATGGGCCGAGGAACACCTCGCCCTTTGAGGTCGGCTTCGAAGGGAAATACCTAGCCGTTCATGTTGCTGAACGGCTGAAGAACCTTGTCTGGAGCACTCGACGGCGTTGGTGGCGACTGCTACCTGATTGCGGACATTCTCAGAGACGCAGGCAGGGCACTCGTTCATTTGCAGTGCCTTCTAAATTCAAATTGAGAGACACTACCCGCGGATGGTTCAGTTCCCTAAGAGCGCCACCCCTGCCAATGGCTACGCTGGAAAGTACGATCACCAAGTCGTCGCCTCTCCGCGGGACACGTTCCTTATCAAACCGCAATCGAAATAGTTCGGATCCGAACAATTTGAACCGCGCTGTTTACCTTTTCGAAGGATGCGCACCCTAATAGCCGCCTTCCCTGGCGCAAGCTGGGCAATTGAGGACAAACTGATGTTTGCGACACGCATATCGATAGCGACGCGGGACGGCCGCGAAGCACGAGGCTGAGGCCTCCGGTATGTTGTGCCGGAGAACCCTCGCTCCGGCTTCCTGACCCTCCCAGAAACTGTCGACCGCCACGGCTCCCCGCCAGGGGAACGCTGTCGGCGCGCGCACAAAAGGAGGGCTCTACATGCGCAAGAAGATTGCAATCAACGAATTCATTCCGCGTGCTCCGCTGCGGGAGGAACTCAGGCCGGACTGGCTGTCCTCGGCAGCAGCGCTTCACCCGAAGGAGGGTGACGGCGCGACCGTCGAAAGGAGCTTGCAGATAGCGAGCTGAAGCCGGCTGCACGGTCGTGGACTCCTCCGGAGCCAACCCGCGCGTCGCGTAAGTTGTCGCGTCCCGCTGCCAAGAAAGGCGGATCGGCGGAGGGCGGGATGCCCTTGCGCTCCACCGCCTCCTACCGGGGAACCGTGGTCGACCATGCCCGGAACCGGGAGTTCGTCTACGAGAGCAAGCTCGAGCGCGGCTTCATCTACATCTCGCTGGCCAGCGAACTGGTCGAGGACTACCTCGATCAGCCGCCTCCGGTCGATTTTCTTGATGGAGACGGCAGGATGTCCACGCACACCTTTGACGCGCTGTTGACCCTTAACGACGGCGTCCGTGCGGCCGTCGACATGAAGCCGAAGAGCAAGGTCCTCAAATCCGGGATCCTGCAAGTGCAGCGGCTGATCGAAGAACAGCATGGGAAGGCGATTGCGGACATCTATCTGGTCCGGACGGAGGATCACATCCATCCGGATGACGTTGCGGACGCGGTGCTCTTGCTTCGCGCCCGTCGGCTCGCTTCTGAAAAGGCCGATGCGGTGCTCGCCGGATTGGTAGCCAGCCTGCACGGCTGGTGCCGTCTTCGCGACCTGGTGGCGGCCTCCGGTATCGGCGGCGACGCCTTCAACGCCGTCGTCCGCCTGATCGGCGGCGGCGTGCTGGAGGTCTGGGACCACGCCAGGATCTCCTACGAATGCTTCGTCAGGCGCGCCCGCGCCTGACCTTTACCAGACAAGAGGGATTACCATGAACGTTTTCAACGGCAACGCTTTCCGCTCGTCCGCTCCGACAACCTATGGTTTCGAGCCGGGCCACGTCTTCGCAATCAGGGAGGGTTTCGACGAGGTTCTCTATAAGCACATCAGCCACGACAGGCACGTGCTGACGGCCAGTCCTTTGGCCAATCCTGAGCTCCGCCAGGTCTTCCCGCAGGATGAGATCAGGGAGTTGGTCGAAGGCGGCAGACTCGACCCCCTCACCGAACGAAACAGCGGATCCCGCCAGACCCTTCTCGCCCGGTCGCCGGACATCAGGTCCGCCCGCGACCTGGATCAGGAGGAACAAGACCAACTGGCCTTCTACTGGAAGCTCTGCCGCCACGTCGTCCAGATGTACGACGACGGTTTGACCAGCCTGACGGACAAGGCGCTCAAGAGGACGATCGGCAAGGTCATGGCGCATCTGGTCTACGGCGCGGACGACGACAGTGACGATGGTCGCCAAAGCAAGCGCGGCAAGAGGGAAGCTGCCGGCATGCGGGAGATCTCGGCCCGCAAGGCCAAGGGCGCCTACCGTGCGCCCTCGCCCGCCACCGTGCGGAAATGGATTCGCGACCTGGTTCAGCACGAATGGGATCTGCTTGCGCTGCGCGACCACCGCAAGGGCCGCGTGGGCGGCCGCACGCCGAAAATCACGGACCCGCATGCCGTCGCGTTGATGGCCAAGTGGGTGCAGGCCTTCCTTGACCGCAGCCGCCCGTCGGCGGCGACCCTGTACAGGCTGATGACGGGTTCGACGAAGCTCGAAGAGGAGAACGCACGACGCGACCGCGAAGGCGCCCCTCGCCTTCGCGGCACGGAGGCGCTGTCCTTCGCTGCAACGAACCTTGCCCGCTCGGCTCAAGGACTTCCTGCGCTCCCGGTCCCATCGCTCAGCACCTTCGAGCGCGCGATCCGCAAGCTGGACAGCTACCAGGTAGCCCTCGCCCGGTACGGAGCGGGCCACGCGCGCAGGACGCACAAGGTGAGCGGCAGGCCGGAATCGGTTCTGTACCCTGGCGAGCGTGTCGCGCTCGATTGCTGGCGCGTCCAGCTGATGTCACTGAAGCTCCCCGAGCAATTCTGGGAAGGCATTCCCGAGGAGCTCGTTGGGAAGATCGTCAAGCTCAGGCTCATGTTGTGCGTGGCGATCGATGAAGCCACCAAGGTCGTCTTGGGCGCGAAGCTGTCCTGGAGTGCGAACGCGGACACCTCAATTCGCACCTTGGAGATGGTCTGCCGCAACAAAGACGAAATCGCCCTGGCGGCCGGCTGCCGGTCGACGTGGCGCCACGCTTGTTCACCTTTGATGGTGGCCACGGACTCGGGATCCGAGTTCATCGATGCCGGCTTCCGTTGCGCCGTGACCGACATCGGCTCCGCGAACGAGATCGGGCCCGCTTCGCACCCGGACGCGCGAGGCGTCGTCGAACGCTTCTTCGAAACCGTCGACTCCCAGTTGCTGCCGTTCTTCCAAGGTCGCACGTTCTCCAGCGTCGGCGACAAGGGCGAGGCCAATCCCGAAGCGCTGGCTCATGTCGTCTCGGCTGTCCTGGGACCCGCGCTGGTTCGCTATATCGTAGACGTCTACCACAACTCTCCTCATGCCGGCCTCGGCGGCCAGACGCCGAACGAGGCGTGGGAAGAGCGGGCCGCTCTGTTCAAGGTCGTGCCTCCGCCTGCAAAGGAAGTGATCACGATCGCGTTCGGCTTCTCGGACAACCGGCGCATCCAGAACCGCGGCGTCCGCTTCCTGGGGCTCTACTATCGCTCGGAGGCTCTCAGTCAGTTGCGCCGGCAAGTCGGCCAGGCCGACATTCGGATGCGAGCAGATCTGGAGAACCTGGGCACGATCTGGGTCTCGAAGAATGTGCCTGGAGCCGAATGGTTTGCCGTTCATTGCGACATGCCCATGGAAGGCGTTTCCGCTGCCCTCTGGGAGGAGGCGGCAGCGGCCTTGCGGCGCAAGCATGCCGATATCGCCAAACTCAGCGATCACATCGTACAGGCCGCTCTGCTCGATCTGCGCGAAACTGGCAGGCACTCAGCGTCGGTAGCCGGGATCGGCCCGTCGACGGTCTCCCGCGAAGAGGTCCTCCGGCGAGAGGCCGAGATCGAGCGGCATTTCAACTACACGACCGTACGCGACCGCGGCCAGACCTTCGAGGACCTCGATGCCAACGACCAGCAGACCGACAACCTGCCGCCAGCTGCCGACGACTCCCAGGTTCCGGAAACTCTCTCAGAGGACGAGGACGCCGACTCGCATGCTCCGATCGCGCGGCGCCGCGGCCGTCTCAAGTCCGATTTTCTCAGGAAGGATTGATAGATGAACATGATGAACACCTCGGGCACGGGCCGGAAGTCGGCTGAATTCCTCAACCGGATCGTTTCGCACCAGACCGATAAACGGCGCTCGGTGAACCAGGCGCTGGGTCAGGTGCTTTCGGCTTACCTTCCCACGATCTACGATCAGCAGCTCAATGAGCAGATTGACTGGCTGCTGGATTCAATGCTCCTCGAACTTGGACAGCAGCCTGGCGTTGCCAGGCCCCAGGGCCAGGTTCGTGGCGGTCGCGCTCTGGTAGTCACTGGGCAGGCGGGTGCAGGCAAGAGCCGCGCCCTTTCACATACCTTCGCGAACCGCCCGGAGTTCGAGGGTTTCGGCATGCCGGGCGAGTGGTGCCCGTTGCTCTCCGTGGTGGCCCCCTCCCCGTTCACCCTCGGTGCGCTCGGTAACGAGATTGCCCGAAAGCTCGGCTATCACGGTCGAAGGGAAATTCAGCACAGCAAGGTGTGGCCTGTCGTTCGCGAGCTTATGGCCGAGTTCGGAGTGAGAATCCTGCACATCGATGAGGCGCAGCATGGGGACGAAATCAGGAGCGACACCATGGCCCAAGAGGTCGAGAACACGTTCAAGCGCATGATGCAGGAAGCAGACTGGCCGATCTGGCTCATTCTTTCCGGCCTCCCAGAGCTGTCGCGCTTCTGCCAGAACGATGCTTCCATGAAGCGGCGTGTCCGCGTCCTTCCCTTCGAACCGCTGACCTTCGCTGATCACGCCGAGGCGGTCCGCCAAACGGTTCATGATCTGGTGAGACTCTGCCCGGCGGTGGGGTGCGGCAAGCTTAAGTCAGACGAGTTCGCTCATCGCCTGCTCCACGCTGCTACCTACCAGTTTGGGATCGTCGTCGAGTATGTGCAGGACGCCATCGCCGAGTGCCTCGCTGCGGAAGGCGGGGGTGAACTCGACCTTGGCCACTTCGCCGATGTGTACGCGCTCCGCACTGGGGTTCTGATTGACGACCTGAATCCTTTCTTGGCCAAGAACTGGACCGCAATTCCTGTCGAGGCGGCTCTGTACGAGGACGATGTCGACGAGTCCGGACGGCCGACCGGCGTACGAAAGCCGAAAGAGCGCAAGACGAAAGGAGCCCGGAAATGAAGCTTTCACTGACTCTGCCGCTTGGGGAACGTGAGTGCCCGTCCGACTACGCCTCCCGTCTGGCTACTCGGACCTATCGAAATCACATGCGCGACTTCTGCCGCGATTTCGGAATCGATCCTCAGGCGGTAATCGACGGCAAACCGGAAGCGATCATTGCCCTAGCTGATCTTGCGGACGTGTCACAGGAGGACCTTCTGAAGGAATCCTTTGCCCGCGTAGGTCAACGCCGGGTGTTCCTGCACAAAGGCCAAGATCTCCTTGGGTCGAGCCTCACTCGAAACCAAATCCGGATGTGCCCTGCCTGCATGACAGAAGACATCGAGCGCCTCGACTGCCGAGTCGCTGCGAGGCCACATCGCCGAAGCACGTGGATGATCCGAGGCGTGAGGACGTGCAACTGGCATGGGATGGCGCTCGCCGAGATTGGTAAGCTCGAAGCCCCAGGCGTCACGCATGACAGTTCGCGTGCTATCGCTGACGCGATCCACAGGCTGCCATCGCTGGTCGACGGAGCAACGGTCCGCGCACCCTCCCCGTTCGAGCACTACCTGGTAAGACGGATCGAAGGTGGAGCTTCGAAATCATGGCTGAGCGACTTGCCTCTTTATGCCGCGCTCCACTTCTGTTTTGTGGCAGGTGCGGTCGCCCTGCACGGCCCCGCGGTCACGCTGGACAACATCGACGCCGACGAAGCCTGGGGGTGTGAGGCTGCGGGTTTCAATGTGGCGGACAGGGGCGCCGAGGGAATTAGGGAGTTCCTCAACGAACTGCAGGCCCCTTTCCGCAACAGCCGCTCGTCTGCAGGCCCCAAGGTTATGTACGGCCGTTTGTATGATTGGCTGGCGCACGACTGTCGTGACAGGGCATACGATCCCTTGCGAGAAATCATCGTCGACCATTCCCTGGACACGCTTGCGCTGGGACCCGGCGACGTACTCTTCGGCCGCGATGTCGGCGCTCGTCGGCTCCATTCCGTCCGCACGGCCGCGCAGGAGTTCTCGATCCATCCTAAACGGCTGCGCAAGGCCTTGGAGAGGACAGGACTTGCTGCCGAGGGTTCCGACCGGCTGATCAACCACCGAGTTGTCGCCGACCCTGAACAGGTGGCCGCCCTCGTCAAGGAACTGAAGCAGACGATGAACCTGACGGCGGCACGGATCTATCTGAACGTTCCTCGCCCCCACGATGAAGGTCTGGCTAAGAGTGGTCTGCTCAAGCCGATGATCGAGAAGCCCCGAGGCCGCAGCGGGATGCATTACACGTTTCGAAGGGAGGACCTGGATGCGTTTCTTGAAAAGCTTCTTGAGAAGGCGGACCCAGCACTCGGCGGCGACCCTGCCTTCGAGACGCTTCTGAAGGCAGCCAAGCGGTGCTGCTGCGCAGTAATGGATGTGGTGAGGCTCGTAGTTGACGGAAAGCTCGCACGGGTCGGCCGCAACCCGGCCGAACAAGGCTTCATGTCCGTCCTTGTCGATGCCAACGAAGTCAGGCCACACGTGACGGGGCCTGACTACGATGGCTTCTCATTGCGTGATCTGGAGAAGCTCCTTTCGAGTGGTACCTACGCGGTGAAGGCACTCGTCGAGAAGGGACTCCTCACGACCGTCACAGTAAAAAACCCGATGACCGGATGGATCCAGCCAATCGTTCGCAAAGAGGAACTGGAACGGTACCGGCGCGAATACGTCTCTCTACATGCGTTGGCGCGGGAGCGGGGCGAGCATTTCGCTCGAGTGAAGAAGGCCCTCGTCGTATCGGGCGTTTTTCCTATCGGCGATCCCGAAGAGTTGAAGCAGACGCTCTACCGCAGGTCCGACATCCCGCCCGAGGTGAGCACTGCTAGTTCACTTCGGGATGCGAATCCTTCACTGGACACAGACGCAACGGGAGTGAGTCATGAGCGAAAGACCGTCGACTAAAAATGATCGAGTGCGCGAAATTATTGTGAATGGACGGAAAATCTGGCTCGTAAGATTCAGGCACGACCTCTTCCTGAAGAAGGCGTTCGATAGCGAGGCGGAGTTACAGGAGGCTCTAGGCGCCGACGAACGAGCGTCGGCAACTGTACATGTTCGCAAGGACCCGGAGGCTCCTTGGAGCATGATCGAGTTCCTCCTAAACGGAGAACCTTTGTATACGATCTACAATGGCACTAGCGGGAAGATTGGCACGAACGGCACCAATGATCTCAGCATCGCCAATGCGGCGGCTGAGCGCCTCAACCAGCGATCGCATCTTAATTCCAGTCTTTGACGCTGTTCACGATTTCCATGACCTTCAAGTGTAAAGAGTGCTGCTCGTTGACAAGGCTCCACGCTCCGTACTCGCGTTCGTGTCGGATCGCACGATCAAACCAAGCCTGGTGATTGCCGACCTCCGTTGCAGTTGACCCGAGATCAGCATTCGCCCGCGCCTCATCGAGGAGCCGGCCAACAACGTTGACGTAGCCAGCCTCGCGCCAAGCCACGACGTCCTTCATCACCTTGTCGATCGGCCTTTGGTTCTTCGTCCTATCCATAATTCCATCTCCGACATCGCCTGACTCTTTTCAGGATGAGCGCCGGCGCTGCATCATCAAACCGAAAGTTCGATTGGTACCTAACCAGCCCATTAGCTGACATGTGCGCGGATTCTGAGCAGCCTTCGTGCGAAGATACCATGAGCGAACATGAAGGGATGGCAAAAAACATATAGCAATTACAATACCTTAAAAGGCATAGTGAGTGAGAATTACTGACGCGTCAGGGTGCCACACCCAAAGTTGGGTACCTGAAAGCCAATGTTGTGTACCTGGAGGGGCCTGACGGCCGCCTCTCAGGCAACTGAAAGGGGTGGCTGGGCTTTTAGGCAAAGGAACGATTTCCGGATGCAAAAAGCGTCCGGAAAAATCGACTACAGAACAAACCAAGAATTGAACGCAAGGAGGGCAC
>NZ_JBHLYT010000149.1:0-1715 GCF_042431665.1 Mesorhizobium kowhaii
CGAGATCGAAATCGGCGTCCTGCGCGGCCAGTGCCTCGATCGTCGCATCAATAGCTATGATCGCCTCGTCGCGGAGACCGCTGCCTGGGAGCACCTGCGAAACATCAGTGGCGCTCGCATCAACTGGATGTTCTCTACCGAAAACGCACGCCTTAAGATGGCCAAAGCCTATCCCAAGCCGACTTCCAAAGAGTCATAACCTCTGTGCAGAGGTACTAGCTTGTCGTAGCGAGTTGCGATGCGCCGGAACTGCTTGGCCTTGTTGAAGAACCGTTCGACAAGGTTGCGCGCCTTATAGAGGAATGGGCTGAAGCAGATCGGTTCCTTGCGGTTGGCCTTGGGCGGGATGTTGGCCCATGCCTTTCGCTCGGTGACAGCGTTCCGCAAGGCGTTGGCATCATAGCCCTTGTCGGCGAGTAGCATGGCACCCTCTGGCAATTCCTCGATCAAGTCCGCTGCGGAGGCGATGTCACTCATCTGGCCTGCCGTGAGCGTCAGCTTGATCGGCCTGCCTTGGGCGTCGACAAGAGCATGAATCTTGGTTGTCAGCCCGCCTCGGGAACGACCGAGACAATGATCTCGATCCCCCTTTTTGCCGTCGCGCCCTGCTGATGGACGCGAACAATGGAGGTGTCGATCATCTGCACCGTGCCGTCATGGTCTTTGGCTATGACATCCATGAGGCGGTCCCAAGTGGTGCGCGGGCCGTATCGCTCCGGCAGATCGCGCCAAGGCGCACCAGATCGCAGCACCCAGAAGATACCATTCAGCACTCTGCGGTCGTCTACGCGCGGCACTCCTCTTGGTTTGTTGGGGAGAAGCGCCTCGATCACGCGCCATTCGAAGTCGGTCAGGTCATATCGGCTCATGCTGAGCCTGAATCAGAATTTGCTGCAACATGAAAGCAGCTATTCGCCTACAGACCCCCAAACAGAACTTTCAGCGACGTTTCGGACGAGGCCTGGGCGCGCCACCTCGCCAGTTGTTTCTGAGATCGCTCAGCTTCCGAGCATTGACATAGTCTGAGCCCATGTAACCGATGAAGCAGTTCCGAATTTTTTCGCGCATCAGCATTGCCGATGGAGAGCCCATGGGCCTTTGATCGCCTTCCGCCATGAAAAGCCAGTCGACGAATTGTTCTGCCGTCACCCTTCCTCGTTCGGGAAAGAAATCGGTAACATGAACAAACCATCGTCTTGCAAGCTGCCGCAATAGCCGTAGCCTGTGCAAACAGCCCTCATGAGTCCGTCGAAATCTGGTCTGTTTGGCATGGGAAACCCGGCGACCGGGTCAAAAATAATGATACTGCAATCAATCATGCAGTCTGCCAACTCGTCAATCCCGAACGTCCACCTTCCACCTAGGCCGGTCGTCCCGATTTATGGGTTCACGCCCTAGCATTACAGTTGCATATTTATCTATGGTCTGAATCTATGGGTCTCCATGATTCGGAGGTCATGGATGACAGGTGCATCAATCGAAACTACGCTTGAGCTTTGGGCATCATCGCTGCGTGACGTGAAAGCGCGTATGCGCGGACTGTTTACGCAGGAGCGAGTTGCAGCATCTGCGAGCCTTTTCCTGGACGGCTTGCTGGGTGACGAGCGGCGTAAGACAGGTTGGATGCGCGCTGAGGCGGCCGGTGATCCCGGCCCGTGGCGGCAACAAGCCATTCTGGGTCGCGGGCGTTGGGACGCGGACGGACTTCGCGACAT
>NZ_JBHLYT010000150.1:0-1334 GCF_042431665.1 Mesorhizobium kowhaii
GCCAAGCCGACGCCGCGGCACAAAAAAACAAATCCTGTCCCCAAAACCAAATCTTCAAAACACCCGTCAGGCCCCAAGCCGACGGGCGTTTCGATTTTGGACGCCATACGTGAGCCGTAGATCGGAAACGCAAACGACAATGTCTGCGTGACACGACAAAACCGGACAGAAACGACATCCCGAGCGCGTCAGTGATCCGGTTGGGTTCTGCGTCTGTCGTCTCGCGCATGGCTGCCACAGAGATGACGACCGCGGGCATCGACTTGCGCGTCGCTCTTTGATCGCGCCAGCGTCCTTATGGCTGAGGCGACATTTCCGGTCATGCCGAATCAGGCGACGGGCGAATTCTCTCGGGGCGGGAAGGTGGCAAAGGCCCAGATTGCTAATAGTTGATATCTATTGCCATTCACGTTGCGCGCCCCATAATCTTTGCAGGAGGTTGCCATGCCCAATTACGCTTTGAACGACCACTATGAGAGCTTCATCAGGAAGCAGCTCGAATCAGGCCGCTACAACAATGCCAGCGAGGTTGTCCGCGCGGGCCTGCGCATGCTCGAGGATTTCGAGGCGGAACGAGAGAAATGGCTGCGTGAAGACATACCGGCGCGCCTGGCCGAGCTCCGGCGGGATCCAACGAAAGGTATCCCTGCCGACACGGTGTTTTCCCGACTGGAGGCGCGTCATCGCGCGAAGCAGGCGAAAGCCAAGTAGGGGATGGAGTATCAGATTGTCTTCCACCCCAAGGCGGAGTCCGAGCTGGAAGCGCTCTATGACGATATAGCGGAACGCGCATCGCCACGATCGCCTGGAATTTCGTTGTGGGTATCCGCGAGCATTGTCTCAGCCTGTCGACTTTTCCACAAAGGGGCACCGAGCGGGTCGAGATCATGCCTGGGCTGCGGATTGTTGGTTACCGGCGCGCCGTCAGCATTGCTTTCGCCGTCGAGGGCGAGCGGGTGCTGATTTTGGGCGTCTTTTATGCTGGCCGCAACATCACGCCGGAATTGCTTGAAGAACGGCGCTGACACCGCTCTGGCAGGGCGCGGCCGTCGGCGCTCCGCCAAGCGCGGCCGGCGATTTTCGGGCCGATGGCACACGCTCAGCGCCGATGTGGTGGCGTGCATCGTAGGGATGACCTGCACCGGAACGCCGCTCGCAATCGGGCCAAGCCAACTCACCAATTCCGGCCTCGTCGAGATCTCCACGAGAAATCGAAAAAAGGGTGATCTTCGCTGTTGACAGTTCTTGTTGGTGGCGACTATATACGCCTCACCAACGAGGGCGGCACGCCGCTGGCGACGAAGAAGTTTGCTTCTAAGCCTGCCCGTTGTGAA
>NZ_JBHLYT010000151.1:0-1664 GCF_042431665.1 Mesorhizobium kowhaii
GCCGGGCAAATCTTCGGGACCCCTGCGGCCGCCACGTATTTCGCGTCCCAATCCATAAGACGCGTTTCGCGATCGCCGAAGTCCTGCTCCACCAGAGGCAACACTTCCAGCTCCCCGTTTCCAAGCAGCGCGACACAGATTTCCCGCCCTTCGATGTATTCTTCCACGAGAGCATCCTGCGCGTATTGCGCGACAGTCACTTCCACGGCCTGCCTCAACTCAGAATGTTCGTGAATAAGTTGCAATCCGAGGCTGCCGCCTTCGTGGCGAGGTTTCACTATTACTGGGAATCGCAGGTCGCAGGCACTCTCGGTGCCGCGACCCATCACTCGAAAGTTCGGCGTCGGTACACCTTGATCGCGGATGAGCATTTTGGTAATGACCTTGTCGCACGTCAGCCCCATCCCGAGCGGGCTGCATCCAGTGTATGGAATACCGGCCATCTCAAGGATGGCAGGAACATGGATTTCACGCTTTTGGCCCTGAATTCCCTCCGCTAAGTTAAAGACGATTCCTGAGGGCCTGGCGTGCGGATCAGGTGGCATAAACCGCTCGAGCGTGGCGAGCAGTGCTTTGTCGCCTTCGCACACGAGCGTCTCGTGCCCGCTCCCTTGAAGTCCCGCCACCATTTCTTCAAGCGTGCCGCGTTGTGGGTAAGGCTGCTGCTGCTGCGGACGAGGCTGACCGAACCGGTTAATTACACCGTTAAAATCGCTATTCGTCACGATGGCTACTCGCATGAGCTACTCCTTTGACGTTGCCTGTTGTTACGTTCATTGGCTTGAGATTGGTTGCTTATCGGATCAGCATCTCGGATGCAGACCGTTTCGTTTCGTCGAGCGCGATTGCGAAACTTTCGCAGGCCAGAAGCAGGGCGGGAGCAAGATGGACTGCCCGTTCAGCGCATAGTGGGAAAGCCGTCCATCGCCTGAATGGCGCTGCCCCACGGAAGCAACTGCGGTCTTTTGGTTCACTCGAGCTGGGTACGGCGGCCAGCATTCCGCGCCTTTCGATCTCATCCTTCGGGCAAATCATCCAGCCAGCCCGCGCCCTCAAGATGCGGCCGGGAAAAGATCTTTCCGATCTTTTCGGGAGTCTTGTTTTGATGGTATCGCATATACACTCGGCCGTCGGCTCCAAGGTCGAGGATTTCGATCTTTCCCGTGTAATGGGACATGATGTATTTGAATGTTTTTTGGATGCCGCTGAGACGTTGGTTGATGCCGCGCGAAATCTCTATTCCGCGGCGCAGCGAAACCTGGAAATGCGATGCGCCTTTCACTGGCCTGCTCTGGAAGAGGTAATAAGGGCGAACCCCTATTTGATGACATTTGGCGAAGGTCGCCGCCAAGATCTTTGAGTCATCGTTGACCTTCGCGAGGAGCACGGACTGGTTTAGGAACTGCACGCCCTGAGCGCGCAAGGACCCAATGTTGCGTTCTGCGGCTGGTGAGATTTCACCGATGTGATCGAAATGTGTGACGATGACTGCGGTCTTACCCGCTTCATGGATTCGTTGGAATAAAGCCGGCAGAGTGGGATCTTCGAATCGCCTGGGCTCGTAGGCGACTGCTTTTGTGCCGAATCGAATTGAATCCAAATGCGGGATCGGCAGCAGATGATCAAGAATTTTGTGAAGCTTGGCAGTGCTGAGCACGAAGGGA
>NZ_JBHLYT010000152.1:0-2840 GCF_042431665.1 Mesorhizobium kowhaii
GTCGAATCCTTCAACGGTCGCATGCGCGATGAGCTTTTGAACGAGAGCCTGTTCTTCGGCCTCGACCACGCCCGCAGCGCCATCGCCGAATGGCGGGAGGACTTGAATCCTGTTTCATAACACCCATCTGTCTATGTCGTTGAAGGGAATAGGTTTTGCTGATCGGGGTGCGATCCCGCGGGGTACTTCGGGTTCTGTCGCGCACGATGAACAATCTGCTGGGCTCGCGGCTTTCCAAGTTCTGATCGGCCGAAGATCCACGGCCCATCCGGTAGAGGATGAATGCCTTGGATCTCGCCTGCTTCGGCGGCGAGTCTGAGGGTCTTCGGTGCAACGCCGAGGAGGCGCGCCGCCTTGTTCAGGTTGAGCCATGGCTCGGTCCCATCCGGTGCCGGCCGGAAGACCGGGATCTTGTGATGCGATCTGTGTGCGGTGACCCGCTCCCGTGTCCAGCGATTGCCATGCCCGGTCACCAGGCCGTTGCGGTTGAGAATGCCGGCGATCAGATCATCGCTGGCGATCAGCACCAGTTGCCGGATGGCTGCGATGATATCACCAGAGGTGCTGTTGCGCTGTCCACGCCGGCGCTTCGGCAGGCGCAGCTCGGTATGGGCGCCGCCAATCCAGTGGATCAGCAGCACGATCTCGGAGGCTTTATCGTCGATATCGGCGACCACCTCCTGAATGACGGTGCGCACGATGCGCTTCTTGAGCCTGGCGTCCGTCGTTGGCGCCGACCAGACAGCCTGAAGGTCTGTGGCCAGCGCCGTGATGCCCGTTGCCAACACAGGTGATGGCCTCGGCGTCGCGGCATCATGCGCGGCGACCTTGCTCTCGATCTCACCGACACGGATGAGTGCCTGGTTCCAACGCGCTTCCAGTTCCGCCGCGACCAGCCGGTTCTCGGGATCGGCCGCGTCGTATTGCCGGAAGGCCCGGTCGGCAGCGTAGCGGGCAGCCTCAAGATCCCGACTGAGGGCGTCCCGGACCTGGTCACGACGATTGGCAGCTTGCGCCTCAGCTTCGGCAGCGGCAGCAATCGCTCCCGGCTCCACGACTCGCAGGAGCGCTTCCTCAATCGCATCATCGACGCGCAGTCCGCCAAAAGCGATGCATCGCGGCTCGCCATTGTCGAGCAGACCCCGCCAGCAGGAATAGCGCGGAATGTTGTGCTTGATGCCCGTGTACCGCACCGTGAGCTTGCGGCCGCAGCGCCGGCAGCGGACAAGCCCGGCGAGCAGAGCGTCGCCATGCTTGGGCGCCCCGTGATGCCGGCTCGTGGGCACGTTGTCGCTCACCATCTTGCGGATCGCCTCTGCCCTTTCCCAACTGACATAGCCCTCATGGCTGTCCGGGATCAGCGCCAGCCATTCCTCGCGCGTCCTGCGTCGGATACCTGCTCGAATGGCGGATCGCCCAAATCCCGGCGCGACACGAGTCTTACCATAGGCGTAGGCGCCGCCGTAGATCGGGTTCTCGATCATCCGGTGGATGGTCGCATAGCTCGGCCTGCGCCAGACCACTTCGCCATTGTTGCGCTTGGCCGGCAAATCCAGCCCATGCTCGAGGAACCACATCAAGGCCTGACGGGCGCTGCCGAGCTCAGCAACCTTGTCGAACACCAGGGTAATGGATTCCTGCACACGCCGATCAGGTTCCTTCTCAAGCCGATCGCCGACCTTCACGAAGCCGACAGGGGCTGCGACGACGAGTTCGCCGCGGCGGGCCTTTTCGTAGCGGGCCGACAGCGAACGCTGGCGCAGAAGATCGAGTTCATACTCGTTGAGACTGCCCTTCAATCCCAGCAGCAGCCGATCATTCCCCTGACGCGGCGCATAGACCGTCTCCTGGTCGATCAGAACGGTATCGACGACACGACACATCTCGATAAGCTGCTGCCAGTCGCGGCTGTTGCGGGCAAACCGCGACACCTCCCGTGCCGCAACCGCCCCGACCTTGCCGAGACAGACCTCAGCGACCATCCGATCGAAGCCGGCGCGTACGACGCCGCCGGCGGCGGAACGGCCGAGATCGTCATCGATCGTCTCTACGCGAGACCAGCCAAGGGCCGTCAGGCGGTCGCGCATCGCATATTGAAGCATGCTGCTCTCACGATTGTGCAGGACCTGATGGGCTGACGACTGCCGCACATACAGGATCGCTTTGCGCTCCAGATGATGCGGCCCAATCTTCTCATGCATCATGATCCGCGCCCTCCCGTTTTGCGGCACCCTTGCCGTCGACGTGCCCGAGGATCAGGCTGACCATCAGCTTCGTCACTGATCGGCGCGCCTCGGCCGGCAGCGCCTGCCATTGCGGCGTCTGCACCGTGTCGGCGTCGTTCGGCTTCGGGAACAGATCGAACTGGTATGTCGTGGGCTGGCGCGGCATGGACATCTCCCCGATTCGCGTGACAGCCCAATGCTGCGCCCATCTCCGGCGATTGCGATGGGGCGCCCGTGTCGTGGAGCAGTTTCGCCAGGGTGCCCAGCGCGGCAAGGTAGACGTGCGGAGCAGTCGTGATGCGCCAGCTCGCGCTGAGGCTCCGATCGAACATCCACCCAGGAACCTCCAGCCAGCGATCCGATACCCGGCCAGAAAGACTGCAGCGGAAAACCTCTGCTTCTTTCTTGTCGATCACTTCATGAATATGGACCTGGCGACCCGCCCAAGGATGCCATGGATAGAGAAGCTCGCGCTCCGGGCCGGTCCCGTGGGTGTTCCGTCGCCGAGTTGTTCAACACCGCGAGGCCTCATTCCTCGCTCGGCTACCAGACCCCGGCGGCATACGCCGAGGACATCACCGCAACCGGCTCCGACGCTGTGCTGATGGAAGGCTC
>NZ_JBHLYT010000153.1:0-509 GCF_042431665.1 Mesorhizobium kowhaii
GAAAATGGGAAGACATCGACGATATGGGCGGCTGTGTCCTGCCCCTCGATCAGGCGCTCAGCCACATCGCAACCAACAGCCTTTTCTGGAGCTGGACCTGACCAAGAACGTACAAAGCCGAGCTTAGTGTCCGTTCCAAAAAGAGGTGAGTGATTTCAGCGGGTTGTGATTCTGTCGGATTGCTGAGATTCGACGGAGATCATGATGCCCTGGACCGAAACCACTCGCCCGCAATATGTGCGGCGCTGCGCCCGTTACGCAAGCGACCTGACGGACGCGGAGTGGGCGCTGATCGAGCCGCTGATGCCGGCGCCGAACCGGATCGGCCGGCCCCGCAAGACGGACCTGCGCGAGGTCGTGAACGCGCTGCTTTACATGGCGTCGTCGGGCGGAGCATGGCGGCTTCCGAGACGCAATGTGCGCTCTATGCGCGGGTGTCGAGCGAGGCGCAGGCGCGCGATAACACGATTGCAAGTCAGGTGATTGCGTTGCAGGAACGCATTGCCACC
>NZ_JBHLYT010000154.1:0-906 GCF_042431665.1 Mesorhizobium kowhaii
AGGCGCCACGGTGGTGCCGGGCAGTGATCCGAAGCCGGCGCCACCACCGGTAAAGCCGAAGCTGCACGACACGCCGCCTCCAACAAAGCCGTTCGATCCCGGATCGCGCACGGCACCGACGGCCTACACCGATCGCGATCTGGAACGCGATCGACTGGAAGACCTTCTTCGAAATGAAAGCGACCGGCCGCGCGCCACAGGGGTCGATCGAGATGTCCAACGCCGAATACGAGCGCGCCAAGGAACGCGGCAACGACTTCACCTTGGCTTTGGTCAGCGGCCTCGAAGATGGCTATCAGGACGAGGTGCGGTTGATATTCGACCCGGCCCGTCGCGCAGCCGTCCGCCCGTTGAACGGCGTGAAGCTAGTTGCATTGACAGAAGCGCCTTTGATTCTGATCCCGTTTGGGAACTCAGAGGATTGACCTGACTTCCTACCGTTTCTGTATTTGTCGGGGAAAACGAGCGCAGGATAACACCAAGCTCAGTTCCGTAAAAATCCAACGAAGGGATTTCAACAGGATTAACCTACAAATTAGATAGGCAATATTCTTTTTGCTGAGGATCTCGACTCCCTTGGTTCGCTTATGTATAGGCGCGCCGCATGTTCACGAGCGCCCTTTCTTTCGCACGCATATGACCCTCGCCACCTGGTGAGCGACGTCATTTATCGTGCAAAGAAAGGATCCAAATCATGGATATCGCCGCTCGTATCAAGCTGGCCATCGGTGCGCATGCGGGTCCGTTGCCCGAGTACGCCTCCCTCAGCGCCTTCGATCTTCGCTTCCGTGACGGGAACGCCGCCGACGGCTGGCATCTCGATGACGAGAGCCTGACGCGCGCAGGATACTACTGCACGTACGCCGCAGGGCGACGGCGGTCGTGCTCATGCCCGGATTTCCGTCG
>NZ_JBHLYT010000155.1:0-2890 GCF_042431665.1 Mesorhizobium kowhaii
GCGGCGGCTGCTTCTGTCGTGAATGGAGCAGCTGCCCTAAACGCAAACGAGGCCAATGAATGGACGCAAAAAAGACCGTTGACAAAAACATCCCCATACAAGTGAAGTACGACAAACAGCGCGTCCGAGGGCGGCAAGTTCGGATGAAAACAAGGTGTCCGCGTCCGCGTGTTCTACCAAACGGATGCCGGCGATGATGCTCGGTTGGTCAAGCGTGATAATCTCCACCTAAGCTCTTCGAGCGGGAATCTCTGCTATTGTAAGTTGCCGTCTGTAAGTTGCCGTCGCGAGCCCGCGGCTGGGGTTTTAATGAGGCTCGATACGCGTAGCCTTGATCTAGATCAAAGCTCACCGACCCCATAGGGAATATGATCGCTTGGACCGGTTCTAGGATCCAACGGTGCCACATGAGCCGCGGAGGGCGCTCGGCTACCCCCGAGTGCAAGATTCGTGACGATGGTGACCGCCATATCATAGTTGAGCCGGCTTGGAACCGGGCTGGTACCCGCCGGTGGGCGAAAGAGATGACACATATATCATTACTCTCGCCCAACCTACAGCATACATGCCCAGTCGAGAGTCCAAATGCGTTATCCAAAGAGAAGGAGCTGGAAATGAGTCATCCCGTAAACGTGTCATTTGACAGCGCGTCGCAAGCCACCACACAGGTGGATGACCACACTAACCTGCGATTTCGTGGGATCGACCACATCGCCTTGGCCGTTCATAGACTGGAAGACGCTATTCATTTGTTTCAAGGTGTCCTTGGTTTTAACCTCAGGCGCCGACTCCACATAAAGGGTAAAAAGACTGGTATGGTGTGCGCGGAGATGGTTCGCGACGGGATGTGCTTTGTACTTTGTCAAGGCACAGAACCAGAGTCGCAGGTGTCTCAACTTGTCGAGCATTTTGGGGTAGGTCTGGCCCATGTCGCGCTGGCTGTGGACGATGTGTCGGCGATGATCGAGGTCCTCAAGAAGCGAGGGCTGTCGTTTGACACAGCCGTAATAAGCGGACCAGGCCTAACACAGGCGTTCTCTTCGCGATGCCCTAACACCGGCTTGAGCATCGAACTTGTACATCGGAACGGCGAGGAAGGGTTTCTCGACAACAACGTCCAAGAACTTTTTGAGCAGTTGGAGCAGTCCGGGAAATACTGAGCGAACATGGAAGGTCCCAGTCCCCCAACGTGTAGGCGGCCGTGGAATGCACGACTGTATTGCGGTCACGGTCGATCAGATTCAGTCATGTGTCCGACCTGCAATCCACAGCATCGATGCCACTAGTCATGCGAGGTCCGCTGATGGCGGGCCCGAAGTCCGCCGAAGGAGGCCGCAGGCGAAATGTGCATCGGGCTAGCGGCATGACGGCTGTGGCACCGATCACCAGCAACCGTCAGATGATGCGATCGCCCCTTTGCTGCCCGTGTGCGCAAAAATCTGGGCGGATGCCGAGGCCATGTGCGAAGCGCCGCCTGGCGGTTTATTCCGGTCGATAGCTCCAAGCATCAGACACCGCCATGGGTAAGCGGTGCACCAAGGCACCTTGCAATAGGCCGATGAACATGGAGTTTTCGCGCCATGACATTGGAACATGCAGGGGGCGATCTGGTCGCCGAGCTCAGCGGCGCCGCGCCAGCCGAAGATCGTGCAACGACGCTCAGGCGCGCGGCCACGAAGGCTGTGGAGCTGCACTGAGAAGCGCGCGTTGGTCGACCTGGCGAGCGCGGCGGGGTCGTCGGTGACCGAGGTCGCGCAGGCTTTCGGCGTAGCCCCATCACAGCTCTATGCCTGGCGCAAGCAGATGGCCGGCGGCGAGCCTGATGCCGATCAGGCGATGGCGACCTTCGCGCGCATCGACGTGAGCGATCTGCCCGAGGTCGAACGCCCCGTCGCCGATTGCCCGGACCCGGCCGGCAGGATCGTCGTGGCCTTTCCGAGCGGCGCGCGATTGCGGATCGACGGGATCGTCGATCCGACAGCACTGCGCATCGTCCTGGCGGAGTTGACCAGGTGATCACGGTGGTGCCGACCGACCGGATTTACTTGTGCTGCGGCGCGACCGATATGCGCCGCGGGATCAACAGCCTGGCGCGGATGGTGCAGCAGGTGCTCGCGCTCAATCCGCACACTGGCGCGATCTTCTGCTTCCGTGGACGCAAGGGTCATATCATCAAGATTCTGGCGCATGACGACCAGGGATTTTGCCTTTTTACAAAACGGCTCACCGATGGTTGTTTTGCCTGGCCAACCACGACGGATCAGGTCGCCGTGTCGCTCACCAAGGCGCAGCTTTCGCTGCTTTTGGACGGGATCGACTGGCGCCGGCCAAGCAAGATTTATCGGCCGCGTCTGGCTGGCTGATTTTGCTCGCTTCTTATTGATTCTGTGTCGATTCTACTTCCGTAACGGAGGTCTTTCGGGTATGTAATTTGGGTGTCGGAACAGGCTCCCTCAATCGCTGATTTCCTCGCCCGGATCGCCCTTCTGGAGGCGGCCGTTTCTGCCCGTGACATCACCATCGCCGAGCGGGATGAGCAACTGCGAAGGGAGCGCGCCGAGGCCGCACTTCGCATCCAGCGCCTGCAGCTGCGGATCGATCGCTTCAACCGCAAGGCCTTCGGCCGCTCGTCCGAGAAGCTGGGCCAGATGCTGCTCGAACTCGAAGATCTCGAGACCGATTTCGCCGTCGGCGTGCCCGATATCGAGCTGCCCATCGTCGCCGACACCGACAAGGTCCGGGTGTTGCCGCTGCGCAAGCTCAACCCCAACCTGCCGCGAAAGAGGATCGTTCGCGAACCCTCTTGCGCATGCTGTCCGGGCTGCGGCGGCGATCTGCGCGCCATGGGCGAAGATAGCGAGGAGATGCTCGATCTGGTCGCCCAGGCCTG
>NZ_JBHLYT010000155.1:2900-3523 GCF_042431665.1 Mesorhizobium kowhaii
CAAATCATCCAGGCGCCGGCACCAGCCAAGGCCATTGCACGCGGCAAGCTCAGCTATGCCGCGCTCGCCCATATCATGATGGCGAAGTGGGGTTATCATCTACCCTTCTACCGTTTATGTTGATGTCAACATAAGGCAGAGCGTTTTTAGCTTGGCGTCGCGCAGAAAGGCGGCTGGCGAGAGCGCGCTGTGGTGGATCGCGACGGTGAGCTAAAAACGTGTTGGACTAAGCCGCCGGCACAGGTGGCCGCTATGGGCGTTCAATTGAGGCCGTGCCCATGAACCGGCATGGCGTGGGCGCGGATGCGGTCGTGGACGCGGCGATTGCAGGGGTCGGTGCGCCGAAAGCGGCACGGATATCGGTTGCGGTAAGGTGAGGACCGGCGCCGCGCCCTGCCGGGAGAGGCTGCCCGGGGGTGATGGCGCACACCTTCGCGGGACCGGCTCGGTTTTGCGGCCGAACGGCCCGGGCGATACGGTGACGACGAAAGCTGAGCGCTTCTTTCATGATGTATCCCGGTATGGCGGGGGTCCGGTGACGCCGTCGAACGTTTCGATGACGATCATCCGCCCCTGATGACAGGCCGGGCATTGCCGGAGGGAATGCCCGGTAAGGTCCTCGT
>NZ_JBHLYT010000156.1:0-1289 GCF_042431665.1 Mesorhizobium kowhaii
CGGCGAGATCGGTTTGCCCTTCTTGCCATCCCGGGCCTTTTTCGCGATGTCGGCCAATTCGAAGAATCCTCGCCGCGCATGGGCGTAGCAAAACGCCGGCGTGATCGGCTGCTCCTTCCGCTGCGGGTCAAACAGCGGCTCGAAGCCACTGTAACAGTCGCACTGAAGGATGCCGGCGAACCCGGCCAGATGCTTCTGAGGATGCTCGCCGCGCCGGTCGCTCGAGGCGTAATAGATCGCCGCCGGCGGCGCAGGCCCGGCGAAGGGACGGTCATCGCGCGTATAGGTCCATATGCGCCCGGTCGCGCACTTGCCCTTCGCCAGGATGCGAATGGTGGTGTCGTCGCCATGAAGGCGCTCGGCTGCGAGCACATGGCGTTCGATCAGCTGGAAGAGCGGCATGACGGCGAAGGATCCGTGGCCGACCTGATCGGCCAGCGTCGACAGCGGCAGGTCGATCCCCTCGGCCTTGAAGCGCGCGCTCTGGCGGTTGAGTGGAGCATGCATGCCGAACTTGTCGAACAGGATTGTGGCCAGCAGTTGAGGACCGATGAAGCCGCGCGGCGTGGCATGGAACGGCGCCGGCGGCTGGGTGATCTTCTCGCAATCCCGGCACGTAAACTTCTCCCGGACCGTTTCGATGACCTTGAAGCGGCGCGGGATCTCCTCCAGCGTCTCGGTCACATCCTCGCCCAGCTTGGACAGCCTGGATCCGCCGCAGCAGGCGCAGGTGGTGGGTGACTCGATGACGATGCGCTCATGTTCGATGTCATCCGGCCATGGCTTGCGCACCGGTCGCTTGCGCGTGAAGGGGCGGACCTTCTGGATCTTCGCCGCGGCGACCTGCGCGGCAAGCTCATCCTCGGTCGCCGAGGTGACAAGGTCTTCGAGCTCCAATTCCAACTGCTCGATCAGCCGCGCCGTGCGCTCGGAGCGCTGCCCGTACAGTTCGCGTTTCAGCTTCTCGATGCGCAGCTCAAGATGTGCAATCCGCGCCTCGGTGTCGGACAGCATGGCCTGTGCGTTGGCGGCTTCAGCCTGCCAGCTGGCAGCATCCGCGACCGCCACATCGCGTTCAGCCTGCAACGCCTCACGTTCAGCCAGCAGCGCCACGTAGGCGCTGGCAAGATCCGAGGGAAGATCAACCGGCTTCGAAGTCATGTGCCGATTGAATCACATTCCATTGTATTTTCAATCAAAAAATGCTACCCAACCCGGGTTGGACGCCATGTTTCCTGAGGGTTGCGCCAGTCTATCCCAGACAATAGATAACTCAGCTGTGCTGGAGA
>NZ_JBHLYT010000157.1:0-1583 GCF_042431665.1 Mesorhizobium kowhaii
CTGCATAGAAAACTGACCGTCGCACTCGCCCGCAGATTGATGCGATGTCCCTGCTGCGCTCAGTCGAAGCCGAAATATCCAAATTTATGACGCAGTAAGACTAGGTGTGTGGTCCCGGAACGAGGTGGTGCGGCTGACCTTGAAGATTGATGGATCGTTTGTCCATGCATCGCAGATGACCTGAAGGGTGTTCGCCACCGCAGCGCCTTGAGATGTTTGGCGAAGTTGTATGCGGTGACGAAGGCCAGGACATGAGTCTTCAGGCTTTCCAGATCGTCGTAATGGTAGACCTTGACAGTAGCGTCCTTGATCGTGCGGTTCAAGCGTCCGTGTCGGATAGCAAGACAAATTCGCCACAGAGGTAGCCCTGTTCGCCTCGCGTTCCAGTCCATCGACTGAAGTAAAGATGCTCGAAGGCGAGGAGTTCGAAATGTTCGGGCCCCGCGCCAAGTGAGGATTTGCAAGCTTGAGTTCGTCCTGTCCAGCCGCCGCCCCACGCCAAAGTTCTTCAACCGCTGCTGCAAGCTCGCGCACGATCATAAAGCGGCCGCCTGGCACGGTATATGCGACGGTTCTTCTTCGAACGCATTGGTGAGCCATTACAGAAAGGAGCTCCGCCATGGGCGACGATAGGGACAAGGGCGAGCTGGAGACCGTTAATGCGGTAGGCGATGTCAGCGCAATCGCCTTCTGCGACGGGCTCAAATTTATGATTAGCATTGAGGAGAAGAGCGAGACGATCACTGCAGCCAAGTTCCAGTCTTCCGGCTCCAGCGCGACGATCGCTGCCTACTCGGCGTTTGCCGAACTCATCGCTGGCAAGACCGTGGACGAAGCGCTTCAGCTTGCCAATTATGAGATAGCGGGTTTCTTAGGCGACCTGCCTTCACAAGAGATGCACTCCTCAGTCGAGCGCCTCCTGCCGGAGCGCGGCTTTGGTCTCATGAGCGAATTGTTCTGGGCTGTGAAACAAGCCTTCAGGGATACGCCAAGGTTTTCACGCCTCGTCCTCCTTAAGCCTGACTTAGGTGAAGAAGGCTCTGCCGAACACGCGCTCATCCGTCCAATCCGGTAAAATGTTTCATGCTGCCCTTCTCTCGATGACGGCTTGCGGCTGCGCCATGCAGACCACGTTTAACCATCAGCTGCGAAGCGCAGCACCGCAGCACCTTCACCCTATACACCACGCTTTGTCGCCCGAAGGTGAGGCTCAAGCCGAATACCCATCTTGGAATGCCGAGCCGAGCCCCAGCAAAGGAAGGACGGACATGGCAAGAGATAAGTCTTTTACGTCGGTGTCGACATACCGGTTCGGCCGACCGCCAATCGGGTCCGTGCTTGGCTCGGAACCGGGATCATGATAGGCTCAGCGCCTCCACCATCGCCGCCAGCGTGGTCAGCGGAAACCGCAGCCGCCGCCTTGCCGGTGATCTCCAGCTCGATCACTGCTGGTGCGCCCCCGACACCGAATCGGCAACGGGCGGTTCCGTCGCAAACTTTTCGGAAAGGTCATTGCTGCATGACGGCTGCTCCTGCTTTCCGGGAGTTTGTCATGTTCAAGGGCCGCCATTTTGATCGATCCG
>NZ_JBHLYT010000158.1:0-55127 GCF_042431665.1 Mesorhizobium kowhaii
CGGCCGATCCCGAAGAGAAGCAAGGACCCGCGAAAGACGTCAAACACCCGCAGAGCGGAAAGCTCGAAAGCGCTTGACCTCAACACGCCGA
Organism: Mesorhizobium kowhaii; assembly: GCF_042431665.1. Classification (NCBI taxonomy): domain Bacteria; kingdom Pseudomonadati; phylum Pseudomonadota; class Alphaproteobacteria; order Hyphomicrobiales; family Phyllobacteriaceae; genus Mesorhizobium; species Mesorhizobium kowhaii. The sequence continues at coordinate 92 of NZ_JBHLYT010000158.1, forward strand.
ATAGAGAAGAACCAAACTGTCTTGCCGGCCACGCGCGTCCTCTGGAGCCAGATCATCGTCGTTCTCCTGATCGTGCTCGGCACGATCTGGGTCGCGACGCAATGGACGGCGTGGCGGCTTGGTTTCCAGCCGCAGCTGGGGTCACCCTGGTTCGAGCTCGCCGGCCTGCCGATCTATCCGCCGCCGGCGCTCTTCTGGTGGTGGTATCTGTATGACGCCTATGCGCCGCAGGTCTTCCTCGAAGGCGGCGCCATTGCCGCATCGGGCGGGCTGATCGCGATTGCCGCCGCTATCGCAATGTCGATCTGGCGGGCGCGCGAGGCAAAAGACGTCCACACCTACGGTTCCGCCCGCTGGGCCGAACGTGACGAGATTGAAAAGGCCGGGCTCCTTGGCGATGACGGCGTCGTGCTCGGTCGCTATGACGACGCCTATTTGCGCCATGACGGCGCCGAGCATGTTCTATGCTTTGCCCCGACCCGATCCGGCAAGGGCGTTGGTCTCGTAGTGCCGACGCTTCTGACCTGGCCGGGTTCGGCCATCGTCCATGACATCAAAGGCGAGAACTGGGAACTGACCGCTGGCTTCCGCGCGAGGCATGGCCGGGTGCTAGTCTTCGATCCAACGAACCCCAATTCCGCCGCCTATAATCCGTTGCTGGAGGTCCGAAAAGGCGAGTGGGAGGTGAGGGACGTCCAGAATGTCGCCGATGTCCTGGTCGATCCCGAGGGCTCTCTCGAAAAGCGGAACCATTGGGAGAAGACCTCCCATTCGCTTCTGGTCGGCGCGATCCTGCATGTCCTCTATGCCGAGAAGGACAAAACGCTCGCTGGCGTTGCCGCCTTCCTCTCCGATCCGCAACGCCCGATTGAAACCGCCTTGTCAGCGATGATGACGACGCCGCATCTCGGAGAGAAGGGGCCGCATCCGGTCATTGCCAGTGCGGCGCGCGAACTGCTCAACAAGTCCGACAATGAGCGCTCCGGTGTGCTGTCCACAGCCATGTCGTTCCTCGGGCTCTATCGCGATCCGATCGTCGCAACCGTCACCCGCAAGTGCACTTGGCGGATTGCCGACATTGTCGGAGGGAAGCTGCCGGCGACGCTCTATCTGGTCGTGCCACCCTCAGATATCTCCAGGACTAAACCGTTGATCCGTCTCGTTCTCAATCAGATCGGTCGGCGCCTGACCGAAGACCTCCACGCGCGCGATCGACGCCACCGCATGCTGATGATGCTCGATGAGTTCCCGGCGCTCGGCCGTCTTGACTTCTTCGAAAGCGCGCTCGCCTTCATGGCGGGCTACGGCATCAAAGCCTTCCTGATCGCGCAGAGCCTCAATCAGATCGAGAAGGCCTATGGTCCGAACAATTCGATCCTCGACAATTGCCATGTCCGGGTAAGCTTCGCCACCAATGACGAGCGCACCGCAAAGCGCGTGTCCGACTCGCTTGGAACAGCGACCGAGATGAGGGCCATGCAAAACTATGCCGGCCATCGACTGGCGCCATGGCTCTCTCATCTGATGGTCTCCCGCTCCGAGACCGCGCGACCGCTGCTGACGCCGGGCGAGGTGATGCAGCTTCCACCGGACGACGAGATCGTCATGGTGGCTGGCATTCCTCCGATCCGGACAAAGAAGGCGCGGTATTATGAGGATGCGCGGCTGAAGGCAAGATTGTTGTCACCGCCGGCGGACGGCAGGCCCGGCAATGAAATGCCTGCGGCGGACGATTGGTCGGATCTGGTCCCGCCAGAAACGAAACAAATTGATGATCATCGCGCTGCCGATGTGGAAGGTATCCAGTCAGTCGCTATCGAGGAAAGCGACGATGAAGCCAATGCTGGCCTTCGCCGAGAACCTGGCCTCGAGACGCACAAGGAGATCGCTCCCGAACCGGCAACCGCTTCACTCAACGAGTTCGATCTGGATGGGGAAGAGCTCGAGCGGGATGCTGTCTCCGCACGCGCACTGACGCGCCGCATGCGTCAGGTCGCCCGGCAAGCTTCCATGGATCGAAATGACGGTGTGGAGCTCTGACTTGATCGTAAATTCGGAAAAGAAGCAACGATTGTCCGTATACCTTGAGCCCGATCTAAAGCGGCGGATTGCAGACTTTGCTGATCGACGCGAGCAGTCCACTTCCCTTATTGCGGAAGCTGCCATCGCGTCCTTTCTCTCGCCGGATCCCGATGAACGGAAGGAAGCGACGATCGTCAAGCGGCTTGATCGCATTGATCGCAGTCTTCAGCGGATGGAACGAGATTTGGAGATCACGAGCGAGACGTTGGCGCTATTCGTACGCTACTGGCTCAACGCGACGACACAATTGCCGGAAGAAGGGCAGGCGGCAGCCCGCGCGAGAGGGGCCGAGCGGTATGATCAATTTGTTGCGGCTCTTGGTCGGCGATTGTCCCAAGGATCACTCTCATATGACAGATAACTAAGGAGAAATTCGAGCTGGGGGCGTTGCCAATTGCGCGCTTCAGGGCCTAACCCTATGAACAGAGGCTGTAGTTACACGCAAGCGTGCAGGAACCTTGAGAGGACCCCATGACTAACGCATCCGACAGGCGACGCCTAATGGTCGAGCGTGCCCGCAAAACCGGCTACGTTTCCTCGAGGGCGATTGAGGATGAATTTGGCGTCGATAGCTCGACGATCAGAAGAGATCTCGCGCGCCTGGAAGCTGATGGGCTGATCATGCGGACGCAGGGAGGCTTTCTTCCGATCGAAAACAAGGAAAGCTTCGACTACCCTTACGGGCCCCGGCGACAGTTCCGCTCATCGGCCAAAAGCAAACTGGGGCAATATGCAGCCACGCTGGTCAAAGACGGCCAGACTGTACTGGTCGACAGCGGCTCTACCACCTGGCATGTGGCAAACAGCCTGAAGTCCAAACAGAACCTGACCGTTATCACAAACGATCTCCAAATTGCACTGCTGCTGTCGGAATGTAGAAATATCAATCTTCATGTGACAGGGGGCGTACAAGTGGACACGGTCTACACGCTCGTGGGCCCGAACACCGTCGATTACATTAGCAAGATCCACGTCGACATCGCGTTTATTGGTGCGGAGGCTGTTGATGCGGAGTTTGGAGTGACCAACGTGAATGTCATCGAAGTTCCCGTAAAGCAAGCGATGGTCCGGGCGGCCGACCGTGCGGTGCTGGTCGCTGACAGTTCGAAGTTTGGGAAAAGGTCTTTCGCCAGGGTGTGCGGCATTGAGGAGCTTTCCGAAGTTGTTACCGACAGCCGTTTTGGAGCGGAGCAACGCAAAGCATTCGGAAAAAAGCTCAAGATTGTTGACGTTTAACGCGCTGTCTTTCATTACTTTTGACTGTTAGTCTTGGTAAATGGGCGACGTGAACGCCTGGCTTCAAGTCAGCTCTCTAGTCCATAGCACGCACTTATCTGTGCACGCGGGGCAACCGTCCTCCTCAAGCCCTCTGGAAGCTTCTGCCAAGTCAGCCTGCGGCCGCGCACCCGTTGTTGCCCGCAGCCCCCTTTTTCGCTGCGTGTAATGCACGATTTCGTGCATTTTGTACTTGACTGCACGATACCGTGCGTGCTTCATAACCTCACACAATTTCGATCCATCGTTTCGGAGAGCGAAGTGACAAAAGAAAAATTGAGACTCGGGGTAATCGGCTGCGGGCGCATCGCTCAGGCGGCGCATTTTCCTGCCGTACAGAAGGCGAAGAACGTCGAACTGGCCGCCGTTTTTGACCCTAGCCCGCTATTGGCAGAAGGCGCGGGTCTGCGGCTGGGCGTGCAGGCCTATACCGACCAGCAGGAGTTTCTGAATGCCGAAATCGATGCGGTGCTGATCGCGATTCCCGACCGCTTTCACGTCCCCGTGTCAATCGCCGCCCTCCAGGCCGGCAAACATGTTCTCGTCGAAAAGCCGGTCGCTGTGACCGCGGCGGAAGCAGAGACGCTGATCGAAATCCTCCAGAGAAGCGGGCTGCAGTTGCAGGTCGGCAGCATGAAGCGCTTTGATCCCGGCATCGCCCGCGCTCAGCGCGTAATCGCTGAGGGCGGGATCGGCCGGATCCTTAGTGCGCGATGCTGGTATCGGGTCATGTCGGAACTTCGGCCGCCGGTCGAAGCGACGCTGTTTCCTGCCATGCTCGTGGATCAGGATGTGCGGAACCGGGAGACGGCGCTCAAGGCGGCCAACCGCAAAACCCACCTTCTTGCGACACATGGCATTCACACATTCGATCTGATGCGCTTCCTGCTCGGGGATATCACGGTCTCCGCTGCGACTATGGCCGTTGACGGCGTCGATCATTCTTGGCACGGCATTGCGACCACGGAAGGGGGAGCAGCGGCATCCTTCGAAATCACGGCGAGCGTTCACGCCGAATGGACCGAAGGCTTCCAGGTCTACGGCAGCAAGGGGCACATCAGCGCCGAAATTCCGTTCCCGTTCTCCCGAGCGGCGAGCCGGGTGCGCATTTTCCGGGTCGACGAGTCCAGCTACGAGGAGCCGATTTTCGGCGACACAGATGCTTACAAACTTCAGGTCGAAGCCTTCGCAGCTGCAATCCTCGGGGGCCGACCGGTCGAACCGAACGCGGGGGATGGCCTAAAGGCGCTGGAGATCGTCGAGGCCGTCAATTTGCTCACCGCTCGCGAAGAGCTCGATCAGCGCAAGACTGCGTGAACGACAATGGGGAGCACGAAGGCAATCGCCGTCATCGGAAACGTCCAGGCCGATCTTGTGCTGCGGCCTGTGGCGGCCTTGCCTCCTCCTGGAGAGGAAAGGTTTGTCGATGATGTCAGCTTCCGTCCAGGCGGAAGTGGCGGCGTAACCGGGATGGTGCTCGCGGCAGCCGGAGCCCCCGTCCGCTTGTTCGGCACGCTTGGCGGGGACCGGATAGGCTCGCTAATCCGATCGATGCTCGCCGATGTCGGAGTTCCGACATCGGATATTCGCGCCGTCGACTTGCCGACGAGCATTACCGTCGCGCTTGAAGCGGCGGAACGGGAGCGTTGCTTCCTCACATCGCGCGGACATATGGATGCCTTTTCGAAGGACGATCTCGCGGATGAGGCGCTCACTGCGCCCATCACGCTTTTGACCGGCTTTTTCACGACGCCTGCACTTCAAGCCGATGTACCGGCACTTGCCGCCGGCGCACGCGCAAATGGCAGCATCGTGCTCTTCGATCCAGGATCCGACCAGTTCGGCTGGTCGGATCGGGTTCGCGAGACAATCTTCTCGATAATCATGGAATGTGACTGCTTCCTCCCGAACGAGGCGGAACTCCTAGCACTCACAGGCAGCCGCAACGTGGCCGATGCCTTGGCAAGACTGCGGCAGCGTTTCGAGGGTGTGCTCGTCGTGAAGATGGGCGCGAAAGGCTGTCTCATTTCGGAAAGCGCGATCAGCGCCCCGTTGGAAATTCGACCGGTTCCTGTCGAGGCGCCGGATACGACCGGCGCCGGCGATAGTTTCAACGCGGGGTTTGCTCTCGGACTGTCCCGCGGCCTCGATTGGCTCGAATCGGCGGATCTTGCGAGTGCGCTTGCTTCGGAGATCCTGAGGCAGCCGGCTTGGCGCCGCTACCTCATGCCTGCGGATCTAGAAAAGCTTGCTCCTCACCTGGTTAGGATTGCCCGGGCGGCTGATGAAGCGGTGCGGGCGTCGAGCATGTAACGCGGACTGCCCTTGCGGTCCGCCCTCCCGGGGGGATGGCGCTTCACCTGTTGCGCCATCCCTTCGCAAGACTCAGAACGTGGAGCTCGACTAGGGTTGGGCTGAAACTTGAATACCGCCTGGATACCGCGGCAAGCCAAGTTCCTGTCGTGTCCTGATTTCCTCAAGAGGCTTCTCGACCACGCGATCTTCACTGTGGCTTCGTGAGCGCCGAGATTGTCCTTGGGATTTTAACCGCGCTCCTGGTGCAGCAACGCTTTGTCGGTCCCACGTTGTAGTAGGCACTGATGATCCTGCTGACGGTGCTCAACGCGACGTTGTGGCGGTTGGTCTATATCCCAAAAACTGCGATGGCTCTGACACAAATCGGCCCGTTGGAAAGCTATCATCGGAGCTTGTTCAACCGTCTTCGAGGTCGGACATATAGGTTCAGTTCGGCGCGAAAGCGGCCTCACCGTGCTGGAAGACGCGGCGCATGGCATCTTCCAGCGGTATTCGCACGCATTCGGATTGGCCTTGCAGTCCTTGGTCGAGGCCGCCATGAAGTCCCGTGCCTTGAGGCCGCCGTCACTCGTTGGCGTCAGCACCAAAAGTGAGCCTGATAGCCACCCCTCATTCAAAACATGACCACGGTTCTGACGCCTTCACCCTTCCGCATGGCGGCAAAGCCTTCATTGATCCGCTCCAGCGGCAGTGTTGCAGTGATCATCGGGTCGACCTGGATCTTTCCGTCGAGATACCAGTCGACTAGTCGCGGCACATCTGTTCGTCCCTTCGCCCCGCCAAACGCGGTTCCAAGCCAATGCCTGCCCGTGACGAGTTGGAAAGGGCGAGTGGAGATCTCCTTGCCGGCACCAGCCACCCCGATGACCACGGATTTCCCCCAACCTCTATGCGATGCCTCAAGAGCCGCACGCATAACGTCGGTGTTTCCGGTGCAGTCGAAGGTGTAGTCGGCGCCGCCAATCATGTCGTCGCCGCGTTTGGTAAGTTCCACGAGGTGGGGTACCAGGTCATCCCGGTGATCGGCTGGATTCACGAAGTGGGTCATGCCAAAGCGCTCGCCCCAAATTCTCTTTTCGACATTTAGATCAACGCCGATAATCATATCCGCGCCCGCCAAGCGCAGCCCTTGGACAACATTTAGACCAATGCCGCCAAGACCAAATACGATAGCAGTGGATGCTGGCTCGACCTTTGCGGTATTGAGAACGGCGCCGACGCCGGTCGTAACACCACAACCTAGGTAAAAGACGGTTTCGAATTTTGCTCGCTTATCGATTTTGGCGAGTGCTATTTCTGGAAGAACCGTGAAGTTAGCGAAGGTTGAGCAACCCATATAGTGATGGATAATCTTTCCATCCTTGGAAAAACGCGACGTTCCGTCGGGCATGAGGCCGCGGCCTTGGGTGCCGCGGATCGCGGTACACAAATTAGTCTTGCGTGACCGGCAAGAATAACAAGAACCGCATTCCGGGGTGTAAAGGGGGATCACGTGGTCCCCTTTTGTCACGGAGGTCACCCCTGGTCCGGTGTCGATCACAACGCCAGCGCCTTCGTGTCCCAGGATTGCAGGGAAAAGACCCTCGGGATCGGCACCCGAGAGCGTGAAGTCGTCGGTATGGCAGATCCCGGTCGCCTTGATTTCAACGAGTACTTCGCCGGCTTTCGGCCCTTCCAGTTGAACAGTCGTGACTTCAAGGGGGTTACCGGGCTCAAAGGCCACTGCAGCACGGACGTCCATTTATTCTTCTCCCTGTTCAACTGCCGATCGGTTCCAAACTTCGGCGACCCGTTCCCGAAGCAAAAGCGCTTCGTTCCATCTGTCAGTTGTGTCCTCACCGTCTCTGCCGGTTATCGCATATGGCTTTGGCCCCAACTCACATGTAAAGGCTAAGGTATCATCCGGTGCAGCCCGTCGACGCCAACTTCGGAACCCGTACTCCCACCATCGTAGGAACTGATCGAGCCACATCTGGTGTTGTGGAAAGCTAATCTCGATCTGCACTTGTTCGCGACTGGCGACACGGCCGTGGAAGGCCCAGCAACTGTCTAGAATCTGTCGGATATATCCATGGTTTTCGTCACTGATTGGCCAAGCAAATTCCCTGCCGACCAAATAGTGAGAAATGTCACCGACCAGCCTGAGGCTGGGCATTGCTTCCAACAGATCTAAGGTGAAATAGAGATCCGTCGTCATCCGATCTCGGTGCGTTTCAAAGTAGACGGGGAAATCAACTTCCTCGGCTAGGCGCTGCCATCCCTCTAACAGGGTGATGCAGTCCTTGAGCTTTCGAGGCTTTGCGTTCGGCTGAATATTCAAGTGATGGATCTTGAATTCGGTAGCATTCTCAAGCACCGGTTTCAGGTCATCCACAGTGTCGGGATAGCATTGACCTTCGGCAGTGAGACCCTTCGCTTTCAAAAAGTTGTAAACGCGTCGGGCGTCGTCGCGATTGTCCCAATCTGCAGAGGCACCATCGTATCCTGCCGAGGCTATCAGTTCGATGTTCTCTTCAAGCGAGCGTTCCGGATGCATAGCGCTACGTAGCTCCATCGCCCAAAGCGATTGGAAGAATAGGATGTTATTCAAGTTACCTCCTACATCATGGTCGAAAAGTTGCGGCTCAAGCGCCCAGGCATCTCGGGTGGATTGGATGGATGCATCCAGATGACGCCGCGTGACAATCCACAGCAGCTAGCGCTACTCAGCGGCCAAAAGCGCTCGCTTTCCCGGCGCCTTTTTAGCCCCTCAGAAGGTGCTTAATGTTGAAATTAGGGTCGGCAAGTGCAGATTCATCTAAAGCTACGCCTTTTGCGATGAGCATTTCAGCAAGCCGAATGTCTTTGGCAACAGCATTGTCGGTGCCGATGCCTGCGGCGGACACGAGAACGCCATCTCCGTTGAGTTCGAACAAAATTAAGGTGCCCTTTCCGTTATCGCGCCGAACCGTTCGGCCAGTACCAGGGAGTCCGGCAACCTGGAGGGTCAAGTCATACTGGTCCGACCAGAACCAAGGCACGGCACCATAGGGGTCAGCGCAACCAAGCATCGCACCTGCAACATGGTTGGCATGATCATACGCCGCCCGCCAGCTTTCGAGACGCACACTTCGGCCGTGATATGGAAAGCTGCAGCAGTCTCCGGCGGCAAAGATGTGAGCATTTGAGGTTGCAAAGCAGCTGTCAACGACAATCCCGTTATTTACAGCAAGACCTGCTCTCTCGGCCAGAACTGTGTTTGGCGTAACGCCAACTCCGGCAATAACAAAGTCACCGCTTATCACTTGGCCGTTAGACAGAATTACCTTGCTTCCTGTCGCGTGGGCGACCCCGCAGCCAAGAATGAAGGACACACCTTTTTCACGATGTTTCGCTTCAGCGATGTTGGCAATTTCCTTAGGCACCGCTCGTGCCATCAACCGGTCGGCAGCTTCGATCACTGTTACCTCCGCTCCGGCAGCGCGCGCCGCAGCTGCGAGTTCAAGTCCGATGAAGCCGCCCCCGATGATGATTATATGCGCGCTGGGGACAAGCCGACTGTGTACGGCTTGTCCATCTTCCAGGGCGCGGAAAGTCTGCACGCCTTCCATACCAGGAAACAATCTTGGAGATGCCCCAGTTGCGAGAAGAAGCTTGTCGTACGGAATGATCCTTCCATCTTCCAACTCGGCTACCCGATTTTTCGAGTCTATTTTGCTGACCGATATTCCTCGGATGAATTCTATCCGGGCATCCTGGAACGCCTGCGCCGCAGCGACGAACTTGAGGTCGATTTTTACCGACTTCGACAGCGGAGGTCGTTCATAGGGGAAATGCGGCTCCTGGCCGATTAACGTAACACTCTCCATATAGCCGCCTTCACGCACAGCGAACGCCGCCCGCGTACCACATTCGCCCGCGCCAACAATGACAATGCCCGGGGTAGTCATCACTTGACCCGCACAAAGACAGTGCCATTCTCGACCCGTGTCGGATAGACATTTAGGTTTACGCAAGCTGGTGCGCGCTTAGCCACGCCCGTGCGGTAGTCGAACTGGCCGTTGTGCCTCGGGCACTCGATCACGTAGTCCATTACCAACCCGTCCGCTAGACCTACATGTTCGTGCGTGCAGGACCCGTCGGTGCAATAAAACTCGTTGTCGGGCGAGCGGAAGATCGCAAAGCTGCGACTGGCGTACTCCCAACTCACAACATCCTCAAGCTCAATGTCATCGGTGGCGCAGGCGGCAATCCAAGGGGCGTCATCGTCATGTGATCCGGGCGTTGACTTAACTTTTCCAATCATACGAGTGTCCTTTCCGGAATAGACAGGTGCAGATCCTCACGGTAGGGCTGCGCGGTGGGCGGCAGCTCGCGACGGAAATAGTATCCGGGCTCGCGGCGCTGTCGCATAACCGCACGGAACATTTCGCGGTACGCGTTCCAGATTGAGGAATTAGCCGGAGGAAGATCGTGCTTGATGGCCTCGTGCAGCCGTGGCAGTGCGTGATAGGGAACCATCGGAAAGAGATGGTGCTCAACGTGGTAGTTCATGTTGCAGTATAAGAACCGGCTAATCGGGTTCATGTAGACTGTGCGTGAATTCAGACGATGGTCGAGAACATTCTCCGCCAGACCACCATGTTGCAGCAGCCCAGTCATTACACCGTGCCAACAGCCGTAGACCCGCGGGCCGCCAATCAAGAGCAGCGGAATTGCTGCCTTCCAGCCCATGCCGGCGAACAACATAGCAAGCGATGTCACGATCATTGCAACATAGATTGTGATGTGCAGGCGAGCCCAGAACACGACCTTTGGCCAATCGCTCTCGAGCGTGTAGTCCTTCTCGTCGGCTGTAAGTGTGCCACCGCCCTGGCGGATCAGCGTCTTGAGATTGAAATAAACATCGACAATGCCGACGAACATCAGCGTCTTCAGCAGCAGCTTGATGGGGTGCTGCCAATCAATTTCTGGGTCACGGCCAACAATGATCGTATCCGTGTGATGGCGGACGTGGCTCCATCGCCAGCTTATCGGGTTCCACATCACCTGGAATGACGCGATGTGATAAACGAGATCGTTCATCCAGCGCGTGCGGAACATGGTTCCGTGGCCGCATTCATGCCAACGCGAATCGCAACCTGAGCCATAAATCAGGCCATAAGCGAACCAGAAAGGAACCGCCCACCAAGTTCCCCAAAACCAAATTCCGCCGAAAGCGAAAGCAAGGTGGAGCGAGAGCCACAGCAATGTATGGCGAATTGCGGGCTGATCACTCCGCTGCATCAACTCCTTCATGAGCTTTCGCGGAATTTCAGGATGATACCAGTCGGCGGCTACAAGGCCAGCTTCGATAGCCTGTCGGGCTGAACGGCCAGTAAGGCTGTAATCGGGCAAGCTTAAGTCAGCGGTGGCATTTTCGATACGATTTGTCTCGACACTCATAGGGTTTGTTTCCTTGCCCCTACGGCACGCGTCTCCCTTTCCTACTCGGAACCCATTGAGCCTATCCAGCTCGGCTGAAGTTGGAATGGACAAGCGCCGCGTGGGTGACTGCGTGTTAGGATTATTTCAGTCAACCTGACGCGCAATCCCCTAGGCAGAGGTCCAGTGAAGCGATGAGAACAAAGCCTTCATGACGTCTTACTTTCTAATGGCGAAGTCGAGCTTCTTGGCTAGCGCCGTTGCGACACCGTCCAGCACAACCGTGTCCGAACGATGTCGCCGAAGTCATCCAACCGCCTCTACCCGATCCATCGAAACGTGTTCACCTGTGATGATATCCTCAACATCCTGTATCGAACACGTCGACGGGCTAAGATTATCAGCAACAACTGTGCCGCGCCTCATTACAACCATGCGGTCCACAACCTGGATTACGTGATGCATATTGTGTGCAATGAAGATACAGGAGTGTCCGGTGTCCCTGGCCTCTCTGATGAAGCGGAGCACTCCCTGCGTTTCCGCTACGCCCAGGTTGTTTGTGGGTTCGTCAAGAATGATCAGGTCACTATCGAAGTGCATTGCACGGGCGATCGCTACCGCCTGCCGTTCGCCTCCCGAAAGCGATGCTATTGGGGTTGTTGGAGGGATGTTCTTCGAGATGCCTACGCGCTTCAGAAGATTACTAGCGACGCTGTTCATCCGATCGTGGTCCAAGCGATCTAAGAAAGCTGAGCCCTTTCTCAACTCGCGCCCTAGAAACAAGTTTCGGGCGATAGAAAGCTGAGGTACCAGCGCAGAGTCCTGGTAGATAGTCTCGATACCGCAGCTGATGGCGTCGTTGGTACTTTTCAGAACAACATTGCGGCCCTTTATTAATATCTCACCTGAAGTGTAGGGAATTGCGCCGGACAGAACCTTAATCAAGGTGGACTTTCCAGCCCCGTTGTCTCCGAGCAAGCCAACAATTTCACCTTTTCGGATGGTCAGATTAACATCACGAAGCGCATGAATGTGCCCGTAAGACTTCTCAATGTGCCGCATCTGTACGAGGATTTCTGCACTAGTCATTGGTTAAACCCCCGTGTTGTGGCGACGTTCCAGGCCGGCGTGAAGAGCCATCATCGCCAAGATAATCGCACCGATGAATATGTTGTACGCCAGTCCAGGCACACCGATCATGACGATGCCGTTTCGCATCAGTCGCAAAATCAGGACGCCGATCACTGTTCCAAGAATGGTGCCGCGGCCACCAGTGAGCACGGTTCCCCCGATTACAACCATGGCAATGACCTCCAGTTCATAGCCCATGCCAGCGTTTGGATTTGCCGCCGAAACTCGTATCGACGAAATTACACCGGCAAACGATGCCAGAGCCGACGAAAGCATGAAAAGGCTCACCTTCACGCGTCGCGTGGGAACTCCTCGATTGCGTGCCGCGCTGGGGTTGCCGCCGGTCGCCTGAATCCAGTTACCAAAACGTGTCTGATTCAATAAATAGTGCAGGGCAAAGGCAAGCAAGATGAACCAAATCAGGCTCATGAACACGCGCAAGCCGCCAATATAAAAATCGCCTACCAAGACCGTAGCCAGCCACTGGCTGCCCGCCTCCCAGGTGCGTTGAGGGAATCCCGCAGTCATGGACAATGCGGCACCCCGCACGACCAACATGGTGCCTAGCGTCACAAGGAAGGAAGGTATAGCAAGGCGCGTGACGAAGATACCGTTGAACCATCCGACGGCCAAGGCGACTGCGATCGCCGCCAAGAAAGCCAAGGGGAGTGGCAACCACCCGGCATTGAATAGACTCCACATCACAACTGGCGCAAACCCGAAGACAGATCCTATGGATAGATCGAATTCGCCAGAAGTCATCAAGAGCGTCATGGCAAGCGCCATCAGGCCAAGTTCAACTGTGAAGGTAAGCGCGTTGCCGACGTTGGCGAGCGACATGAATGCTGGATTGATTGCGGTGAATACAACAAGCATTACAACCAAAAGGATCATCGGTCCGAATTCGGGCTTACCTACGAAGGATCGCAGTAAATTGGTTTTTCTCGAAGGCCTTGTCAGAGCTTCTGTGTTGGAAGTTATCATTGTGCTCGCTTGCTCCTAAATTTGAACCGGCGCCCGCGGCCCCAAGACCGCCGGCGCCATACAGGACCTTATTTGCCACCCATAATCTTGGCATAGAAAGGTGCCTGGCCCGCCTCAAAGAGAGCACCGGTAGTGATGTCAAAGTTGATTGGAATGCCGCTCGACTCGGCCATCAGCGCGGACAGACACATGTACGAGGTTGCTTGCGGATCTTGCCACATGGCTGCATTTACGTAGCCCTGAACCATTTCCCGGGTCGTATCGAGCGAGTTGCCCCAGCCCACCACCGCAATTTCGCCTGGCTTCACCCCGGCCTGATCCCAAACGCGCTTCACTGATCCCGTCACCATGTCGCCCAAACCGATCACAGCTTTGATTTTCTGACGGTTCGCCGTTAGGTAGTCTGTCATCCGATTGATGACCTCTGCTTGGTCATAGGACGCGTCCTGGATTTCCCACGTGATACCTAGGGGCTTGAATACTTCGTCGACCCCCTCCGCAGCCTGTTCGCCATATCCAGCTCCCGGGACTTCCAGAGGCATCCAGACGAAATCGCCTTTCTTCACTAGGTTATGATCGACCAAATACTTTGCCCAAATACGGCCAACGACTTTGTAATCGACGCCCACATAGGATTTCCAAGCCGGCTTGGCATCTTTCGTGTCAAAGTTGATGATCGGAATATGTGCTGCCTGAGCCTCACTCACGACATCCACGAGCGCCCCCGGGCCCGGACTTGATGTGCAAATGCCGTCCGCACCGGCAGCGATAGCGGCGCGAATTGCTTCCAGCTGGCCGGGCACATCGTTTGAGTGAAATGAGGTGTTAATCTTGACGCCGGTGTCTTTGCCAAACTGCTGCGCTCCCTGCAGCGAGTAGGTCCAGACCGGATCGCTAGGTGAACCGTTGGAGATCCAGTAGAACGTCTTTTCTTTGGCACTTTGCGCCGTAGCGGCCGTCGACAACAAGATCGCCATCAAGCTGGCCGCAATGAATGATCCTCTACGCATAAGTTCTTCTCCTCTGAGGTTTAGGCCATTAGCAGCCTTATTATTGTATCCATTTTCCATAGATGCACATTTTCGTGCAGTCAAGAGCAATATGCGCGAATTCGCGCATATTGCTCTGAAATACGTCAGCGGGACAAAGGCGGCTACCAGGTCCACGGAAAGCGTGCTTTTCGCCAAAAGCCTTGCGGCGGCTTCAATCCGAACCCGAGCGTTAACGGAACAAACAGATGCACGTTATCGTGCATTCGCTGCGAGATGGTGAGCCGGCGGCGCGACCGAACGATTCGCCCGTCAACACCGTGGAAAAGGCCTCCCGAGCCGATCTCCGCTAAAACGCGCTAGTCCTCCTGCGGCCGACGGCGCACGTCCCCGGCAATGACGAGTTCCACCTTTGCTTCCTCCAGAGCGCGAGCAAGATTTTGGGGCGGAGGCGCGTCGGTAATCATAAGGTCGAGCATCTCCAGTCCGCCCAGGCGGACAGTTGAGGTCTTGCCGAACTTGCTGCTGTCGACGAGCGCTATGACTTGATTGGATTGAGCGGCAAAGGCCTGCTTGACCTCGGTGTCTTCTATCGAAAAATCATAGAGACCAGTTTCGTCGACGGCCGAAAGACCCAGGAATATCTTGTCGAATCGGTAGTTTCCAAGCTCGCGGATCGCTCGGCCGCCAGTGATCGACATCTCGAGCGGGCGAACCTGGCCCGTCGGCACGAACACGGAAACGAGGCTATCAGCAAGTGTCATGGCGATGCGCAGGCTGTTCGTCGCCGCACGGAGATTGGGAAAGCCGATGATCTCCTTCGCGAGCATCAATGTGGTGGTGCCAACATCCAGCCCGATCATTTCGTGCTGCCGGATGAAGCCAGCGGCGGCTCTTACGATTTTCCGCTTTTCATCAAGATTTTTTACCTGCCGGTCCCGGAAGGGTTGTTCGGCGCCGAGGGGTTCGGCCTCCGGCAGAACTGCGCCGCCATGAGCACGCTCAAGGCTACCATCCTTATCCAGCGCTTTGAGATCACGCCGGATGGTCATCTCCGACACGCCGAAATGCGCTGCCATTTCGGCGACGGTTATGAAGTCACGCGACTTCACCATCGCAACCAACGCCCTCTGGCGTGCGGTTTGAAGCTGCCGGCCGCTGGAGTGCTCTGTGCCTTGGTCCTGCGCCTCGGTCTCGGCCATGTTTTCACCGTGTTCGTTCATGTTTGCTCTTGTCATATAATGTTCGATCGTGTTAGTGCTTGTCAAGTGGTCGTTTGGCTACAGCTAAGAAAGGCTCTGCGAGCCTCGTCCCCATTGGCAAGCCATTCGACGAGCACTCGCCTACACAAACATCGGAAATTTGCAGCCCGACCCCCGCGGTTCTTCAGCAGGCGGTCTTCTGAACGGACGAAAAAATTGATCCAACTGGGTATCTTCGCCAAGACATTCGAGCGCAACACGAGCGCTAAGCTCGCCGACGCCATCGCGCTGGCCGGTTATGAATGCACACAATTCAACATGGCAAGCATCGGTCTCGAAACGTTGCCTGCGAGCTTGGACCATTCCCGCCTAAGCACCGTCAGGCGCGACTTCGAGGCCAGCCGCGTGGCAATTCCGGTCATTTCTGGCACCTACAACATGATTGCTCCGGATCCGAAGGTGGTCGAGTTGGGCAGGAACGGGTTCCGGGTGCTGGCAGAGGCCAGTCAATCACTCGGGTACTCGACTATTACGCTGTGTACCGGGACACGAAATGCCGAGGATAAATGGCAACCTCACCCAGATAATGCCGGTGAGGAAGCGTGGCGGGATTTCCGGGCTGAACTCGATCGGCTGATCGAAATTGCCGAATCTTGCGACGTGACGCTTGGCGTTGAACCTGAGCCGTCCAATGTCATCTCGTCACCACAGGCCGCACGCAGGTTGTTGGACGAGGTTGGCAGCGAGCGCGTGAAAATTGTCTTTGATCCCTTCAATCTGGTCGATTGGCACAAGCGGGATCATGCCTCCGAAACTCTGCTTCGGGCCTACGATCTCCTGGCGGACTCAACCTCGATTATCCATGCGCAGGATATGCGCAATGATGGAAAGCCCTGCGCGCCAGGCGCTGGCTTCATCAACTTTGAGCGGCTGCTGAACCTGTTTTTCCGGGGAGGCTTCTCAGGCCCGATCATCGCGCATGGCTTCGCGGAGACCGAAGCCGCCTCCACCGCCCATTTTCTGCGTGACCTTCTTCCGACATCGAAGGCGACGCCCTGATGGCCAAACCAGGCTCACGTCACCTTTTCCTTTCGCCGCATCTCGACGATGTGCCGTTCAGCTGCGCCGGTCTCATCAAGAAACTGACGCTCGCGGGTGACGATGTCGTTTTCTCCACTTTTGTTACCGGAGACGCGGATGGGCCCCTCACGCCTCTCGGTCAGCGATTCCACGGGGTCTGGAACCGCGGTGATCGCCCTTATGATACCCGGCGTGAAGAGGATCGGCGGGTCGCCGATTTCCTGGGCGCGCGTCTCCGGCACGAGGGATTTCTCGACGCCATTTACCGCAAGGATGAACACGGAGATGCGATCTACAGGGATATTCCAGAGTTGTTCGCCGGCTTGAAACCGGAGGATCGAGCCAATGTCGCAGCCATCGCCGCCAGGCTCGCCGAGATAGTCGCCGAGGAGCAGCCCGATGTCGTCTATGCCCCGATCGGTATTGGTCGGCACGCCGATCATCTCAGTCTTGTTGAGGCAGCCCAGGAGGTTTGCCTCGGGAAAATGCCCCTGCGCCTTTACGAGGAATTTCCTTATGCGTTGGGCGAATTCCCAGCCGAGCGTCCCATAACGGTGAAACTCGGTTTGGAACTCTCCGGCTGGAAAGAGGCAGTATCCGAATTCATCGATGTCGACCTGGCGGTACGGATTGGCGCCGCACGCCTCTACCCGAGCCAGGTGCCACAAATCTTTGGCAGCAATGCGGGGATGATCGAAGCGATGCAGCGGCATGCGAAGCAGTATGAAGCGCATTCAGGGAGGGAGAGACTATGGACACCAATCGCAACGCATTGAGTGACGCTTCAACCCAGCGGGATAAGAGCAAGAACGCAACTGCCCTGAGAGTTCTGGCGGTCGGCGTGGGACACATGGGGATTTCTCATGCCCGGGCAATTACTCATATCGATGGATTCGAGCTGGTCGGCATCTGCAGCCGCTCCGTGCTGGGTATGGAGCTGCCGCCAGAGCTATCCTCTATCGCCCGGTTTAACGACTTCGATCAAGCCCTTGGGGCGCTCAAGCCGGATGCAGTCATTGTCAGCACCTATCCTGACACCCATGCCGAATTCGCGATTAAGACGATGCGGGCCGGGGCTCATGTCTTCGTCGAAAAGCCGATGGCCCGAAGCGTGGAGGAAGCCGAGCGGATGGTTGCGGTCGCAAAAGAGACTCAGCGTACCCTGTACATCGGCTATATCCTCAGGGTCCATCCGTCCTGGCGCGAACTCATCCGCCGCGGAAAGCAACTCGGCAAGCCGCTGGTGATGCGCATGAACATCAATCAGCAGTCGATTGGCGACGCCTGGACGTGGCACAAGAACCTGATGATGTCACTGCCCCCCCTCGTCGACTGCGGGGTCCATTATATCGACGTCATGTGCGAGCTGACGGGAGCAAAGCCGGTTCGCGTCCATGGTATCGGCGCCCGCCTCTCCAACGAGATTGCCGAAGATCAATACAACTACGGCCAGCTTCAGGTGATGTTCGATGATGGCTCGATCGGCTGGTATGAGGTCGGCTGGGGCCCAATGATGAGCGAAGTTGCCTATTTCGTGAAGGACGTTGTCGGACCGAAGGGCGCCGTGAGCATCACCATGAGCGAACAGGGCGATGCCGCCGGAGAAGGCGCATCTACGACCGCGTCCTCGGACATTCTCAATCACGTCAAGACAAGTGCGCTGCGGATCCATCATTCCGAACTCAATCCGGACAACTCCCTGAAGCATGCCGACGAGATCGTCAAGATGGCAGATGAGCCTGATCACGACGCGCTCTGTGAGCTCGAGCAGCGCGCCTTCCTAGAGGCTATTCGCTCCGGCGACGTCGATACGCCAGATCTCGCGGCGGCGGTGGACAGCCTCCGCGTTGTGCTTGCCGCGGACCAAAGCATTCGCACCCGCCGTCACATCGATCTCTAGGCGCAGCTGAGAAAGGTTACACAAGTTGGCGACCGAACACTTTATCCCCTCCGCGACAGGCGGTGCGCGCCTCAGCGTTACCCTGCGGGGCAGTAGCGGACTTCCCGTGTTGTTTCAGCACGGCCTAGGTGGAGATGCGCAGCAGGTTGCTCGGATCTTTCCGCAGAGCGACAGGTTCAACTTAACCACGATCGAGTGCGCAGGCCACGGCGGCTCGACCGACCCCGAGCCCCGCGCATTTTCGCTGGAGTCGTTTTACCGAGACTTAGACATCTATACGGCCGAACATTTCCCTCGCGGTTTCGTTGCTGGAGGCATCTCCATGGGGGCAGCGCTGGCCCTCACTCTTGCGATCCGAAAGCCCGCCAGCATTCGCGCGCTCATTCTGGTTCGGCCGGCATGGTTCCTCAGTAAGTCTCCCGCCAACCTCGAGCCCATACGCCTCGTCGGCGAACTGCTGCAACGCTATACGCGGAAAGAGGCGTTAGGAATGTTTCTTGAGAGTGATCTCTGCAGCCAAATTAAGGAGTCGAGCCCAGACAACCACGGCACGCTCATTGACTATCTCGGGGACCATCAGCCGAAATGGCTGGGGAAACTGCTGACGGACATTACAGGTGATGGATTTGAGCTGTCCGCGACGCAGCTCGAAGACATCAACGTCCCGACATTCATCATCGGTGTTGAGGCAGATGAAATTCACCCTCTCGCACTCGCCGAACAGTTCCATCGCCTTATCCCTGGCTCGCGGTTTGCGAAGGTCCCGAGGAAAGACGATGTGCTGGCCCGTCCCAACTATTACGATCGGACTGCCGAGCTTATTTCTGAATTCCTTTCCGAAATTGCAGAGCAATCGGTGGGCGGGGCCGAAGATGCCCCGGGCGAATGCCCGACCTGATCAATGAACTTTACGAGGCTAGCGAGATTGCTGGCTCCGGCCGCGGCAAGCCTCTAACGGCCAACCCTGTGACTACTTACCCCACAACAGCACGAAAAGGATAGATCGATGCAATGGCTCAAAGAAACCTTCAACGTTGACAAGCCGATCATTGCCATGTGCCACTTCCAGGCGCTACCTGGCGATCCTAGCTATGACACTGGCGGCGGCATGAAAAAGGTCATCGACAAGGCCCTTGCCGACCTGACGCACCTTCAGGACGGTGGCGTCGATGCAGTCATGTTCTCTAATGAATTCAGCCTCCCGTACCTTACAAAGGTGCGTCCGGAAACCACGGCCGCGATGGCTCGCGTCATCGGTGAGCTCATGCCGTCGATCAAGGTGCCATTTGGGGTCAACGTCCTTTGGGATCCGATCGCCTCCATCGATCTCGCGGCCGCAACGGGAGCCCTGTTCATTCGAGAGATCATAAGTGGCGTCTATGCGAGCGACTTCGGGCTGTGGAACACAAATGTTGGTGAGACGGTGCGCCATAAGATGCGCCTCGCTCCGAATTTGAAGCTGCTCTACAATATCGTTCCTGAAGCAGCTTCCTATCTCGGCAACCGCAACATCATCGACATTGCGAAATCAACAGTGTTCAACAATCGTCCTGATGCGCTCTGCGTTTCGGGTCTAACCGCTGGCGCCGAGACCGACACGCAGATACTTTCCAGTGTGAAGACGGCTGTTCCCGACACGGTAGTACTTTGCAATACAGGTTGCCGCCTCGAAAATGTCGAGCGGCAGCTCTCCGTCTCGGACGGAGCGGTTGTTGGCTCCACGTTCAAGGTCGACGGCGTGTTCGAGAATGCGGTTGATCCGGCCCGTGTGAAGGCCTTCATGGACAAGGTTCGGTCGATCCGCCTCAATACCACGAATCCCGCATAGGCGCGGAGGGATCCTGCCATTAGCCCGATCATGCTGTGGTTGTCGCCACGGCTGATCGGTGTTGCGCCGGACAGTTCGCGCAGGTCACCTGCCCTCATGACTATCTCAGATATTCGCCCTGAGTGTACCTCGTCAGGATGACTTGCCGAACATCTCTAGAAACCGCGTGGAGGACTGATGGATCTTCGCCATCTTCGATATGTCGTCGCGGCCGCGCGGAACGGGAGTTTCAGCGCCGCGGGCCATGAGCTGAATGTCCGTCAGCCGATTATCAGCAAGAGAATCCGCGAGTTGGAAGACGAGCTTGGCGTCTTTCTCTTCGACCGCGCGACGTCGGGAGCACGGCTAACGCCTACGGGCGAGGAGTTCGTGGTCGGGGCGCGTAGGATAATCGACGCGTTCCAACCGCTTTCCGAACGAGCCAAGGCGAGCGGTGCCGGCAGGACGGGACGCCTGGTGATAGGCTTCTACAGGTCGATGTCCTCCGGTTGCTTTCGCGCTGCCCTGAGCACCTTCAGGGGCAAGTTCCCCGGTGTGGATGTAGAACTGTTGGAGGCCTCCTACATCGAGCTCAAGGCAGGCGTCATGTCCGGCACGATCGACCTCGCCATCGTGGTCGGAGACACGGGCAAGACGGAACTCCTTGACTCCATGCCGCTCTGGTCGGCGCAATTGATGGTGGCTCTACCGGAAGACCATGCGCTCGCCGAAAAGGCAACCATCTACTGGCCCGAGCTCAAGGGGGAACGGTTCCTGGTCAGTCATGACGACCCAGGCGCCGACATTCGAAATGTTATCCTTCGTCACCTGGCTGCGCCGTCCGACCACCCGGAAATCGCCATGCGCCAATTGAGCCGTGAAAGCATCCTGGCGGAGGTCGCAAGCGGGCAGGGGATCAGCCTGCTATGCGAAGGCGCACAACTTGTGCCAGGGCAGGGCGTCGTCTTGCGGCCCGTCCACGACGGCAATGGCGGCATCAGGCTCGGCTATATTGCCTGCTCGCGGCCGGACAATTCCAATCCCGTCCTCAAGAACTTCTTCGACATGTTTCCGCGCTGATTGATTCTCGCGCAGCGATATCCACCGCATCTCGATGGCCGGATAGGGGCCACAACGGAGCAAGTATTTTTACACCTCTCCACGCTCCGCTACGACCCGCGTTATTATCTTGTTGCTGACCGCATATTTCTGCCTTTCTTGATTGTCCCCGTCGCGATCCGCCGCTCGGCCGATCGCCGGAAGCGGGGACCATATGCCAGGACATCACCACCAGAACCAGGAAGCGATCTCGCGTGGCGCGCGCATGCTGCGCACGGCACTGGGACCGGCCATCGCACGGCACCTTGAAGACCCCGCCGTCGTCGAGGTCATGCTCAACCCGGGTGGCCGGCTCTGGATCGACCGGCTGAGAGAAGGGCTCGCGGACACCGGCGAGACATTGCTCGCGGCAGACGGCGAGCGCATCGTCCGTCTCGTCGCCCATCACGTCGGCGCCGAAGTTCATCCCGGCAGTCCGCGTGTCTCTGCTGAGCTTCCGGAAACCGGTGAGCGCTTCGAGGGCCTGCTTCCTCCCGTGGTGACTGCCGCCACCTTCGCCATTCGCAAACCCGCCGTCGCTGTCTTCACGCTCTCCGACTATGTCGCTGCCGGCATCATGACCGAGACCCAGGCCGACGTGTTGCGGCTGGCTGTCGAGCGTCGCAAGAACATCCTAGTTGCTGGCGGCACCTCCACAGGCAAGACCACGCTCACCAATGCTCTGCTGGCTGAAGTGGCCAAGACATCTGATCGCGTCGTGTTGATTGAGGATACGCGCGAGCTGCAATGCGCCGCGCCCAATCTCGTGGCGTTGCGCACCAAGGACGGTGTTGCCTCGCTCTCCGATCTCGTCAAGTCGTCACTGCGCCTCAGACCCGACCGCATCCCGATCGGTGAGGTGCGCGGCGCAGAAGCCCTCGATCTCCTCAAAGCCTGGGGAACGGGTCACCCGGGCGGCGTCGGCACTATTCACGCCAATTCCGCAATCGGCGCGCTCCGGCGACTGGAGCAGCTTGTGCAGGAGGCCGTGGTCACCGTGCCTCGGGCGCTGATCGCCGACACGATCGATCTCATTGCCGTGCTTTCCGGCCGGGGCACGGCCCGCCGGCTGGCCGAAATCGCTCTCATCGACGGGCTGGATCCGGAAACCGGCGATTACCGCACCCTCAATGCTCAGCTTCCAACCGACCGCCAACCGCTCCCGAAAGGAGAACAGGAATGACTATGTCCGCCATCTCGCTGTTTCGACACTCGCACCGTCAGATCATGCGGGCAACAGCGCTGCTTTCCATTTCCCTCATGACGGCGCTGCCAGCGCACGCCTCCGGCTCGTCCATGCCGTGGGAAGAGCCGCTGGAAAAGATCCTCGAAAGCATCGAGGGGCCGGTCGCCAAGATCGTTGCCGTGATCATCATCATCAGTACCGGTCTGGCACTCGCGTTCGGTGATACCTCGGGCGGCTTTCGCCGGCTGATCCAGATCGTCTTTGGCCTGTCGATCGCCTTTGCCGCCTCGAGCTTCTTCCTTTCCTTCTTTTCGTTCGGCGGCGGAGCAATGGTCTGATGGCGGCGTTCGGCTCTGAACACGACGAAATCCGCGGTTTCTATGCCCCGGTCCGACGGGCGCTGACCGAGCAGATCCTGCTCGGCGGCGCCCCGCGTGCGGTGGCGATCGTCAACGGCACGCTCGCCGGCGCCGTTGGGCTCGGTCTCCGTCTCTGGCTCGCAGGGCTGGCCATCTGGGCGATCGGCCATTTCACGGCGGTCTGGGCGGCGAGGCGCGACGCGCAGTTCGTCGATGTCGGTCGCCGGCACCTGCGCTATCCCGCGCATATGAGCGTGTGAGGGTCGACTATGCTGAACCTTGCCGAATATCGGAAGAAGAATGCCAGCCTCGCCGATTTCCTGCCCTGGGCAGCGCTCATCGCCCCCGGCGTCGTTCTCAACAAGGACGGGTCGTTCCAACGGACGGCGCGGTTTCGCGGGCCGGACCTCGACAGCGCCACGCCGCCCGAGCTCGTGGCAGTCACCGCGCGTCTGAATAATGCACTACGACGTCTTGGCTCCGGCTGGGCTGTCTTTGTCGAAGCACAGCGCAATCCCGCCAATGACTATCCGGAGAGTGCGTTTGCCGATGCGGCATCCGCCCTGGTCGATGTCGAGCGCCGCGAGCAGTTCGAGGAAAGCGGCCTCCTGTTCGAGAGCAGCTATTTCCTGACCTTCGTCTGGCTGCCCCCGGCCGAAGAGGCCTCGCGCATGGAGGGCTGGCTCTATGAAGGACGCGAACATTCCGGAGTCAACCCGTGGGAGCTCCTGAAGGGCTTCATCGATCGCATCGACCGTGTGCTGCATCTCTTCGAAGGTTTCGTTCCGGAAGCCGGCTGGCTCGATGATGTGGAGACGCTCACCTATCTGCATTCGACTGTTTCCGTGACACGCCAGGGCGTCCGCTTTCCGGAAACCCCGATGCATCTCGATGCGCTTCTCGCCGATCAGCCGCTTGCCGGCGGGCTGGAGCCGCGGCTCGGGGATTTCCATCTGCGCACGCTGACGGTGATCGGCTTTCCGACCGTCACCTTCCCCGGCATCCTCGACGATCTCAACCGGCTTGCCTTTTCCTATCGCTGGTCGACGCGCGCGATCATGCTCGACAAGACGGATGCGACGCGGCTCGTCACAAAAATCCGCCGGCAGTGGTTTGCCAAGCGCAAGTCGATCGCGGCGATCCTGAAAGAAGTGCTGACCAACGAACAGTCGGTACTGGTCGATTCCGATGCCGCCAACAAGGCGACCGAGGCCGATGCCGCGCTTCAGGACCTCGGTTCCGACCAGATCGGCGAAGCCTACGTCACCGCAACCGTGACCGTCTGGGATGCTGATCCCCGCATTGCCGACGAAAAGCTGCGGCTCGTCGAGAAGATCATCCAGGCCCGAGACTTCACCTGCATTGCGGAAACCGTCAACTCGATCGAGGCCTGGCTTGGCAGCCTTCCCGGCCATGTCTATGCCAATGTCCGCCAGCCGCCGATCTCGACCCTAAACCTTGCTCATATGATCCCGATCTCGGCCGTTTGGGCCGGACCGGAGCGGGACGAGCATCTCGATGCGCCGCCGCTCTTCTACGCGAGGACCGAAGGGGCGACACCGTTTCGCTTTTCGTTGCATGTCGGCGATGTCGGCCACACGATGGTCGTCGGTCCGACAGGGGCGGGCAAGTCGGTGCTGCTGGCGCTGATGGCGCTGCAGTTCCGTCGCTACGAGCGCTCCCAGGTCTTCGCCTTCGATTTCGGCGGTTCGATCCGCGCCGCGACGCTTGCCATGGGCGGCGATTGGCAGGATCTCGGCGGGTCGATCTCGGATGCCACGTCTTTCCTCAACATGGTGGCGCTGCAGCCGCTGGCCGACATCCACGACACGCCGGAGCGTGCCTGGGCTGCCGATTGGCTCGTAGACATCCTCACTCGCGAGGGAGTGGAGATCACGCCTGGTGTCAAGGAACATCTCTGGACGGCGCTGACATCGCTTGCATCCGCGCCAGTTCCGGAACGCACGATCACCGGGCTGACGGTGCTTTTGCAGTCGACCGCGCTGAAGCAGGCGCTTCGGCCCTACTGCATCGGTGGTCCCTATGGACGCCTCCTGGACGCGGAACTGGAATGGCTCGGACATGCCTCGGTCCAGGCTTTCGAAACCGAAGGTCTGATCGGAACCGGGGCCGCGCCTGCCGTGCTCGCCTATCTCTTTCACCGGATCGAGGCGCGCTTCGACGGCCGTCCCTCGCTGCTTATCATCGACGAGGGCTGGCGAGCGTTGGATGACGGCGGCTTTGCCCAGAAGATCAAGGAGTGGCTGAAGACGCTGCGCAAGAAGAATGTCAGTGTCGTCTTCTCCTCCCAGTCTCTCGCCGACATCGAAGCCTCGCCGATCGCACCCGTGCTCGTCGAAAGCTGCCCGACCCGGATCTTTCTCGCCAATGAACGCGCCGTCGAGCCGCAGATCGCCAGCATCTACCGGCAGTTCGGCCTCAATGACCGCCAGATCGAGATCGTCGCCCGCGCCACACCGAAGCGCGACTATTACTGCCAGTCCCGGCGCGGCAATCGGCTCTTCGAACTCGGCCTCGGAGAGGTGGCGCTTGCGCTCTGCGCCGCATCGGACAAGGCCGCCCATGCCGCGATGAACGCCCTGGTCGAAGAGGGCGAGCGGCCGCGCTTCCTCGAAACTTGGCTTGCCGCCCGTGGCCTCAACTGGGCCGCCGATCTCATTCCGGTCCTCACCAACCTTGCTGTCCCGACGCCCTACGCGGTCAGCAATGGATCTTCCCATCCCACGTCACCCGACGAGGAGATCAATCCATGATCCGTTCCGTTTCCCGCTCCGGCCATGCCGGCCGCGCGCTTGCTCTTGCACTTGGCGCCACCACGCTGTTGCCGATCGCCGCCATTGTACTCGTGCCGAGGCCAGCCCATGCGCTGATCGTCTTCGACCCGAAAAACTATACAGAAAACCTGCTTTCCGCCGCCCGCGCGCTGGAGCAGATCAACAACCAGATCACCTCGCTTCAGAACGAAGCGCAGATGCTGATCAACCAGGCG
Source organism: Mesorhizobium kowhaii (assembly GCF_042431665.1). Lineage (NCBI taxonomy): Bacteria > Pseudomonadati > Pseudomonadota > Alphaproteobacteria > Hyphomicrobiales > Phyllobacteriaceae > Mesorhizobium > Mesorhizobium kowhaii. Next base: position 25,914 of record NZ_JBHLYT010000158.1, read on the forward strand.
CGCAATCTCACCAGCCTGCCGACGTCGATGCTCTCCGATATCGAGGGGAACTTCTCCGAGATGAAGAGCCTGCTCGATCAGGCCGAGCAGCTTGCCTACAATGTCCAGACTATCGACCAGCAGTTCAGCAGTACCTACGAAACCTTTGCCACCGGCAAAAGCAACGACCAGCTTGTGACGGCCGCACGCGATCGCTGGCAGCAGTCTGTCTCGGCCTTCGAAGACTCACTGAAGACTGGCGCGGTCGCGGTTGATGGCATTGCCAGCACGCAAGCGCAGACGTCCACGCTCGTCAGCGCCAGCCAGTCGGCCGTCGGCGTGCTGCAGGCCGCCCAGGCCGGTAACCAGCTGCTCGCCGTGCAGGCGAAGCAAATGTCGGATCTCACCGCCATGCTCGCAGCCCAGGGTCGAGCAGAATCGCTCGAGAAGGCGCGCCAGGCTTCGGCCGAGGTGCAGGCGCGCGAACAGTTCAGCCGCTTCATGACCGGTACGGCCTACAGTCCGTCCAGCGTCCGCATGTTCCACCAGTAGGAGCGCGGGACCGATGGACCTCAAGATCGCCGCCCGGATGACCGCTGTGCTTGCCATTGGAGCAGGACTGACCGCGACGCTCATGGCCTTCAGCCAGCGACAGGGTCCGGAAGAGACCCCCATCTTCCGGTCGCTCGATTCGGGCGGCGACCCCGCACGAAAGGAACTGGTCCGCTGCCTTGATCTCGGCGCGCAGGCGCTGAAGGATAAGGACTGCCTGAAAGCCTGGCTGGAAAGCCGCCGGCGCTTCCTCAAGCCTTCGCAGTCCGACCGCCCGGTCGCGCCAGCATCAGGCGCCGAGGTCACGGTGAAGCCATGAACAATACCGGCATCATCGATCGCTTCCTCGAGACCTTCACCTCCTACATCGATTCCGGCTTCGGCCTACTAGGCAGCGAGGTCGCGTTTCTGTCCTCGACACTGATTGCGATCGATATCGCGCTGGCCGGTCTTTTCTGGGCGTGGGGCGCCGACGAGGATGTCATCCAACGTCTCGTCAAGAAGACGCTTTATATCGGCTTCTTCGCCTTCATCGTCGGCAACTTCAACAATCTCGCCCGGATCGTCTTCGAGAGCTTCTCCGGCCTTGGCCTGAAAGCCGCAGGATCCTCGCTGTCGAGCACCGAGCTTTTGCAGCCTGGTCGTGTCGCTCAAGTCGGCATCGATGCCGGCAATCCGATCCTGCAGGCCGCCGGCGATCTGATGGGCTATGTCAGCTTCTTCGAAAACTTCGTGCAGATCTTCGTGCTGATGACCGCCTGGGTTATCGTGCTCGTCGCCTTCTTCATCCTGGCGATCCAGATTTTTATCACCCTGATCGAGTTCAAGCTGACGACGCTGGCCGGTTTCGTGCTGATCCCGTTCGCCTTCTTCAACAAGACCGCTTTCCTCGCCGAAAAGGTGCTCGGCAATATCGTCGCCTCCGGTGTGAAGATTTTGGTGCTCGCCGTGATCGTCGGCATCGGGTCAGGTCTCTTCGGCGAGTTTACCGCCGGCTTCTCCGATCAGCCGACGATTTCCGAAGCGCTGTCGCTCGTGCTCGGCGCGCTTGCGCTGATGGGCCTGTCGATCTTCGGTCCCGGCATTGCCACCGGCCTCGTCTCCGGCGCACCGCAGCTTGGCGCGGGCGCCGCTGTCGGGACAGGTCTCGCGGCCGCCGGTCTCGGCGCGGCTGGCTTTGTCGGTGCCCGCGCTGGGATCGGCGCGGCTGCCGGCGCCATGGGCGGAGCGATGCGGGGAGGGGCTGCTGTCGCCGGTGGCGCCAGCACCGCCTACGGCCTTGCCAGTGCCTCCTCCGATGCCGGCAGCACTGGGCGTGCCGCGGCAGGTTTGGCCGGCATGGCCAAAGCCGGCGTCGGCTTTGTGATGAACAAGGCGAAAGAGGCGGCTGGCGGGTCGAGCGAAACGCTCCGCTCCAGCTTCGGGGCAGGGCAGTCCGCCGCCTGGAAAGCCTCGGGCGGTGGAAACGATGTCGGCGCCAGTGCGCCCGGCACGGCCGGCGAGACCTCTGGCGGAACGTCGCAATCCTCTTCGCCGCCGCGATGGGCCGAGCGCATGCAGCGCAAGACCGCCTTCCAGCACGGTGTCAGCACCGCCGCCCATTCCGTCCGTTCCGGTGATCATGGCGGCGGCTCCATGTCCGTTTCCCTCAATCAGGATGACCGCAGATGAACCCCTTCAAACGCGCCTCCGTGCGCTATGCCCGAACGCCCGAGCCGGAAACCCCTTACCAGAAAGCCGCTCAGGCCTGGGACGAGCGGCTCGGCTCCGCCCGTGTCCAGGCGAGGAACTGGCGGCTGATGGCGTTCGGCTCGCTGATTCTCGCCGGTGGCTTTGCCTCCGCGCTCATCTGGCAATCGACCCAAGGCACGGTGGTGCCCTGGGTGGTGCAGATCGACAAGATCGGCGAAGCCCAGGCGATCGCGCCGGCGACCGCCGACTACAGGCCGACCGATCCGCAGATCGCCTGCATCTTGCCCGCTTCATCGAAAACGTCCGCTCGATCCCGGCCGACGCAGTGATCGTCCGCCAGAACTGGCTGAGCGCCTACGAGTTCATGACCGATCGCGGCGCGGTGGCGCTCAACGACTATGCCCGCGCCAATGACCCCTTCACCAAGGTCGGCAAGGTGCAGGTGGCGGTCGATGTCTCATCCGTCATCCGCGCCTCGCCCGACAGCTTCCGCGTCGCCTGGTCTGAGCGCCGCTACGAGGACGGGCAACTCTCATCCACCGAGCGATGGACCGCCATTCTTACCGTCGTGACCGAGCAGCCGCGCAGCGCCGATAAGCTGCGCGCCAATCCGCTCGGGGTCTTTGTCAACGCCATCAACTGGTCGAAGGAGCTTTCGCAATGAAGGGGGCAATAGGAACATCCATGAACAGGACCCGATCGGGCAGAGCCGCTGTGCTTGCGGCGGCCTTGCTCGCGGCGACGGCGTTGGCAGGCTGCGCCAGAAAATATATCCCGCCGGAAATCGACTATGACGATGCCGCGCCCGCGGTGAAGCTTGCTGATCCAGTCGGGCCGGTGAAAGTGGTCGAGGTATCGAAGCCGCTTCCGCTGCCCGGCCAGTTGAAGCCGATCGACGAAGGCAAGAAGAAGCCTGAACCGTCCGATCCGAAGGCGCGGATCGCCGCCGCCAATGAGGCGGCACGCATGCAGCCGGTCCGCGACGGCTTCATCAATGCCGTCCAGGTCTATCCCTTCGCGATCGGCGCCCTCTACCAGGTCTATGCAGCACCCGGGCAGGTGACCGACGTCGCCCTCCAGCCGGGCGAGCAGCTGGTTGGCTCAGGCCCCGTCGCAGCCGGCGACACGGTGCGCTGGATCGTCGGTGATACCGAGAGCGGCACGGGCGCAGCAAAACAGGTGCATATCCTGGTGAAGCCAACACGCTCTGAGCTGCAGACCAATCTCGTCATCAATACCAATCTCCGCACTTATCATCTCGAACTGCGATCGACGGAAAAGACCTATATGGCGTCGGTCTCCTGGCAGTATCCGAGCGACCAGCTGATTGCGCTCAGGCGCCAGAACACCAGGGCAACTGAGACGCAGGCCGTGGCAAGCGGTGTCGATCTTCAGAGCCTCAATTTCCGCTACCGGATCGAGGGCGACAGCGCGCCCTGGCGGCCGTTGCGCGCCTTCGACGACGGCGCCAAAGTCTACATCGAATTCCCATCCGGCATCGCCCAGGGCGAAATGCCGCCGCTCTTCGTCATCGGCGCATCGGGCAATTCCGAGCTCGTCAATTACCGCGCCCAGCAGAACTACTATGTCGTCGATCGCCTGTTTGCCGCGGCAGAACTCCGCCTCGGCGACAAGGACAGCCAGCGCCGCGTGCGCATCGTCCGCACCGATGGCCGCCGGGTTGGAAACCGCCCCGCGCTGTTCTCCTCGGAGAGAAGCCGATGACCGGTCCCTCCGATTTCAAGGCGGAGTTCCGGCTGCGGCCGGAACCGCCACGCGTCACGCGCCTGTCGCGCAAGGTGCTGATCGGTCTCGGCGGAGTATCCGGCCTTGCCATCGCCGCGGCCTTGTTTTTTGCGCTCGATACCAGCCGGCACAATGCCCAGGCACCGGGCGAGCTCTACAACACCGAAAACCGCACGCCGGCGGACGGTCTCGCAAGCCTGCCAAAAGACTATACCGGCATCCCGAAACTTGGTCCCGCGCTTCCCGGCGATCTCGGCCGACCGATCCTGAAGGCGCAGGAGGAGGGCAAGCCTGTTATCGTCCCGACCATCCAGACGCCGCGCGCCGATCCAGAGGAGCAACGGCGCCTAGCGGAGATCGAGGCCGCTCGCGTCGCCAAGCTCTTCACTGACAGCCGCGGCGAGCGCACTGACACCAACCAAGTCTCCAACACGCGAACGAGCACTGCCGATCCCAATGCGCTGAGCCAGCCCGACACGGTGCCGCCGCTCGACGCCGGCGCGTCGCAGAACATGCAGGACCGCAAGCTGGCCTTTGTCAATGCCGAGGCGGATCGGCGCACGGTGAGCGCCGATCGCGTCGAGGAAAAGGCCTCGCCCTATGTCCTTCAGGCGGGTTCCGTGATCTCAGCGGCGCTCATCACTGGCATCAAGTCCGATCTGCCGGGCTCGATCACCGCGCAGGTGACGGAAAACGTCTACGACAGCCCGACTGGCGCGCATCTCCTCATCCCGCAGGGTTCGCGGCTCATCGGCCAGTATGACAGTCAGGTAGCCTTTGGTCAGTCCCGCGTGCTCCTGGTCTGGAACCGGGTGGTCATGCCGGACGGCACGTCCATCGTGCTCGAGCGCCTGCAGGGCACGGATCCGCAGGGCTTCTCCGGCCTTGAGGACGACGTCGATTACCATTGGGGTCAGCTCTTCAAGGCGGCTGCGCTGTCGACGTTGCTTGGTGTTGGTACGCAGATCGGCAGCGACAGTGAGGAAAGCGAGATCGCCCAGGCCATTCGGGAAAGCGCGCAGGGCACGGCTTCCAATGTCGGCCAGCAGATCGTCGGCCGCCAGCTTAACATTCAGCCGACGCTTACGATCCGGCCGGGATTCCCGGTTCGCATCATCGTCAATCGGGATCTGGTTATGCAGCCTTACGGAGCCGCCAAGGAGCCAACATGACCAAGCTGAAGCTCTCCGCCATTCCGGACGACAAGCCCGTGAAGATCACCGTCGAACTGCCGGCTGCGGTGTTTCGGGATTTGCAGGCTTATGCGGCTATATTGGCGAAGGCGAACGGGGAGGCAGCATCACCGGAGCCGGGCAAGCTGATCGTGCCTATGATCCAGAGGTTCATGGCCAGCGACCGGGCGTTTAGCAAGACCAAGCGACAGGAAAACGCTCCTGTCCAACGGTGAGGCGTCCCCGCGGACAATCCAGCTTAGGGCTAGTCGGCCATAGCGGCAGCGTCGAGTCCCAGTTTCATTGCGAGGCGTAAGACGCGAGTTAAGAGTCGCTTTCGGGAAGCATGAGCCGTTTTTGCGCTTCTCGAATGGCCTTGACTATGCGTGCGAGAGACGTTCGACTGACGCAAGATGTCTATGTCGCAACTGTCGTCGAAATCGGTAAACATGCTCCAAAGTATTTGTATCGACGTTGTATAAACGGCTGACGCAAGCTTTTGCGTGTACGGGGACTGATATAGACGATAATAGGGTCGGGGCGTTGCCCCGGCCGAGGGGAAGCGGTCGGCTGGCTTTGGGGGGATGATGGCGACACATGAAGATGGTCAAAAACCGCGTCTGCCCCTGCGGCATCTCTCTGTACGGGTGCCGTGGCACGATGCGGGGTGGGATGGAACTGTCTGTCGACATCCGAGAGAGAACTCGAGCTGCCTTGCGTTAAACCGGATCGGCGCAGTCAGAAACGATGTTTTGGAAACGAAGCATGCGGGAAAGTATTTGCATGACATCCCGTTTGATGAAACACCGCCGTGCTTTGCTGAGCGCGTGAATTTTCTGTCGCCCAAGGCGCAGCGTCGCCTGACGCGGCACGCTTACTCTCAAACCAGTGAACATCACCGGCATATCGCCGATACACAGTTTATCCACCCGGCGTTCTCGGTGGCTGCGACGCCGTTTGGTTGGCTCCTCAAGGAACGGGCGTGGGGTGAGAAGTGGAAAAAGGGCGAGATTGATCCGCAGTCGATCGCCGAGCGCTATGGAATCGACGCGCGTCCGGGCTACGAACCGTCTGAGCCGGATTGGCTGAGCGAGCGTCCCTGGATACAGGGCGAGGCCAATCAAAAGGCACTGCTCGATGCCTTTTTCGGCGCACTTCAACCGCAGCGCAGCCTAGTGTTCGTCTATGCCAAGCGGACGCCGTTGCTCGACGATGACCAGTGGATGATTGTTGGTGTCGGCCGCGTCACGTCCATTGGCAAGTTGCAGGAGTGGGACTATGACGCTTCGCCCGCTGGTGAACTGCGCTCCTATCTCTGGGAGCGCTCGGTTTGTCACAGCATCCGCCCCGATGGCGACGACGGCGTGCTGCTTCCTTACCATGATCTCCTGAGCCGCTGCGACGCTGACGCCAGCCTAGATCCGCGCGACTGCATTGCCTTCGTGCCAGAGGAATATCGGGGCGAGTTCTCCTACGCCAGCGAGCATGTCGCTCCTGGAAGCGCGATCGCCGCGCTGTTGTCGGTGAAGCAGGCCCTCGGCACCTATGCCGAGCGTTTCGGGGGAAGCTGGAGTTCCCAACTGCGATGGATCGATCACCGATTGGGCGAGCTGTGGAGTCTGCGAGGTCCATATCCAGGCCTCGGCTCGATCCTAAGCGCCATGGGTGTCGAGCACGGCTATCAACTCGCTCACTATTGCTGGGAAAAGGCGGGAGAGAATGCCGATCCCTGGCCTGTGTTGGCGGCGCTCGTCCGCGATCCGAAGGGGCTCGCGGGTGACCTCAAGGCGCAGATCAGGGGCTTCGCGCAGACTTGGAACTACTATGCGAGTGACCGGGGCAAGAAGCGGTTGGAATTCGTGAAACTGCTTGCGCGCTTCGACCTCACTTTCGATCAGGCCACACGCTGGTGGGATCAGGCGGCGCGCAATGAGGCAGGCGTTCGTGTGGGTGGTGAGGAGATCTCCGACGCGGCGATTTTGAAGAATCCTTATGCGATCTACGAATGCGACCGGCTTCAGCCGGAGCCGATCGCTTTTCGCACCATCGACCAGGGGGCATTTCCCGAGCGGCAGATTGCGAACACGCACCCGGTTCCAGCACCTTCGGGGATGTCTGGTCCCGTGGACGGACGTCGTCTACGGGCGGCGGCGACGGCGGTACTCGAAGTTGCCGCGGCGGACGGACATACATTGGTCGCGCGTGAAGACCTGATATCGCGCCTCCGGAAGCTCAACCTAAGCCCGGTGCTGCCGGCGACCGAGGATCAGTTCGAAATTCACGGTGAGCGCATGGCGCCGGTCCTGTCGGCCTGCGCGCTCGAGAGCGGCAAGCCTGCTTTTCAATTGGACCGGCTAGCGGTCACTCGTGAGCTGATCGCCGATACGGTCCAGAAGCGTGTTGACAGGGGTAAGCGACACGTCGTCGAGATCGATTGGCGCGCTGCGCTGGATCGCGAATTCAAGGCCACGCCCGCGCCGAAGAACTCGTTGGAGGATCGTGGCCGTCGCGAGAAGGCGGCGGCGTTGGATGAGCTGGCGTCCAGTCGGTTCTCAGTTCTCATTGGTGCGGCCGGAACCGGCAAGACCACTCTATTGAGGTTCCTCTGTAATGCGGCGCCAATCAAACAGCGCGGTGTGCTGCTTCTTGCTCCGACCGGCAAGGCGCGTGTGCGCCTGCAGCAGGCGACCGGTGTTGAGGCGCGGACGCTGGCGCAGTTTCTACGTCCCGCGCGATACGACGAGCGGACACAAGCGTATCGCGTCATCGGCGATGTGGAGCGAGCTTCGAGCCACAAGACGGTGATCGTCGATGAAGCGTCGATGCTGACTGAGGAGCAATTCGCTGCGCTGTTGGATGCCTTGAGTGGCGTCGATCGTATCATCCTCGTCGGAGATCCCAGTCAGCTTCCCCCGATTGGTGCAGGAAAACCATTCGTTGACGTCGTTGAGTTGCTGGCGCCCGAGACGTTTCCCGCCAACAAGCCGCGCGTGGCACGCGGATATGCTGAGCTGACGATCGGCAGCCGACAGAAGGGCGATCACCGCCAGGACCTGGAACTTGCCGAGTTGTTCAGCGGACGGCCGACTGGTCCGGCGGGGGACGAAATCATTTCTAAGCTGGGCGGCGGCGACTGTGGAGCGCATCTGCGGATTTGCTCCTGGTCCTCTCCGTCGCAGTTAGCATCGTTGCTGCCGGCGGTTCTCGCTGAGGAGCTGGGAATTGATGCTGGTGATGTCGAGAAGTCATTCGCGGTGCAGGCGCTCGGCGGGAACGAAAGCAACGGGTACGTCTATTTCAACTTCTGGTCTTCCGGTCCCGCGGCGGATCGTTGGCAGGTGCTTTCGCCGCTGAAGGGGGAAGCTGCGGGCACGACGATTCTGAACCGGCTCATTCAGTCGGGGTTTCGCGGAGAGACGCGGAAGCGAGCGCTGAACGATGATCGTCGGTACGCTAAGGTCGCCGCGCCGATGGGAAGCGATGGGATCATCTATGGCGACAAGGTCATCAATGTCGGCAATCACCGGCGCCGTTGGGTTTATCCCGATCCAGACAAGGATGGGAATGTGGCGCTGAAATATGTGGCGAACGGCGAGATCGGTATCGTCACCGGCCCGTTCCGGAAAAAGGATAGCAGGGTTAGCCTGGACCAATTGAAGGTGTCGCTCTCGTCGCAGCCGGGATTCGAGTACACATTCTGGCCGAGTGATCTGGATGAGGACGGGCGTCTTCTTGAGCTTGCCTATGCGCTCACTGTGCATAAGGCGCAGGGAAGCGAGTTCGACACGGTTTTTGTCGTCCTCCCGAATCCCTGTCGCATCTTATCACGGGAGTTGCTCTACACTGCGCTGACGCGGCAAAGCTCGCGCTTGGTGCTGTTCTGCCAAGGCGATCCGCTCAAGCTGCTCGACTATCGCTTTAGGTCGGATACTGCCCGAAGGCTGACCAACATTTTCAGGCCGCCCGAGCCGATCCAGGTGAGCGACCGTGTCTACGACAAGAAGCATATTCATCGCTCGAACCGTGGAGAGTTGATGATCTCCAAGTCTGAGGTGATTATCGCGGACAATCTGGCGATGGCTGGCATTAGCTATGTGTACGAACAGTCGTTCATCGGGAGTGATGGGTCGCGGCGCTATCCGGACTTTACAATCGAAGATGCGGACACCGGCGAGACGTGGTTCTGGGAGCATTTGGGCATGCTTGGCGATGTCGAATACGATCGGAAATGGATCGCAAAGCTCGCCTGGTATCGCAACAATGGCGTCCTGCCGGACGAAGAAGGTGGCGGGCCGGCCGGTACGTTGCTGACCACGACTGAGATCGAGGGCATTGACCGCGCGCAGATCGCGCGTCACATCAAGAAGATAAAGAGCGGTGGCTGACGGTCAGACGTTGGTTGCGGATGGATAAAATTCTGATAGCCAGGCCCGCTTGATCTGGGCAAAGGTGTCATGGGGTGCGTTGCCCTGTCTCCAGTCGTTCGGCAAGAAGGTCGCGAGGATTTCCCCCGACCTGGATGGCGAGTCGTCCCATCTCGGAAAGCACGGCCTTCAGTGCTGTTGTCTCAACGAACGGGCCTATGACGGCATCGCCCTCCTTTTGCGGGCGCATCATCCATGCCGATTTCATCGTGGGATGGCCGGCGAGTTCCGAGAACAGCTCGTACATTTCGAACCGCTTCATCGACGTGAAGCCGTCGCGAGCGTCGAGCGCCTCGCGAACCTTCACCGGTCCGAATTCCTTGATCCGGGCTTTCTTGTCCGCGAGGCGCCAGCGCAGGATCAGGGTCCGATCGCCGCGGAAGAGATCGAGGAGAAAGACGGTTTCCAGGATGTCGCGCATCACGAGTGCGCTGTTCTGGCCATAGCCGGAAAGAGCCAGCTTGAGGCTGGCGCCGAAGGCATTGAAGGTCCGCATGCCGAGGATCTGCGTAACCTTTGTATCCTCGTCTGCGGTATCGAAATGACGGAATACATCTGCGACGTCCATGGCCGCCTCAATGGTGGCCAGGTGCAGTTGCAGGTGGGGATCACCGGCAATGACGGCCAGAGCCCTGGTGCGCAGTCGTTCTTCGCCGTCGTGCAAGCGCGCGAGGTTGTCGGGAATAATGTGCTTGGGCTCCGGCATGGCGATCACGTTATTTCCAAAGCGCGCCGTTGCGGTTCTTCACGACGGTGAACGTGCCGAAGGCTGGCCGCGCCTTGAACGATAGGACGCTGGCCTGCAAGTTGCCCAGCGCGGCCGCGAGTTCCGCGCGGGTTATGGTGGCTTGATCTCCAACTATAACCTCGGCGAGCTTCAGGGTGTCAGAGAATGGCTCGAAATAGTGGTCGCCCTCGCGGATGTTGTCCTGGAGGCGGCAGAAGCAGCGAAATTCCGATTCATAACGCCATGCGGTGAACTTGGTCAGCAGCAAGTCGTCGACGTCGGCGCCGATAAGGTCTCGGCCGGAGGGCAACGGCAGCCGCGTTCGGCGATATTTAACCGGGCTATAGAGTCCGTGGTCGGGGACGTCGAATCCCAACGCCATGCCCTGGTGCTTGTCGGCGTAGTGTCCCCACAAAAGCGGGTTAGACCATTTCCTGCTGAAGCACAGAATCCCGTACTCGGCGGTCCGCTCGGCTTTCCATCGCTTCAACCTTGCGCGGGTCGCGGCGTCCTGCAGGTTCCAGCCGAGAAATTCGAAGGGGTCGTTGAGCTTGTCGATCCTGGCGATTTTGAGCCGCCGTTTTTCAAGCGCGAGTATTCCAAATCGTTGCGTCGTGAAATGATAGAGGCGCATATAGTCTGCTGACTGTTATTGGGCGTGGAGACTCAGGAGAAATGTGTTCGTCTCTTCAATACTACTATAGGAATTGCTATCTGAAAGCCCGCGTCCTCACTTTGGTAGCGTCGAGTTGGGATCGGCTCGCCTTCAGGATTTCCCTATCGGTCACGATGTGATAAAACCTCTGCTACATCCCTTGAGAATAGAGGAAACGTCACCTGCGATGCCATCAACGACCGCCCAGAGACTTCGAGCGCTCGACCTCCTGAAAGCCCGGGGAATGCTCCGGCTGAAGGATTTCGTCACCGAAGGCATTGGCCCGGAAACGCTCGCCCGTCTTGTCAGGGACGCAGCGGTTATCCGCGCGGCGCGTGGCCTCTATCAACTTCCCGACACTCACGTTGGGGCTGCCCATGCACTGGCCGAGGCGGCTATCCTCGTTCCAAAGGGTGTGGTCTGCCTGACCTCAGCGCTCCAATACCACGAACTGACGCTGCAGATGCCCTCGGCTGTGTGGATGGCGATCGACCGTGCCGCCTGGCGCCCGAAAATCGATTATCCTCCCATCCGTTTCGTACGCTTTACGGGGTGGGCGTTGACCGAAGGGGTTCAACGCCACCGCATCGAGAACGTGGACGTCCCCATCACGGATCCAGCGAGGACAATTGTCGACTGCTTCCGCTACCGGACCAAAGTTGGTCTCGACGTGGCGATGGAGGGACTGCGTGAGGGGCTCCGCCGCCGCCGGTGCACGCCTGACCAGCTCTGGCAACACGCGCGCAGGGCGAGGGTCTGGTCGATCATGCGTCCCTACGTCGAAGCAATGGTCTCCGATGTCGCGTGAGCCCCGTAACATCGCCGCGTCAGTGCGGGCGCGGCTCCTCGATCGGGCGCGTGCTGAACGATCAGATTTCCAGATTCTACTGACCCGTTATGCGCTCGAACGCCTGCTCTACCGGCTCAGTGTGTCACCGCATCGGGACCGCTTCATCCTCAAAGGGGCGATGCTCTTCGTCACCTGGGTCGCCGACCCATTCCGGCCCACTCGCGACCTGGACTTGCTTGGTCATGGTGACAGCGATGCCGTGAGTATAGCCGAAACCTTCCGAGTGATCTGTGCGCAGCCTGTCGCCGATGACGGAGTGACGTTTGAAATCGCCGCGCTGACAGCGGCACCGATCAGGGAGGACGTGGAGTATGGCGGCGTACGGGTCCGTACGACGGCAACCATTGCCGGGGCACGAATTCCGATTCAGGTCGACATCGGCTTTGGTGACGCAGTGACGCCAGAGGCCGTGGAAATCGACTATCCCGCGTTGCTTGACGCACCGGCGCCACATCTTCGCGCCTACCCCGTCGAAACCGTTGTGGCCGAAAAATTCGAGGCGATGGTCACGCTTGGTATCGCCAATAGTCGACTTAAGGACTTCTACGACCTCTGGCTTATCGCGCAGACTTTCGAGTTTCGGCGATCGACCCTGATTGAAGCTGTAAGGCGCACGTTCGAACGGAGGGAGACGGCACTTCCCGCCGGTATTCCGATTGGGCTGAGTGATGAATTCACGGCGGCCTGGAGCGCTCAATGGCAGGCCTTTCTCCGTCGCGACCGCATGGCCGCCGCGCCGGAGCCGTTCGCTGCCGTTATCGTCGATCTCCGTCTGTTTCTACTGCCGCTTGTTGATGTTGAAAATGATGAGCAGAGCTGGTTGCCGGGCGGGCCTTGGTCTAAAGAAAGAGAAAATGCTCTGTAAGTCCAGGCATGAGATTTGGGGGAGGCAGTAAGTCCGTGGACGTATTTTCGCTAAATAATAGTCTATTGGCTCAATATACCGGATTTGCCCGATCCTTTACGCGGATACGTTCGTCAGAAATTTTGGGGAAGGTAACCGATCTCTACGCCGGGCGTCGCTTCTGGCCTGAACCAATGCTTCAACTGAACCCGCACTATGAAGGTGGCGGCTCGGTCCAAAGCCTTGTTGGCCCAAAAGGGCTGATCGATGATTGCGCTCAGATATTCCGGGACTCACGCGCCGCTGCCGAGGCCTCCGACAAGACTCTAAGGTTACGTCGCCATCAGGAGCAGGCAATCGGCCTTGCCCTGGACGGAAAGAGCTTCGTCGTCACGACCGGCACCGGGTCGGGTAAGTCCCTTTGTTTCTTTATTCCGATTGTTGATGCCGTTGTAAAGGCGAAGCGGGCTGGCGAGGCTGCGCGGACCCGAGCGGTAATCATCTATCCGATGAATGCCTTGGCGAATAGCCAGCTTGAGGAATTGAAGAAATTTCTCGCAGATCAGAACCATGCGGTGCCCGTGACTTTCGCACGATACACCGGTCAGGAGAATTCCGAGGAACGCGAGCGGATAAAGAACAATCCGCCAGACATTTTGCTCACCAATTTTATGATGCTCGAGCTTTTGATGACGCGGCAGTCAGATCTTGACCGCCGCGTCGTGGAAAATTGTAGCGGCCTTCGGTTTATTGTTCTTGATGAACTACATACATATCGAGGGCGCCAAGGGGCAGATGTTGCGATGCTGATGCGCCGTCTGCGGGCGCGCGTTGGCGATCCCCAGCATCCGCCGATTTGCATTGGCACCTCCGCAACAATGGCCAGCGAAGGCGGCGAAGAAGATCGCAATCAGGTTGTTGCTGATGTCGCGTCCCGCTTATTTGGAACGAACATCAGCCGAGATGCGATCGTTACAGAAACCCTGCGCCGCGCGACGGATCCAGATCGATCCGCTGACAGAGGGCTATCTCGACTGAGTGACGCTGTGGTCAGCGCGGCTTCAGGTACGCCTTATGACGGGAAATCAAATGGTGAGATCGCTCGTGATGATCTTGCCATCTGGGTAGAGACCAGGCTCGGCCTTCGAGATGTAGACCAGAAGCCGCGGCGGGCGCGCTCACTGTCGCTGAAGACAGCGGCGGTCCTACTATCTGATGAATCTGGCGAGGCGGTCGAGACGTGCGAGCTGGCATTAAAAAACGCGCTACTGGCGTTTAGCTTACCGGAGAAACTCCGAGGCTATAGCGGCGGCGGTGACGAGCCTCTTTTCGCGTTTAAGCTACATCAATTTATTTCAGGCGCGGGTCGTCTATACACAACCCTTGATCCTTCGGGTTCGCGCACGGTCACATTTGATGGACAAATCTTCGATCCGGAAAATCCGGCAAAAAGGCTATATAGCGCTCATTTTTGCCGGCGGTGTGGGCAGGAAAACCACCCCGTCACGCTGGTCGATGACAATGGCGTAAAGTCATTTGAGAAGCGTGAGATTGATGACGTCCCTCTCAATGACGACGAAGAGCCTGACGGCATCGTTGAACGCTGGGGCTTCCTTATGCCCGAGCCCGTCGATGGTGAGTTCACGTTCCAGGGGCGGGACGAGGACTATCCCGAGGCTTGGCTGGAAGAAACAAAATCGGGGGAACTGCGGTTAAAAGCGACATATCGCAAGACGAGGGCTGAGCTTGTATCAGTGCTTCCGGACGGCACGTGCGGTAATGGTGGCCAACGAGCCTGGTTCATGCCGGGTAAGTTTAAATTTTGCCCGGCATGCGGTGAGCACCACAGCGATTCAACTCGTGACATTAACCGGCTCGCCGCCTTGAGCGCCGAGGGGCGCAGTTCGGCGACAACAATTATTATTGCGGCCATCCTGCGTTGGATGAGTGATACGGAAAACTCCATCTCGGCGACGACCCGCAAGCTTCTGGCTTTCACGGACAACCGACAGGATGCAGCCCTTCAGGCCGGGCATTTCAACGACTTTCTATTCGTCACGCTGCTTCGAGGCGCAGTCCTGGCCGCAGTTTCGGAAGCCGGTGACGAAGGGTTGCAAGAGGACGAGGTCGGGAAGGCGATCCAGCGCATGTTGGGCTTCGTGGCATCCAATGTCTCTCGGCGAACCGAGTGGTTGGTGGAGCCGGACCTTAAGGGGGCCAATCTGCTGGCCGCCGAAAAGGTAATCCGCGAGTCGCTGACGCACCGATTCTGGATCGATCAACGGCGGGGTTGGCGTTACACGAATCCCAACCTTGAGCAGCTTGGGTTGATCGAGGCCCGCTACATTTCCCTCGATGACCTCGCACACGACGACAAGGAGTTTGAAAACTACCCGTTGTTGCGAGCGGCTTCAGCTGTCGAGCGTCAGGCGGCGCTTCGGGTGCTGCTGGACGTGATGCGCAAGGGCTTGGCGGTCGAATGTGATGCGCTGGACCGACTGAAGATCGAAAGTCTCGCCGGTCGAATGCGGAGCGTAGTCAAAGCCCCATGGATATTGGATGAGGAACGTTTCTTGGCGGCCCCGGTGTTCATGCCGAAGCCGCCAACCCGCCGCGAGATGTCCCCGAAAGACGAGGAGTTGATTCTTCGGGGCAGCCCGACCAGCACGATCGGCCGGCAATTTCGGTCGATGACCTTCGGTGGCAGACGGCCAACCGGCAAGCAGATCACGGAAATCGTCGAAGGCTTGTTGAAAGCAGCAGGTCGTTACGGGCTGGCGACACAGGTCGTCTCCCCTGTTGGTGGAGATGGTTGGCGTCTTGTGCCGTCATCGATCATTTTTGCGCTTTCAGCAAATCAAGCTCCGGATCGGGACAATCCTTTTTTCCGCGGTCTGTACGCACATATAGCGACGCTTTTGGCCGATGGCGGCGAGGCAATCTTTGGCTTCGAAGGCCGAGAGCATACGGCGCAGGTTGAGGGCGATCTACGAGAGATCCGCGAGGCTCGCTTTCGCTATGGCGTAGACGACCGGAAACTTCTGATCGACCAGGCCGAACGATTGAAGGAGCTTCGAGAAGATAGCCGTTTCCTACCGACTCTATTTTGCTCGCCAACCATGGAACTCGGTGTCGACATCTCCGCGATGAACGTCGTCTACATGCGAAATGTGCCCCCAACGCCTGCGAACTACGCTCAACGTGGTGGGCGTGCTGGCCGCAGCGGTCAGGCAGCCTTGATTGTCACCTATTGCGCGGCACAAAGCCCTCATGACCAGTACTTCTTCCAACGTCCAAGCGCGATGGTCGATGGCGTGGTACTTCCGCCGTCTATCGATCTGAAAAATCCCGAACTCGTCGAAAGCCATCTTCACGCAGAGTGGCTGGCTGCCAGCGGAGCGGCATTGTCGGCGTCGATCGCCGATAACCTCGACATGTCGGTTTCCGCTAAGCCTCTCTTGCCGCATCACTGGAACCGGGTGTCTGCTGACGAGGCAAAGAGTGCCGGTGCAAAGCGCGTGGCGGCCGTTCTGTCAGCTGTCGCTGATGACTATGGCGCCACGCCACCGGATTGGTTTGTTGGTGTTGATGCCAATACAAACCGCGTCGTTGCTGCCGCGCCTCAACGTCTTGCCGATACCTTTAACCGGTGGAGGGATTTGTTGGCCGCGGCCGAACGGCAGGTAGAAGACGCGGCGCGTACTCTAAAAGATTATTCGATCTCACCGCAGGAACGCCGTGCCGCGGAGACACGGCAAGCGGCTGGAAACACCCAGATCAAGCTTTTGCTACGAGGGGCCGAGGGCCAAGGCTCTGATTTCTACGTGTACCGGTATCTGGCAACGGAAGGCTTCCTGCCTGGCTATAACTTTCCACGTCTCCCCATTATGGCGTTCGTGCCAGGTGATCAAGGCGGAAAAGGGCAGCGGTATATTCAGCGTGCACGCTTTCTGGCGATCGCCGAGTTCGGGCCAGGCAGCCTTGTCTATCACGAGGGGCGTGCTTATCGGGTCGATCGCGCCCTGTTAAAGGAGGTTGGTGGCGGGCAAGATGGATTGCTCCCGACATTCAGCACGGCAATTTGCCCGGCTTGCGGTGCCGCCCATGACGGAGAGCCGCCAGAACGCTGCCACGTATGTAACAGCGCTCTGACTACATCGAACATAACGAAGCAGCTTCATCGGATCGAGAATGTTGGTACGCGCCAGGTGGAGCGGATAACCGCCAATGACGAAGAGCGTCGTCGCCAAGGCTACGAACTTCAGACGACCTTCTCGTTTCGAGACGCGAGCGACGTCAGATCCCGAGTGTTTGAAGATTCAGAGGGCCATATACTCTCGGCGGAATTTGCACCTGCGGCACAGGTCCGTCGTATCAATCGGGGACTCCGACGCCGCAAGGACATCAGCAAAATCGGCTTCTTGATCGATCCGAAGAGTGGCTATTGGGCAAGTGACAACCGAGCGAAGGACGCGGAAGAAGGATCGCCGATCAACAGTCGGCAACCCATCACCCCGGTAGTCGAGGACCGGAAAAACGCGCTGCTCATCCGGTTTCCTGCTGCTTGGTTGGCTGCTGCTGGAGACGAGGCGGAGGCAATGGTCGCTACGATCCAGCATGCTTTTGCGCGTGGCATCGAGGCCATTTACCAACTGGAAGAGGGCGAAATCCAGGGAGAGCCGACACCCTCAAGAAAGGATCGCCGAGCACTGTTGTTTTACGAGGCCGCGGAGGGTGGCGCCGGGGTCTTGTCCAGGTTGGTTGAGGATGGCAGTGCCTTTCGCGCCGTTGCGAAGGAGGCGCTGGAGATAATGCACTATGCTCCGGGAAGCCTCTCAGCCGCTGTGGTTAGTGGACCCAAGGCACTTGAAAATGTTGAGGGCTCTCACTGCGTAGCGGGCTGCTATCGCTGCCTGTTGTCCTATTTCAATCAGCCCGATCATGAATTGATCGATCGTCGGCGTGAACCTGTTCTGCAGATGCTCATCCGGCTTTCTTTCGCGGAAATGCGCCATTCCACCCCCACATCACAATCTCAAACGCCTCTGGAAGGCTGCCCCCCGCCAGACGCAGAACCCATCGAGATTGGCGGCTACCAGCTCACATTGATCTGGCGCGCCGCGAGAATCGCCGCTGCCGAGCAGGTGAGCGCGCCCGCCACACTGGGCGACAATCTTGCCGGAAAAGGGATCGAACTCATCCTTCTGCCGGCCGACATCACCGCTCGCCAGGAATCAATTTCCAAGCTTGCCATTGCGCTATTAGGAGGCAAGCCGTCATGAGTACCGCAACCAATTTCTCGCCAGGTGAACTGGTCCATGCGCGGGGGCGAGAATGGATTGTCTTGAGCAGCGGTGACTCATTGCGGATCCGCCCGCTCACAGGGTCGGAACACGAGGCTGAGACGATAATCCCGGAGCTTGAGGCGGAGCCGATCCGGTACGCATCTTTCGACGCCCCGGAAATTGGGCACGTGGGCGGACGCGAAGCAGCGCAGCTCATGCGGGACGCTCTCCGACTCTCGCTGCGTCGAGGGGCAGGGCCGTTTCGTGGCGCTGGGCGGATCAACTTCGAACCGCGAGCCTATCAGCTAGCGCCGTTGATGATGGCGCTGCGACAGGAGACGGCGCGCCTCCTGATCGCCGATGATGTTGGCGTCGGCAAGACCATAGAGGCCGGCCTTATTCTTCGCGAATATATTGATCGGGGTGAGATTGACCGGTTTTCAATTCTCTGCCCTCCGCACCTTGTCGATCAGTGGACTACAGAGCTTGAGACCAAGTTCGCACTCTCCGTGACGGCAGTGACCGCAGCGGCGGCGGCTCGGCTCGAACGTGATCTGCCCAACACGATCAGCGTCTTTGAAGCTTACCCGTTCACGGTGGTCAGCTTGGATTTCATTAAGAGCCAACGCCGCTTCAATGACTTTCTGCGGGCTTGTCCCGAAATGGTCGTCGTCGATGAAGCGCATGCCGCGGTAACCGGGAACAAAGCGCGCCATCAGCGATTTGAGCTGCTTCAGAAGCTTGCCGCCGACAAGTCCCGGCACCTCTTGCTGCTCACCGCCACGCCCCATTCTGGCGACGAAGACGCGTTTCATAACCTTCTTGGGCTGCTCGACGCCGATTTCGCACGACTGGGCGACGTGACAGTCGACGAGTCTCGGGTCCTCCGTGAGCGACTGGCGGGCTATTTCATCCAGCGCCGGCGACGTGACATCGACGCGTGGCGCGAGCCAGGTCTTTTCCCGCAACGCGAGGTTACTGAGCTCAAGTATCGCCTGTCTGGCGCCTACGAGCGCTTCTATGGCGCTATCCTCGACTATTGCGCTGAAGTGGTAGCGGCCGAAGAAGGCGAACTGCGGCAGCGGCTCGCGTTTTGGGGAACGCTTGCGTTGATGCGTTGCGTGGGATCCAGCCCATCGGCAGCGGCCCGAGCACTTCGGACGCGTGCTGTCCTTGATGCCGACGAGGCAGAAGCCGATTTGATCACGGCGCGGGCCATCGACGACGAAGACGTGAGCGAGGATGATTTAGAACCCGGTGCGGCCATCGAGGACAATCGCCTTCTCGATCTTATTTCTCAAGCGGACAGGCTGGCGGCGAATCCGCTGCGAGACCCGAAGTTCTTGATTTTAAAGTCGGCGGTCCAGAGCCTCATAAAAGATGGATTCTCGCCGGTCGTATTTTGCCGTTTTATCGCGACTGCAGAAGCAGTCGGGACGGCATTGGCGACCGCCTTCAAGGATCATACCGTCGAGGTCGTCACGGGTTCCCTCCCGCCCGAAGAGCGTGAAGACCGCGTCGGAGCTCTTGGCGAGTTTGAGAAGCGCCTACTGGTCGCCACCGACTGCCTCTCAGAGGGCATCAACCTTCAAGGGCATTTCGACGCCGTCGTCCATTACGATCTTTCCTGGAATCCCACGCGCCACCAACAACGTGAGGGCCGCGTTGACCGGTTTGGCCAAAAGCGTGAGACCGTCAGGACGATCTTGATCTACGGCGAAAACAATCCCGTCGATGGGGCCGTTCTCGACGTAATCCTGCGGAAGGCACGCGCCATCGAGAAGCAGACGGGTGTCCGGGTCCCCATGCCGGACGAAGGCGGAAGTCTCACCAAGGCACTGATGTCTGCGGTTCTACTGCGCGCGCGCGAACGCAGCCAGTTATCGTTCGATTTTGACATGACGAACACTCAGGAGGCGCAAGATATCGATATCGCTTGGTCAAATGCGTCGGAGAAGGAGAGAAAATCCCGCACCATTTTCGCGCAGAACAGCCTTAAGCCGGAAGAGGTCGCGTCAGAATGGGAGGCAACTCAACGTGCGCTGGGCGGCTTCGCGGACGCTGAGCGTTTTGTGTCGCGAGCTATGATGCGTCTCGGCGCTCCCTTGGTGCCCCAGCCCCGCGGTGGATTCTCCGCGCCCCTGCATTTGGCGCCCGACGCCCTGAAGGAGCGGTTCCAAACGGAAGGGCTGCTCGACGATTCGACCTCACCAAAGCCGCTAAGGATTGTTTTTGAAGCTCGTCCTCGATCGGGATTTCTCTCTGTTCATCGCGCGCATCCTTTGCCTGGTGTGCTTGCGGAGAGCTTCCTTGAGAAGGCGCTAGACAACCGGGGCTTACTGGACGACCCATCAACTCTGCCCCGTTGCGGGGTCTGGGAATCTGAAACCGTCGAAAGCGTTGTCACGCTGTTGCTCCTTCGCATTCGGCACCGCATCGATTCTCGCGGACGACTGGGGCCGCAATTCGCGATGGCTGAAGAGGCCGCCTCCATCGCGTTCGATGCGCTGACAGGCATCCGTGTCAGTGCTGGAGAGGAGGCATTCGCGCTTCTTGAGGCAGCAAGCGCGAACGTGCGAGATCGCGTGCGTGACGCACAGCTCCAGCGAGCCAAGCTCCAATTGACATCACTCGAACCGGCACTCAAGGCGTATGCATCGGAACGCGCTACGGCACTCGCGGCCGACCATAGTCGCGTTCGGCAGGCGCTGGGCTCAAGAGCGGGTGTCCGGGTCGAGGCGGTGACGCCGGTCGACATCATCGGCCTCTATGTTTTGATGCCCCGGATCTGAGGACAGATGATGGCTCGCAAAATCACCCGCACTCACCAGTCCCGTCGTGCCGCACGGCATGAATTCGCCGGAATAGAAGTCGTCGGCGCACTGTTGACGCCTGACATGTTAGGTCGCATTGCTGCTTTCGATGCGAACGATCAGTCCGAAGATGGCTACGGAATTCCAGCCGGACTCAAGCTTCGCGACGAGATTGCTCGTTATTATCGCATTGGCGAGGCGCTGTGGTCTCGCTTTGCCGCAGCCCGAAGTCACAGCGTTGGGGCGTCGGAGCGGTTTGTCCTGGAATTGCTTCGCCAGTGCTTCGGTTTCGATTCGATCAAGCCGCAAGCGACGACTTTAATCGGCGAACGTGAATTCCCAGTTCGGCATGTCGCGCTGAGTGGCCGAGTGCCGATCGTGATAGCCCCTGCTCCTGTGGACGGGGCTCGACGTTCCGGGTTGGAAGAAAGTCTCGCCCAGCTCGGTGACGGATCGAGACGGCGGTCCGCGACGCTTCTTCTCCAAGAATATCTCAATTCGATGGAGGACGCCTGCTGGGGGCTGGCTAGCGACGGTGTCAGCCTGCGCCTCCTGCGGGACAATATCAGCCTCACGCGCCCGGCTTGGATTGAGGCGAACTTCGCAAAGATCTTCGCGGAAGGGCTGTTCCCCGATTTCTCCGCACTGTGGATGTTGATTCATCAGAGCCGATTCGGAAACAACCAATCCGCCGTTGTGGATTGCTCCCTGGAGCGCTGGCGCGACCGTGGACGCATCGAGGGCGTGGCGGCTCGTGACAAACTTCGTCAAGGTGTCGAAGCGGCTTTGCTCGAACTCGGCAAAGGCTTCATCGAAAATCCGCAGAATGACTTTCTCCGGCAAGCGTTGCGTGACGGATCGTTGACCCGGCAGAGCTTCTTCGAGGAGCTCTTACGCCTTGTCTACCGTCTGATTTTCTTGTTTGCGGCAGAAGATCGGGAACTACTTCATACTCCCGACGCAACCCGCGAAGCCAAACGATTCTATGTCGAAGGTTATTCGCTCGGTCGGCTGCGGGAGCGCTGCATGCGACGGGTTGCCTGGGATCGCCACGTCGATGCATGGGAAGGCTTGAAGGTGACGTTCGCGGCTCTTTCTCGCGGTGAGGCAAGGCTTGGCCTACCTGCACTCGGAGGACTATTTGCCGGCGGGGTGCTCGCGAACCTCGATGGAGCCCGGATCGACAACCGGCGCTTTCTGGCAGCAGTATGGCGGCTCGCATGGTTACGCCCCGAAGGACAACCACTAACCCGAGTCAATTGGCGCGACATGGAGACCGAGGAGCTGGGATCGGTCTACGAGAGTCTTCTGGAACTTACTCCACTTGCCAGCGCAGACGCGCGCACCTTCGAGTTCGCAGAAGGGGATGAGACCAAGGGCAACGCTCGTAAAATATCGGGCAGTTACTACACGCCGGATCCGCTGGTGAAGCTGCTTCTCGACTTGACGCTCGATCCAATTCTGGCCGCCGCCGAGGCGCGGGGCGGCGACGATCCAGCAGGCGAAATTCTGAAGCTCTCGATTATTGACCCTGCTTGCGGCTCCGGGCACTTCCTTCTTGGCGCTGCGCGCCGCGCCGCAGCAAGGATCGCCAAGCTGAGAAGTCCTGGCGCACCCAGCCAGAATGAGTTCCAGCATGCTTTGCGCGAAGTTGTCTCGAACTGCATCTACGGCGTTGATCGCAATCCCATGGCGGTTGAGCTCTGCAAGGTCGCGCTGTGGATCGAGGCGCTCGAACCCGGAAAGCCGCTGACCTTCCTGGATGCACAAATTCGCTGCGGCGATAGTCTAATCGGCGTGTTCGACCGTTCGATGCTGGAGCGCGGCATTCCGGATGAGGCGTATAAGCCGCTCACTGGCGACGACAAGGAGATGGCAAAAACATATGCGCGCTACAACAAGCAGCAGCGTGACGGAAAAGGTGCGACAGGTTTTCTCGCTGAATTGCGACCGCCAGAGAGCCTAACGCGCGCGGATCGTCTGCTGGCGGAGATGCCGCAGGAGACACTCGAACAAGTAAGCGAGAAGACCCGAATCTTTGACGATATCCGCAAACAGGATGAATGGGTTCGCCTCAAGTCCGCGAGCGATCTTTATGTTTCCGCCTATTTGTATACAGCGGCATTCTTTTCGCCCAAACCGGCACCTCACGCGGTTCCCGGCTTCGACGACTCAAAAATGCCGCTGACGGAGCATGTGTGGAAGGCCGCTGGTGGGAATGCGGTTCCGCTGAACCTGCTCGATGGGGCCAAGAGAACGTCCGATGCTGTTGCAGCCTTTCATTGGCATATCGAATTCCCCCGCATATTCGACTCCGGTGGCTTTGACGTCGTGATCGGTAATCCGCCTTGGGAGCGGATCAAACTTCAGGAACAAGAGTTTTTCGCTACGCGTTCGCCGATGATTGCCACGGCTGCCAACAAAGCCGAACGGGCAAAACTGATCAAAGCGCTGGAGAAAGCCGAACTAGACAGCCCTGACGGGCGGCTATGGAGTGAATTTCAATTCGCCAAACGCACCGCTGAGGCGGCAAGTGAATTTGTCCGTAGCTCGGGGCGCTACCCGTTGACTGCGAAAGGAGATGTAAATACTTACGCGCTGTTTGCAGAGCATTTCGCCAGACTAACAAAACTAGAAGGTCGTGCCGGCGTCATCGTACCCACCGGAATTGCAACGGATAGCTCAACGTCGAGCTTTTTTGGGGACTTAATATCCCGAAAATTTATCCGCAAGTTGTATAGCTTTTACGAGATCCGGCGATGGTTCAAAGCAACTGATGATCGAAAAGCCTTTTGCATTCTATGTATGGGGCAGGCAGATTCCCCATCTGAATTCTGCTTCGACATAGATACAATTGATGACTTAAAAAACTCAGAGCGCCGGTTTGATCTGACAGCAGCCGAGATAGCCAGAATTAATCCGAACACCCTGACGGCACCTGTGTTCCGGTCGCGTGCAGATGCGGAGCTAACAGCCAAGCTATACGCGGGTGCCCCGGTGCTAATCGAGGAGCGCCCGCAAGAAGATGGCGGCGTTGTGAATCCATGGGGCATTAAGTTCCAAACGATGTTCCATATGTCCGGCGCTTCTGGCTTGTTCCGTACTCAAGAACAACTGGAAGCTGAGAGCTGGACGCGTGATGGGACCGATTGGCACCGTGAGACCGGCAATGGCTTGGAGCGCCGCGTCCCCCTGTTCGAAGCTAAGATGATCCATCATTTCGATCATCGCTGGGCGACGTTTGATACAGGATCGTCCAACGATGAAGAAGGCGCTCGTGACAGCGTCCTGTTGGAAAAGCAAAACCCAGCCTTCGAACCTTCGCCTCGCTATTGGGTGCCAGAATCTGAGCTGGCCATGCGGGCCGCGCGCGTGCCCGCAAGTTTGAAGCGGGCCGTGCGTGAGGAGTCCGCCGAACGTGTCCTCAAGAGTCTCGCTGAATGGCTTGTCGGCTTTTTCGCTTGCGAGGGCGGCGTAATGCGAGAGAGCGATCTTACCCGCATCCTCAATGGGGATCATCCATGGCGGTCGGTACTCGGTACATCGCCTGATCGTTTCCTGCTCGATAGCAAAACGCGCGCGACAGGCGCGGTAATGCAGCGAGAAACGCCGCTTGTTGCTGATGATATCAATCTTCTAATCGGCGAGTCTAACGACCCACTCACTTTGGCCAATTCCCTTATCGAACGAAAGCAGCCTCGCTGGCTTATGGGTTGGCGTAGAAATGCGAGGACCACCGACGAGAGAACTTTGATCGCAAGTGTGCTCCCTAAAGTGGGTATCGGCGATAGTGTCTTTCTGTGGACATGCGCGGATGTCAGTGCCCAGCACTCCGCAGCTTTCATAGGCCTATTCTCATCGCTCGTCGCTGACTTCGCTGCAAGACAGAAGATTGGGGGTACAAATTTGAGCTTCTATTTCATTGAGCAGTTCCCAGTGCCTCCGCCCTCTACTTTTCTTTCTTCTGATCTCGCCTTCATTGTGCCACGTGTGCTGGAGCTAAGTTATACTAGCCATGCCATGCGGCTTTGGGCGGAGGACCTCGGCTATCACGGTGCACCCTACGCATGGGATGAGGTTCGGCGTGCGGTGCTCCGCGCCGAACTAGATGCCTTCTTTGCGAGAAAATATGGGTTGAACCTCGACGAGTTGCGCTACGTCCTCGACCCAGCAGATTCAAAGGGGCTAGATTACCCCTCCGAGACGTTCCGTGTGCTGAAGAACAAAGAACAGGCCCGTTACCACGAGTATCGCACGGGGAAGTTGGTTCTTGCCGCATGGGATCGGCTTGCCGCAACTAATATTGGCACAACGTCTACCGAGGTGCGCGCTCAAAGAATCGCGCCGGCAATGCTGAGGGACGGCGCTTGGGCGCGTCCGTTGCCTGCCGGCCAAGGCGATGCCGGCGCCATGCTTGCTGCGATCCTCAAAGTAATGGATGCGCCGTTGCCGGCGCGTCAGGTGCGCCTTGCGGCAATATTAGGACTCGAACCAAGACTGTTGCTGCCCCACCTAAATGGCAGCCAGGCAGTTGAATGGCAAAGACTTGTTGGCACAGAAGCAACTCCCCTCACGGGCAATGCTTCGTCATTCGCACCACGCGTCGATCGGAACTGGGGCGCGGCAGTAATAGCTCATCGTGGCAACGGACGATTGGTCGAAAACCTGACGGTCGGCACATGGGCACCAGGCACAGGCCTAAGCCTAATCGATACTGCGGGTTGGCCGGATGGACGTGCTGGATTGGTGATGGGCGTACTGGCACAGATCTCCACGGACACCGTAATCGCGGCCATGCCGGAGGAAACCAGGGGGTGGGTTGATGCCGCAGCAGCCTGATCTTCTTGGACCTCCGTCACTTTCAGTGCAGCCCTCGCAAGGGCACAGCGGTCCTCGCCTCTGGGTCAAACGTCTGGCGATATGGGATGAGCCCGGTGGAGAAACAATTCGAGATATTGCGTTTCGTCCGGGACTTAACATCATCTGGTCCCCCGATAGCGGAGATGCGCTCTCTTCGGAGTCGCCGGCCGGCGCGATTGGACATGGCAGTGGGAAGACACTATTCTGTCGGCTCCTACGATATTGTCTCGGAGAGGATAGGTATGCATCCGAAAACCAGCGTGAACGTGTTGGTGTCGCATTCCTGAATGGAATCGTGGGCGCAGAGATCATGTTGGATGGGGTATGCTGGGCGATTGTCCGACCACTGGGAATTCGCCGTCGCCACATGGCAGTGGCTGGTGGTAATCTCGATGAAATCGCGGCAGGCGAAGGGACATCGACTGGGCTCGAGCCTTTTCTCGACGCGGTCGAGCAGGGCATTCTGACCACGGGGCTGGCGGCACTTATCTCAGGGCAGCATTCTGACCGTCGAAGCTGGCCGATTGCATTGGCGTGGCTCACGCGAGATCAAGAATGCCGGTTCGACGACGTGCTGGATTGGCGCTCCACAGTGTCGGACTCCGACTCGCCGGTGCGAGGTATGACGCAAACGGAAAAGCTTGATGCGCTCCGCGCGTTTGTTGTCGCGATTACACCGGAGGAACACGCCAAACGCTCTGAAGTTGCCAGCCTCGACGATCGGCGTCGAACAATGGACCAGGAGTTCGGCCACCGGCGCTGGGAAATTGAGAGGAGCCAAAATCGGCTGATTGTGGCGCTCGGCTTAACCGCTGAGGAGGTGACCGCTGGGCCTTTTGCCATCGAGCAAATGCGTAAGATAGCGCAAGATCACCTCGCAACGGCAGCAAAACTTCCGCTGGGTCAGTCCGGGGCAGGTGTCGAAATCACTCGACAGGAATATGAAAAAGCCCAAGCAGAATGGACGCGCCTGGACGGGGAGCGCATTCGCATCCAGGCGACAATACCGCTTGTAGAGAAGATTCAGAGCCAACTTCAGGGCGAACTGCCGGGAATTTCCTTCTCCAAGAGTGAGGCGGAAAGTCCGGTTTGCCCGATTTGCGAGGTGCCTATCGACCGCACGTTGGCCGAAGGCTGTGGGCTTTCCCATAAGCTGCCCGACCTAGAGGCATGTGTGCAGCGCTGGGAACAGCGCAAGAAGAGTTTCGATGATGAGACTGAGAAGCTTGTCGGGCTGCGATCTGAGCAAACGCAAACACTGCAAAAGCTTGCGCTGGCCAAACAGCATGCAGATCAATTGGGCGATCGCGTCGCGGCTCTTGAGCAAGCCCGCGACACCCGTGAAGGAGCTTGGTATGCGGCGCAGCGCCTCGTTGATGACGTCGAGCTTTTTGCGGAGTTGTTTGAGGCACAAGAAAACACGACGAAGGCGGTGCGAGAACTCGTTTTGAAGCTTGAGACAGAAAGAAGCCTGCTTGGCGTTTTCCGCGACAAGCAGGCTCGCGTCTTCGGTCGGATAAGCGAGAAGTTTGATCCTATTGTCCGGCGTCTGGTCGGAGCCGATGCCAAGGGACAGGTTAAGCTGAGTGGCAACGGGCTTGAGCCCAATGTGAATATGGGTGGGGATCGAACGACCGCGGCAATCGATTCACTGAAGGTATTGGCCTTCGATCTAGCCGTATTGTGCCTGAGCATTGAGGGCGCAACACGTGTCCCCGCGTTTCTCGTTCATGACAGCCCGCGCGAAGCCGACTTGGGGCTAAGCATCTACCATCGGCTGTTTCGGCTGGTGACCGAAATCGAAGCGTTTGGCGAGGCGCCGCAGTTTCAATACATTATAACAACGACGACGCGCCCGCCCGAGGATTTGGCTGTTGAGCCCTGGCTGCGCATGACGCTGCGAGGATTACCAGGAACCGAGCGACTCCTGCGCCGTAATTTGTGAGGGGTGAGTTCGTGTCGCTATCTCAAATCGAAAGGATTCGTCTTGACAAGGCCGCTGTGGATGAAGGCTTCGGCCTCCGACGGGCCGATGAAGGCGATTGGGTCTGCTATGACAGCCTGGGCGCCCCAGCCTCATTACGCTTGACGTATTCGGACGGAGAATATGTTGTTGCGGTCAACCATGCAGGTGTTGCCGCTGACTTAGATGCGCGATGGGAAAGGTGGCAAGGACTCAATGGTTCTCCGCCGCTAGGCTTCGCGGCGTTCTGTGTCTCGGACACGGCGCCACTGCATCGATTGGTACGTGAGATGTGGCAATTGGCGCGCGCGCTGCCCATTGAGCCGTTACGCGTGTTTGAGGCAGAAACTCGCAATCTTCCTCGGACTACTGAGATTGAACGCCTTGTGGTTCAACGTGTCGGCCAGAATATCTTTCGCGACGCACTGTTTGCATATTGGGGCGGTCTCTGCGCCGTGACCGGCGTATCGGAGCCACGCCTTCTTCGTGCCAGTCACATAAAGCCTTGGGCGCGATGCGAAACGGATAGCGAGCGCTTGGACGTCCACAATGGGCTGCTGCTGAGTGCTCACTTGGATGCTGCCTTCGACGCAGGTCTGATTGCGTTCAAAGACAACGGGGAGATACTGATCTCAGATAATTTAACCGAAGGCGATCGACGGGCCATGAATATCCATAGCGGTCTGGTCCTTCGTCAGGTGGCAATTAGCCATTGCGAAAACCTCGCTTGGCACCGCCGAAATCTATTTTCTTGAAGAACTCAAAACTGGTTGTTCTTATCGTTGTCTCGTTTGAAATCCTGTCGTCCCAAATAGTATTTGGGGGGGATTACCGGCGAATGGTTGACCGCCTCCCCGCCAAGCTAAAGCGTGTCGCGATTAATTGGCCTCATATCCTGCCGCTTTGAAGAAGTTTCTGCATTCGGCTGGCTCGAACAGGTGGCAGATGTCGCCGAGTGCCTCGCAAAGTGTGTCGAAGGTTCTGGCCGCCTTCTTTCGCAGTCGCGCCTTGAGTTTTGAGTAGGCCATCTCGACCGGGTTGAGATCGGGCGAGTATGTACTCGACGGGCTTTTCGATCAGGACACGGTCCTCGATATCCAAGAGCACTTCACCGACACCGGCGGCGCCAGCGATCACGTCTTCGGATTGTTCGCCTTGATCGGCAAACGCTTCGCACCTCGGTTACGCAATCTCAAAGATCGGAAGTTCCACACGTTCGAGAAGGGCGACGCATACCCAGCACTGTCGAACCACATCGGAGCCCCGATCAACGCCACGCTCATTCTCGACCACTGGGACGATCTGCTTCACCTGGCAGCGTCGATCACGACGCGATCCGTCGTGCCGTCGACCATCCTGAAGAAGCTCTCGGCATCGCCAAAGGAGAGCCAACTCGCCAGGGCGCTCCGGGAACTCTGTCGCATCGAGCGGTCCCTCTTCATGATCGAATGGTACTCAAGTCCGGCATTGCGTCGGCGTTGCCAAGCCGGTCTCAACAAAGGCGAGGCGGAACACAAGCTCAAGCGTGCCGTCTTCTTCCATGAGCGCGGCGAAATCCGCGATCGGTCGTTCGAAAGCCAGGCGTTTCGCGCATCAGGCTTGAACCTCGTCGTCAGCGCGATCGTGCATTGGAATACAGTTTACATAGAGCG
>NZ_JBHLYT010000158.1:55137-56842 GCF_042431665.1 Mesorhizobium kowhaii
ATTGCCCATTTGCGCAGTGCACGTCGCGAGATTCCGGATCATCTGCTGAAGCACATCTCGCCGTTGAGTTGGGAGCACATCAACCTGACCGGCATCTACACTTGGGACGCGGAACATCAAATGCCTGAAGGATTCCGATCGCTAAGACTTCCGACCCCAATCCATCGAGCAGCATAGAGTTCACGACCCGTTCGCCCTTAGCGCAAGATTTTGAACAGCTCTTGTCCTGACCCCAGGTTGCGCAGAAATCTGCAGTGGGTGCTGTGTCGTCAAGGCCTCAATCTCGAGTTCCGATTGTGACGGACAGGTCCGCCGCTATCGTCTGGGCCGCACCGAAATGGACTGGATACGGGCGTCACTGGCAACCATGCTATTATTTTGTTTCACGTTTCGGCCCGCCTCAACTTTCTGATCTGAATATTGGACTCCGTGCGCTTATTCAGGTATTGCTAATATTCAAAGAAAAAAGCTGGGGAGCTACTACTCTACGGGCTAGCTTGGAGATGTGGATGTTTGAGTGGTTAACGCCGCCCGAACAGTGTGAACGTATTGCCTTGGCGGGAACGATGGGTTGCCTTGGAATATGCAAACTGCGTTAATGGGGAAATTGCAATGGATAGCTTCACAGTCCTGTTTGCCGGTTCGTTGCCTCAAGGCGGTTATCATTGGGGTCTTTCTGCCGGAGATATAAATAAAGACGGCATCCTAGACCTGGTGGTCAGCAATTATGACACCAATCAACTGGATATTATGTTCGGGACTGCAGGTGGCACGTTCTCGACCCATGCCGTAATTTTCCTGCCGACGATCAATGGTTACGCCAATGGCGCAGGGGGCGTCACACTCGGCGACTTCAACGGAGACGGCAATTTAGATATCGCAACGTCTTCGTACGTCAATCAAACGATTGAGGTGCTGCAAGGCAATGGCACGGGCGGTTTTAGCGCGCCGGTTGCGATTCAATATCCGGGCCAATATGGCGACAACCTTGTTGCCACGGATGTCAATAACGACGGTAAGCTGGACCTGGTGGTGGCCTCGTATAATCCTTCGCTTGCGACTGATTCCGTCGGCGTTTTGCTAGGTAATGGAAACGGAACATTCCAGCCGCTGATCTCTTCGGCAATACCCGGCACCTCGGACAGTGAGCATTTTGGCTTGGCTGTAGGTGACATCAACGGCGATGGCCTGGCCGATGTCGTGATGAGTTCGCTTAACAACAACAGCCTTGAAATCATGCTTGGAGACGGGCAGGGCCATTTTCAAATCAAGCAGATAATCCCTTACTACACTACAGGGGGTTCCTACGCGTCCGGAGTTGCGCTTGGAGACTTCAATCATGACGGAAAACTTGACCTGGCCGTCGCCGACTATAACGGCGGTATTAAACTTTACCAAAACGACGGAACAGGGAATTTCACGTTTGCCCAAACCATAGTTCCTGTTTCTGGGCCCGCCGCGCCGGCGAACGTTTGGCCGGGCTTGCTTGCGGTGGACGTAAACAAAGACGGAGCCGTAGACCTGATAGAGACGGGGGAAAATTCGACTGGAATTTGGGAATTTATCCAGAGCGTCTCGAACCATAGCCCTATCGCCAATGCCGACGTTGCCACCACCGATGAGGATCATTCCAAGGTCATCAGCGTTCTGGGCAACGACAGCGATCCGGACACGACCGATCACCTCAGCGTCACCGGCGCTTCGG
>NZ_JBHLYT010000159.1:0-827 GCF_042431665.1 Mesorhizobium kowhaii
GGTTCTTCTCTATTCGGCGTGTTGAGGTCAAGCGCTTTCGAGCTTTCCGCTCTGCGGGTGTTTGACGTCTTTCGCGGGTCCTTGCTTCTCTTCGGGATCGGCCGTCGGCCCTCCCATGATGGGATCAGTAGAATGAGGCGGCCCAATCTGTCGCGCGTCCTGACCGCGATGGTGCGATCGGCACAAGAACCCAAGCGAACTCACCTCATCCATCGTCCCGCGAAGGACGTCTTCTCCACCGGCGGGCGGAACTTTATCGTCTCCTTTTGATACCGGCTCAATGTCGATATTCTCGGCGTGGTCAGACCATGGCTTGAATGCTGTTCTCTCTTGTCCAGCGGAATTCGGTGCCATCACTCCACATGCGATGCATGATCACCGCCAGCCGGCGGGCGAGCGCAACGATGGCCTTTTGCCGCCCGCGGCGCCTGGCGACGTTCATCGCCCAGGCTTTCAGCCAAGACCATTTCTTCACCCGGCTCAACATGACCTGGGCTGCTTCGTAAAGCAGGGACCGCATCATGCCGTCACCGCACAGGGAAACGCGACCGACGCGATGGCTTTCGCCCGATTGGTTGAGGACCGGGGTCAATCCCAGCGCCGGACCGACGGCGCGTGAGTTGCTGAAGCGCGCCGGAACATCGATGGTGCTGATGAAAGCAAGCGAGGTAACAGGACCGACACCGGGGATCGTCATCAAACGTCGGCAGGCCTCGTCGTCACGGACGATCGATAGCAGCTTGCGGTGGAGAGCCATGAATGTCTCACGCAGCTTTTGCCGCGCCGCCAGCAAAGGCTTCATGATCTCGCCAAGGTCCGGCATGCCA
>NZ_JBHLYT010000160.1:0-1264 GCF_042431665.1 Mesorhizobium kowhaii
TGATCGGCCCTCCACAAGCCGACCTCCTATGAATCACGCAAACTCTCTCTTGGGAATTCCAAAAACTCGCCCGCCGCTAAAAACCTGCCAAAGTAGTGCTAGGCGCTCGGCTACCTCCCTGTCAGCCAAAGTCAGGCGATGATTTAGACGAAGGTAATCCGTCCATGTCGGAGTGCGGAATGTCTCAGTCCAAAGAGTCGGATTCTGAAGATTTCGCTGCAGCGTCCAATTGCGCGCACCGGCACGGGTCTGAACGCGCCGCCTTTCGCGCATGCAGCGCAGAAACGCCTCGATATTAGGTTCGGGGATCGAGTACTCCACCTTGACCACGATTGGACCGCTCCTCGGCCGGAGAGTAAGGGCCAGTTCTGGTGGGATGAAGTCGGCAGCTCCTTGATCCGATTCTTCCCATAGTCGTATCGGCAATACCTTTCCCGCTGCTGCAACCAGCAACAGTGCCACTGCAGCACCTTCCAAAGCCCACGTCAGGGAATAGTTCTGCGCGACAGCTCCCCAGATCCAGCTGCCGGCTGCCATACCGCCGTAGGTCAAAGCGTAATAGATCGACAGAGTGCGACCAACGACCCACCTTGGGCTTGCCAACTGCACACACACGTCGGTTCCGGTCCAGGTGACGACCCAGCCTGCGCCACCGATTGCAAGCGCGATCGCCGCCACCGTCACGGATGATGTGACGGCCAGCAAAAGGCAACACGTTGCGCAGGCAACGGACGCCAGCGTGACCAATCGCTCTTGGGTCGCAATGCGTCTCAAGTAACCATTGCTAATGCCTGCGACAAAGGCACCTGTGCCGAAGCCGGCCAACAGGACGCCGTAAACAAGTGGCCCACCCGCCAGCTGATCGCGGACGAGGAGGGGAAGGAGAGCAAGGATCGAGATGCTCGACAGCCCGAACAAGGTTGCACGCACAATCGCCACTCTGATCTCCGAGGAGATCGCGGTGAAGCGCATGCCATCATGAATGGCGGTCGCCATGCGCTCGCGCGGAAGAGGCGAAGAGCGAACCTGCCACTTGGTGCGCAGGACAGCGCTCAACGGGACCAGGTCGCTCAGCGCCGCCAATGCAAATGCTGCCAGCGGGCCAAGGAAGGCCAAAATAACACCGCCCAGTGCGGGACCTACGCTTCGGACAATATTAACCCGCAGCCTCGATGATTTCGCGGACACCGACCACTTTATGAGCAGGCAGGTTGTCCATCACGACGACATCGTCGGGTTGAAGCGTCGGCACGAGGACGCGGCG
>NZ_JBHLYT010000161.1:0-638 GCF_042431665.1 Mesorhizobium kowhaii
TGGTGCATGGTATCGGGCCTGGCGTTCGAGCGGCAATCTGGAACCTGGGCGGCAGGGCAAGCCGAAGGTATCGAAGCTGGACGCGCACGAGACTTTCATTCTCGCCTTGGTCGAGACCGATGAGCGGGACATCACGCTTGCCGAGATCGTCGATCGCCTTGCGGCAGAGCGCGGGGTCAAAGCCAGCCTGACGACGGTCCATGCGTTCTTCGCAAAGCGTGGCATCACGTACAAAAAAAGACAGCGCACGCGGCCGAACAGCAGCGACCGGATGTTTTGGCAGCGCGGGAAGAGTGGTTCGAAGGCCAACTCGATCTCGATCCGAGCCGCCTGATCTTCATCGACGAAAGTGGCCTCAATACCAAGATGGCCCGGCTACGAGGCCGCTCTGCGCGTGGACAGCGTTGCCGGGCGGCTGTTCCTCATGGGCACTGGAAATCCACGACCTTCACGGCCGGCCTGCGCCTCGACGGGATCGTCGCGCCCTGGCTCCTGGACGGCGCCATGGATGGCGAAGCATTCCTGGTCTACTTGCGCCGCGTCCTCGTGCCGACGCTTCAACCCGACGATGTCGTCGTGATGGACAACCTGCCTGCTCATAAAGTGGTCGGTGTCCGCGAAATCATCGAGGCTGCGGG
>NZ_JBHLYT010000162.1:0-1403 GCF_042431665.1 Mesorhizobium kowhaii
GCCGACGGCTGGCATCTCGATGACGAGAGCCTGACGCGCGCAGGATACTACTGCACGTACGCCGCAGGGCGACGGCGGTCGTGCTCATGCCCGGATTTCCGTCGATCCCTACCTTCTGGCGGCCCGCCGTACTCTTCCTGCCGGAACTCAATGGACTTCGTGTCCTGGAAGGATCGCAAGCCGCTCGTGACAGCCCTGAAGGGAATCTACCGTGCCGTCGACGCTCAGGCCGCCGAGGAGGCGCTGACGACCTTCGAGGCCAGTGAATGGGGCAAGCGCTATCCCGCGATTGGCCAGAGCTGGCGGCGTGTTTGGAGCGAGGTCGTCCCCTTCTTCGCCTTCCCCGATGCCGTGCGCCGGATCATCTATATGACCAATGCCATCGAGGCCCTGAACTCGAAGCTCAGGCGGCCGTCAGGGCCAGGGGCCATTTCTCCAGCGACGAAGCCGCCACCAAGCCACCAAGCTGCTCTATCTGATCTTGAACCGGTCCGAGAAAGAGTGGAAAATGCCGCCACGTGAGTGGTCCATGGCCAAGGCCCAGTTCGCCGTCATCTTCGGTGAACGCTTCATCAAGGCCATGGCGGCGTAATGTTCAACCGCCCGACCGCACACGGAAATCCTGACAGTCCCGCTGTATCAACGTCTCTGGCCTGTCTGACCAAAGCGTCAGCACCGGTGCCCAGCTGGTCACAGCATTTTGTCCGTGTCCGATTGACGACAAATCTGTGTTCAGATCCAAACATCCTGGGGGTTAGGATCAAGCCGGCCAGCGGACGACTCCTCCGATTTGGGGTCGCTGCTCACAACCCGTTTGGTGGCATGCCAATTGCATATTCATAGCCATGATACCGTGTTCCGACATGGCCGTCGCGCAGTCTTAGCCCAGGAGTTCACATGACATTCGTCCGAACGCAATACAGGCTGCGCATCCCGTCGCACCGCCCCAGCTCGGTTGGATCTCGCTGCGATCAGACAGGATCGCCATCCCGCAGACCGCTTTCAGGCTGTCAGATAGGGCTGCCATAAGGGTTCTCGTAAAACAAACATTCAGGAGGAATCTATGACGACCACATGAATATCTGCTTCGCCGGCTCTCCCAATGGCACATAACACCAGACCCCTCTTCAAATCTGTGATGATCCAAAAGGAAAACGAAAAATGCCTACCTCAGAAAAAGACGCTGTGGCGCGCCCGAGGCTCCTGAAATTGCGGTCTCACTGGCCACGAACGATACTTGCTGCCACGGCGTTGGCCGTTGTAACGACCGCTCCAGCTCCAGCCGTCACCCAAGACGCGGACGAGCACTACTCCGACCAAAGCTTGTCGTTTCGTGAAGGCTGGGGGTGTATACTTTGGGCATTGTGCATTGGCGACCCAGATGTCATCGATTAGCTAGCCCG
>NZ_JBHLYT010000163.1:0-2051 GCF_042431665.1 Mesorhizobium kowhaii
CGCACGGGTCCGGACTTCGGGAGAGAACTTGTTGGTCGTCTTGCTTGTCATGGCTCCACCTTCTCAGGAATTGGAGCCTCCGAGCAACCCGGTGCGGTTCAGACTGAAAGACGGCCGCCGCTTTTTAAGCGCCTTGAGGCGGATCTCGCTGGAGAAACCAGTTGTCATTTACAAATCGGGTCGGACAATTGCCGGACGCATTTCCGCGAAGTCTCATACCGGCGCTTTGGCTGGCGACTATGCGGTCAGCGAGGGTGTGCTGAAGCAAGCCGGCGCAATCCTTGCACACCGGTCCGACGAGATCCTGCCCATGGCGGAGGCGCTGTCGCTGCTGCCGCCACTGCGATCGCGCCGCCTCGCCATCCTTGCGGACGGCGGAGGCCACGCGACAATTGCCGCCGACGCCTTATCTGAACGCGGACTGGCGCTCGCTCCTCTGAGCGAAGACACGCGGCGGCGGCTTACTGCGGAACTTCCTCCGGCCGCGTCGGTCATCAATCCTGTCGACGTAGCCGGGGGTACGGATTCGGACCCATCTGTTTTTGCCACTTGCGCCGAGATTCTCTTGCAGGATCCGATGGTGGACGGACTTCTAATATCAGGTCTCTACGGCGGCTACGCGGTCCGTTTCTCACAAGACCTGCTCGCAGCAGAAATTGATGCCACGAACCTCATTGGCACAATGCCACGCCGGTTCGGCAAGCCCGTGGTCGTTCACAGCCTTTACAGTGCGCTTCAGGCAGATCAGCGGCCGTTACCAATCCTGGACATGCGCCGCGCAGGCATTCCGGTGCACAGCTCCCTGGAAATGGCCGTGCGATGTATGCAGGCTTTGGCGGAGCGCGGTGAGGTGGACCGCACCTTTGCATTGTCGCCGCCAACGCGAGCGCAGCACGGCGGAATCTTTGAGCAGGTTCTTGCGCGATGCAGAGCCGAGGGCAGGCAGGTGGTTTTGGAGCACGAAGGGCGAGCCAGCCTGCGCGACTTCGGCCTGGATCTCGCTCCGGCTTTGCTGGCTCTCGATGAAAAAGAAGCCGAAGAGGCCTTTCTCAGTCTCGGCGCACAGCCGGTGGCAATGAAAATCGTATCTCGCGATATCCTGCACAAGACGGACGCGGGCGGCGTCAAACTCAATGTCGCCGACGTCGCGTCGGTGCGCAGCGGCTTCCTTGAGATCGTCGCCAATGCCAAGGCTGCGGTAACCAATCCGAAAATTGCAGGCGTCCTCGTCACTCCGATGGCAGCAAAGGGGGGCGTCGAGATCATCGTCGGCGTCGTGCGCGATGCCTCATACGGTCCCATCATGATGTTCGGACTGGGCGGAGTCCTCGTCGAAGTTCTTGGGGATGTGGTGTTCCGCGCACTTCCGATCTCACGCAATGATGCCTTTGCGATGTTGGGCGAAATCAAGGCGCAAGCGGTTCTGGATGGCGTGCGCGGGGGAACGCCGGTTGATCGAGACGCGCTCGCGGATTTTATGGTCAGTATTTCGGATTTCGTTGAAGCCTGCCCGGAGATCGACGAACTCGACCTCAATCCCATCCTTGCATATCCCAACGGTTTGACCGTGCTCGATGTGCGCATTCTTCTCACCTAGTCTTCCCCAGCGCGGTCGGTAGAGAAACAAAGGATCGAAGCATGACGGATCTGCCCAAGCTGATCGACTCGAAACTCGAAGTCAGCGACCGCGTCGCCTTGCTCGTGCTTGACCGGGATGACGTCCGCAACGAACTGACCGGAACGGGTCTGATAGACGATATCGTACAAACGGTTGACTGGATCAACGGCGGGGCGGCCGTCTCGGTGTTGGTCGTGACGGGGGCTGGCAAGGCGTTTTCCGCCGGTGGCAACGTCAAGGACATGCGCGACCGTAAGGGAAGCTTTGCTGGCGATGTGTATGAGGTACAGGATCGTTATCGCCGTGGAATCCAACGGATCGCCTTAGCCACGCACCGGCTGGAGGTCCCTGTCATTGCTGCGGTCAATGGGGCAGCAATCGGTGCTGGTTTCGATCTGGCAACAATGTGCGACATCCGTATCGCAGCGGAGGA
>NZ_JBHLYT010000164.1:0-2992 GCF_042431665.1 Mesorhizobium kowhaii
TCTCGATCCCTCCTGGTAAAAAATACAAAGCGGCCCCATCGGGCCGCTTTCTCTCTCCACAATCCTCGGCACCATTTGTCCGCGCTTTCTCGCAGCCGTTAACAGTTGCGATCAGGGCCGGAGAGACTGGGCTGGTAAAGGCCTCCGCCCGTTGGTCATCGAGAGCGGTGATTAGGCTGTTCGTGGCTGGATCCGCGGCGCTGCGGCGGTGGCGACCAGCGCCAAGAAGCAGGAGGCTGAAGTTGTAGCCGACGGTGGCAAACACAGCGTTGTTGGCATCGCCTTCGGAGAAGGCCAGGAAGTTGCGGCCCATACGGTGGTCGTCCGTGAGATGGCCGAGGACGGGCTCGACAGCGACCCGGCGTCGCAGCGCCCGTTTGACGGCCTTGATGAGGTCGCGTTTGTGGCCGGCGACATGGACCTTGAACATCTTGCCCTTCTGCGCGCCGCCTAACCCCAGAGAAGTTACCGGTCTCGTACGATTAGTAATCAACAAATGGCGGACTCGGTGGGCGTTATCGAGAGGGAGAGCCCTCTCGTACCTCGAATTCCACCGTTCCATTATCCCTTGTCCTAACCTCGTAGAACAGTCGACCGCAGACAGAATTGTCCCGGTGGAACGTCAGCACTCGCGGTTTGATGTCTGTGATCTGATGATCCTCAATATATGTGGAGGAGCAAATGATTATCTCATCTCCGACCTGACATGTACGAGCAGCGGCTCCGTTCAGCACGCAGCAACGAGAACCCCTCTCACCGTAGATGACGTATGTGCTGATTCGGGCTCCTGAAGCCTTATTCCAGATATCAACGAATTCCAAAGGAATAATACCCGCTTCATCGCAATGATCTGGATCCAATGTTATTGATCCGTGATAGTTCAAATCCGATCCAGTCACAGTGATGCAATGAAGTTTTGCTGCTACGATCTTTCGCATCTACAGGCCTCCTCTTCTGATGATATTGGACTGCCATGCCGTCGAACGGCGACATGGCGTTAGTCGCAGGGACAGGTCGATTGATCAAGGTGCTGAGATAGGCCGAGGAGCACGCGCTCTGCCGATGCCCTTCCGCACATGAGGTTTGACACAGACCTGACATTTTCGCTCTTTGATTCGGTCGCGATTTCACCCACGACGTGGGTGCCGACTAATAGCTTTCGGTCGTCTTGCCGCTAAGGAACGCAAAACTTGTGCCGCCTGGCTGATCAAGACCGAGGGCGGTACTCTGTCCTTCTTTTCAACTGTTTAACCTGAGACCAACCAGCAGATTGGTTCGAGATGGGTGTGTTGGGGTCCCGACAAAACCGACAGAAGCTGTCTGCCCTGACTCCAGGAATCCTGGGTTGTTCGAAGTGGAGTTTTCCGCTGTTGTGTCCGTCGACTGGGACCAGGTCGGGGTATTCGGCGCTGCCCGACGCCATGTCTTGAACGGGTTGAAGTGCCCGCTTCGAGCTGATGATAAAACGTGGGCTGTGTGAACAGCCACAAGCATAGGAAAGGATGCGCACCATGCGCATGATCTGCGCCAGAGTGCGCGAGTCTTTGCAATCAGTCTTGTTCGGCATGGTCTTCATCGCCGCATTGGCAGCCCGCGTCTCGATGCAGTTCGCCGGCAGATCACGCCCCGCAATCCGTCGTGAAGCCACCCGTGAGCGGAGCACGCTTCCAGTCCGATGCGCTCAAGCGCAAGCCCACAAGCCGACACTGCGCAGCTTCAACGCCTCCTGCTCGCTCGCCGCGCGCGCATTTCCTTCACGATCCGGCCACTCTCAAATCGCAGGTCACTTCCAAGACGCGTCCGGTCCGGCAAAAACATTTACTGGCTGTTCTTCCCAGTGTTTGTGGCGGATCAACATCGAGCACGTTCTCACATCTCGACAGGAGCAGCCGCGCTCATCCCGGGTGGCCGACACCCCAATTGTACCCCATATGTTTTGAAATCAGGGAGGAGCGTTTCTACGATTGCCGCCCATAGCACGAAGATCATGGCGTGAGAGACGTCGATGCATTTCTCGTAGCTGTGGACGAGTCTCCCCAACCACGTCATAAAGCCGAAGGTTCGCTCACATTGCCTCGTTCGAATTGCTCATGAATAGTAGGTCGTTGCCTTATCTGATCTGCGCCCAGCGACAGTGTGGCAGGAGCAGATTAGGTGTGGCGTGTAAACATGGCGACGCCCGATACCGTGCTGAAAAGGCGCGGGTTCTCGAGCCGTGAGGGGCTTTCACCGCATGCACGCAATGCGGCTCAACCGCCATCGACACATGGCCTCTGTCGGCCGGTTCCTGACCAAGAAGCTGCTGCTGAAGGTCAACGAGGCGAAGAGCGCGGTGGCGCGACCGGAGGAGCGGAAATTCCTTGGGTTCAGCATCTCAAATGACGGGAGCGAACGGCGCATCGCGCCAAAGGCCCTCGACAAATTCAAGGCGCTGATCCGGGACATGACACGCCGGACACGGGGAATCAGTCTGGCGCAGTTGATCAAAGAGTTGAAGCCATACCTCATCGGATGGCGCGGCTACTTCGGCTTCTGCCAGACCCCACGGGTGCTTACGAACTTGGAAGCGTGGACCCGCCGGAGACTACGCATGTATCTCTGGTGGCAATGGGGGAACGGGCACAACCGCTTCAAGGAACTACGTCGTCATGGCGTACCAAAGTTCGGAGCTGCGGTTGCCGCCGGTTCACCGACGGGATTCTGGCGCATGTCAGGACACCCGGCGGTCCAACAGGCCCTGCGCAACCATTACTTCGAGTCTCTCGGTCTCCCTCGACTTCATGTCTCTGCCCAAGCTTAATCCGATCGAACCGCCGTGGTACGGACCCGTATGCCCGGTGGGGTGGGAGTTGCGCCTTGCAAGCGCGTTGAAGTCTGCCGTCTGAGATGACTGAACCGCGCCGGGTTTTCCGGAGGCCGTTTCGTTTGAGTCACGCGGCTATGGCTGGTTCATCCAGCATGGCGTAGTAGCGTTCCTCGGCTTCGGCCGGCG
>NZ_JBHLYT010000165.1:0-2408 GCF_042431665.1 Mesorhizobium kowhaii
AGAAAGCCAGAACCTTGACCCTCAACCCCGAACCGAAACATACATGAAAGGCGGGTCAAATCTCGGTGGAAATGCCGGGTCAGTTCTCAGTGAAAATCAACAAGCTGTCTTTCACGGTCTTGGCGCTGAGCGTTCTGTCGGTCCTTGGATTGACGGTTACTAGGAGGTGATCCTTGAAGCTAACGAGGTCGTCAGCGGTCAAGTGGGAGGCATCGTCGTGCTTAAGAAACTCCGCCAGCGTTGCAGCCGCCTTGCGGTAGCTTTCGTGGGTGCTTGCAGTGAGGCCCGACGCCTTCGCCTCCTGCCACCAGGATTCGACCAAGCCCGTTAGCGAGACGCTCGGCGCGGCCTGCAGGCTGCCGGGAGCCTTCCACTCGGGGAACCGCTCGGAGCGAGGATCGGGCGAATAATCGCCGCCCGCCTTCCGCTGACGCACCTCCATCCCCTCGCGGAGTGCCTTCAAGAATTCACGAAGCA
Organism: Mesorhizobium kowhaii; assembly: GCF_042431665.1. Classification (NCBI taxonomy): domain Bacteria; kingdom Pseudomonadati; phylum Pseudomonadota; class Alphaproteobacteria; order Hyphomicrobiales; family Phyllobacteriaceae; genus Mesorhizobium; species Mesorhizobium kowhaii. Next base: position 478 of record NZ_JBHLYT010000165.1, read on the forward strand.
CCATCGGGCGGGACGCCGGGTCGATCGCAGGAATGCTACGAGCAAGCAGCAACCGATCGACGAGCGGCCCCACGGCATTCTCCATGGCTGGGGTATCCCCGTCCTCCTTCAGCCCTCCGAGCTTCTTGACGATGGACGCATAGCCCGCTTCCAAAAGGTCAAAGTCCAAGCTGTCGTCCCGCTCGACAGTGCCGTCCGCATTCTGCACGAAGGAGATGGTACTGCGGTGATCGTAATCGCTCGCCCAGGCTCGGTAGAGTTCGCCGGAAAGCGCGACAGCTTGACGATGCGTGAGTGGGACCGGCCTGTTCTCCCGTAGCGATCGGAAGATTTGCTCCAAATATGCCGCCGCGCCCGCCTGGCGGTTCTTGACGACACTGGGGTCGCCGCTCTTCAACGAGAACCGAATGCTCTCGGTCTTCGGCCTGATGGTGACGAACGCCGTCTCGTCGCCGATGGGGACAGCCAGCTTCATGCCGACCATGCGATCTCGCAGGTCAGCGGGGATGCGCTGAACGAATTGCTGCTTGGAGGAACCTGTTCGCTTCACGGGACGGACCAGCCGATAGAGCATTGTTGCGCACCTTTGTAACACAGTCAGGCGAGCGCAACATGCTGATTTGGCTTATCTTCTTGATCATATTGGAATGACAAGAAGAATGGTGCCCAGAGGCGGAATCCAAGCCAAGAAAATCTAGCTTTGTTTTCAAACGCTTGGAACTCGCACAGCGACAGCACTAACCAACAAAAATACCAACAAAATATTTCTGTGGATTGGTTCGGTTCCCGAATATTGCCTCACTCAACGCAACCGCACATACACTTCAACTCGGAAACCGATCGCCGTGCTACTAGATTTTGGCCTAGACTAGATCACCACCCGATGGGGTGTGGGGATCGATCCGAAGGTCCTCCGGTACGGCCATTCTCCCGATGGGAAATTCCTTTGCTGTCCAGTCGATCGTATTCAGTTATGACCTCTGTGCCCCTTGACATGGCAGAGCGGGATTCAATCCGATTTCTTGTGATAGAAAGATCAATAACTTTCCATCATGAGCAAATTCCAGTGCAAAAACCAGAGCAGGAACGAGGCTGATGCAGAACCAGCGTCGGCCGCGATGCGTTATTTCTGCCGCAACATCATCCCAGAACCTCAGCGTTGGCAAAATCACGATGTGGAGAACCAACCATATCGAATAGGTAGCGTCCGGGCTCCAGAATTCGCCATCGGTCATTTTCCCGTGTGCAAGTTCATGGCGTATCGGGGGTCCGCCGCGAAAGTTGAACAAGAGATCTATCTCGTCAATCAGAGCGGCAGGCATGATCTGCAAAAGCGGTTCCCGGAACTCGCCTAGCAGGCGGCTGAGCATTGCCTCTTCCCGGGTGCCATCCTGATTGATGCGATTGGTTTCGACACCCGACGAACTGAGCTCGACTTTGTACGTTAGGTGGCGAAGCACAGGGCTTGGGCCATTCGCAGGATGCGCTCTTGCGGGATATTTTGTCGCTCCCGGTTTGGCGGGGAGTGTTGATTAATATCGCCGATCCAGATTGCGAGGCGGACGGCGCCGATGGCGTCGCTGAACGTCAGGCTGGTTTTTCGGTACCACGCTGCGGTGTATGGGGTGGTAGTGCCGGTGAGCAGATCGCAGGCCCATAGCGATATGAAGCTGTAGAGCCCGAGCAATGCCGGGGTGGTTCGTGCAATGGCCTTGTCGGACTATTGCCGCTGGGTCTCAACGCCAAGATGGGCACGGGTCTCAGCGAACGTGACCTCGATCTGCCAGCGCCGGACGAACAGGGCGATGATTTCGGCGGGCTCGAGGGGATGTCCGTGCTGAAGAAGGCTTGAGGGGCGCGTTTGCCATCGGGATCCCGGACCAGCACCCAGCGGATCGGCATTACCGGGGTACCGGGCCTGTACCACAAGG
>NZ_JBHLYT010000166.1:0-1631 GCF_042431665.1 Mesorhizobium kowhaii
CTAGCCCGTCTTATTCATGAGCGCGATTGCGCGTTTGCCGCCAGCGAGCCGGCGCGGATGGTTGAGGCGGCTTTTTCACCGCGACTTGGGCTGGACTTGTTGAACGCGCTGGAGGGTAGAGATGTGGGGTTCGGCGGGGGCATTCGATATGCCCCGGCGCTCATGGTGCTGCCGGCTGCAGCGTGATGGCGATCGCGCGGAACAAGCTGTCTTCGGGACAGGCTGCGGCGAAGGCCAGGCGGATGCGCGAGACGGTTTCGGTGACGCGGGCGCCGAGCTTAAGGAGCCTGAGCCGCAAAGTGGCGAACTCGGCTTTGCTGAGCTGGTGGGTTTTGGGCACCGCGTCGCGCAGCGTGAGCATCAGCCAGTATGCGGCAGTGTGCAGGACGAGGCGCACCTGGTTGGCAATTGGTGAGCGGCAGGAGGTGCGGTCCGAGGCAAGCTGGCTCTTGTGCATCTTGATCAGATTCTCGGCCTGGCCGCGGGGGCAATAGACCACGTCGTAGATGTGCTGGGCCGAGCCGTTGGCGAGGTTGGTGACGACGAAGCGGATGTCGAGGCCGAGCTTGGTCGCCTCGATGCGGGCGCAGGCGCGGCGATGCATCTTCCAGGATTTCGCTTTGTATCGGGTCTGGGTGTAGCCGCGCAGCGCCGGCTTGTGCTCGAGCGCTCGGCGGGTGCGGATATCATCGGCGACTTCATCGACGAGACGCTGGAGAACCTTGTTGCCGGGCAGACCGAAGACGTAGTCGACCGCATTATCCTCGCACCAGGCCATGACCTGCGCCCGCCCATAGTGGCTGTCACCGCGGATCAGAATGCGGGTTCTCGGCCAGCGGGCGCGGATCATCCGGACAAGCCGGCGCAGATGACCGCGAATCTCTTTGCCCGTCGGCGTCTTTCCCGGACGCAGGATCATGGCGACCGGCCGCCCTGTCGCGGCGTCGTAAATGTGGATCGGCAAGAAGCATCGCTCGTCGTAATGAGCATTGAAGAGCGACAGCTGCTGATGGCCGTGAACGGCATCGAGCGTGTCATCGATGTCGAGCGTCACGCTTTTGGGCGGCGCGACATAGCTCGACAGCCACAGATCCACCAGCACCCGGCCGAGCCGGATGACAGTGCGCAGGTCCGGCAGGTTCTCCAGCCGCGAACACGTCGGCTGCGAGCACAGGTCATTCCCGCTGTCGGGCAGCTGACCACAGGCGAGCTTGAAGGCCGGATCGGTGCGCAGCCGATCGAGATCGTTGGCGTCCTCATAACCGCAGGCGATGGCGAAGATGCGGGCGCGCAGGATGTCAGCCATGGCGTGCGTCACGCGCGCTGGATCGCGCGGATCCTGGATCGCAGCGGCAAGCCTGTCAGCCAGGTGCAGCCGCCGCTCGGCCGCGGCCAGCAGCATCACGCCGCCATCCGAGGTGATGCGTCCGCCGTCAAACGCAGCTGTGATCTTCTTGCGTCCAACGGCTGGAAACGAGAACGGCAGCAACGTATCGTCGGTCATGGCGGGTGTGGCTCGCAAGATGTGGGCGACAGGAATGGCTTCAGCACCAAAATCCTACGCCACATCAATCGCTTAAGCTACATCCGCCAGCCTCTCAGACGGGTCGTCGTGCATAAGACGGGCTAGC
>NZ_JBHLYT010000167.1:0-1294 GCF_042431665.1 Mesorhizobium kowhaii
ATTCAGTGCGCCCCGATGGCGCGTATCACCAGTGGAGGAAGGTTCCACCCAGATAGTAGTCGATTGGTCTGGTAGCTGACGAGCGGCTCGGTCGGGTAACTGGCCGGGTCGAAGCCTCGTGACAAAGGCCGCCTTGGGCGGTTGAGCAATCCGATGGGCCGTAACGTGAGTGAAGCCTGAGCAGGCCTCGAAAGTGATGATGTGGATGCCGACCCGCCTGAATTTCGGGGAAGGCCGCGCGAACGGGGAAGCAATCGACATGTGCACCCGTTCGATCCGCCGGGGTAATGGGCACGGCACGTCGGAAGGGTGATGCGGGTAACGGGGGAGACCCGCTCGGCATGAGGGTAGCGGCCTCAACGCAGCCGTCAGGGCGGCGGTGCCGGTGGGAGTCGGACAGGGTCATAATACCGCTGAAGCCGGGTAATGCCGGTGGAGGGAAGGGCCCTGACTTCTGGTGTGCTTTCGAAGTTGGTTAGGAGGGGGTGATTGGCGATGAGCCTCGAAACACCCGAAAAGATCAGGCACCTGCAGAGGAAGCTGTATCGTAAGGCGAAGGCGGAGCCCGCTTTCCGCTTCTACGTGCTTTACGACAAGATCTGCCGTGAGGACATGCTGCGCCATGCCTATGCGCTGGCCCGCGCCAATGCGGGTTCGCCGGGCGTGGACGGCGTGACATTCGCGAAGATCGAGGCGGAAGGCGCGGAGAGGTGGCTGGCGGGCCTGCGCGAGGAACTTGTCTCGAAGACCTACCGGCCGCAGCCGGTGCGACGGGTGATGATCCCGAAGCCGGGGGGCGGCGAACGTCCGCTCGGCATCCCGACCATTCGGGACCGGGTGGTTCAGACCGCCGCCAAGCTGGTGCTGGAACCGATATTCGAGGCGGACTTCGAGGATGGTGCCTATGGCTATCGGCCCAGACGCAGTGGGACCGACGCAATCAAGGAAGTGCACCGGCTTGTCTGCCGGGGCTACACGGACGTGGTAGACGCCGATTTGTCGAAATACTTCGACACGATTCCGCATTCGGACCTCCTCACATCGGTGGCCCGGCGCATTGTCGACCGGCACGTGCTGCGGCTGATCAAGCTGTGGCTGAAAGCGCCGATCGAAGAGCGGGACGGTGACGGGAAACGGCACGTGAGCGGTGGTAAGAGCAGCACGCGCGGCACGCCGCAAGGTGGGGTCGCAAGTCCGCTGCTCTCGGTCATCTACATGAACCGGTTCCTGAAACATTGGCGGCTCACCGGACGCGGCGAGGCGTTCCGTGCGCATGTCATCTCCTATGCCGATG
>NZ_JBHLYT010000168.1:0-677 GCF_042431665.1 Mesorhizobium kowhaii
CACCGGGTCACCGGAGGCGGTCGCCCGCCCCCGGTTCCCACAGAACGTGGCGTGCGGATTTCCCGCACCGACGCTCTTCGACAGTTGGTTCACAGCACTGCAAGCGCCTGCATCTCCCGATAAGGGAGGCGCAGCTTAGGCTTCAGCAACGGTGTCCGTTCTTTGATTTGGTTGAATGCGTCCCAAGTGAGGCGTCGGCCTGCCCAGCTGCGGCTGCGCAGCATTCCGCGCCAGTAACGCTCCACGGCTCGATAAACTTTTACGAGGCTCCGGAGATTTCCGGCGACGCCGTAATAGCCATAGTGGCCGCGCAGGACGACGTTGATTTCACCGGCCTGGTCACTGATCTTGTAATGCCGTATTCGCCGCATGAGCTCCTGCAGAGACATAAGGCTGCGCTTTAGCCGAGATTTCTCGGTGCGCATCCCAACCTTGAAGTTGGCTCTTTGGTTTCGCGTGCAATAGAGCGTTAGACCCAGAAAGTAGATTGTTTCCGGGCGGTTTCTGCCGCGTTTGCCCGCGTGTCTTTGCGCGAACCGACCAAACTCGACCAACTTGGTCTTGGTCGGCTCTAGAGTGAGGCCGAACTTCCCCAACCGAAGACGCAAGGCCTCCTGTACGCGGATGGCGTCCGATCGATATTGGAAGCAGATCACAAAGTCGTCGATATAGCGCAC
>NZ_JBHLYT010000169.1:0-1070 GCF_042431665.1 Mesorhizobium kowhaii
AGGCTCGCCAGGCTCACCCCCAGCCGCCGCGCCTGGGCCCGCAGCCGCTCGTTCAGCGCCTGCGGCAGCATCCGTTGCGCCTCGCCAACCCCGCTGCCGTCGCCATGCACCTCGATCAGCCCGAACGGCAGCGTCGGCTCGTCGATGTCGGCCAGCATCGAGCGGAAGAACGCTTCATGCTCTTCGGACGAACCGCCGAGACGGGCCTGCGCCACCAGATTGCGGAACGGCTGCGGAGCTGCCAGCTCATGACGCCGTCCCTCGACCACGGTCCGCACTTCGGCATGCATCACTTCCAGCGTCGTGTGATCGCCGATCAGATGATGCTGCAGCTCCAACAGCAGCCAGCGTGTGCTGCCGGGCTCGCGCGCGATCACGAACCGCAACAGCGGCGCCTGGCCAAGATCGATGCGATACTGACGCGGATCGAACCGGCGCTTCAGCTGCTCATGACCGGGACCGCCATCTTCATCCAGCTCGACCTCGCTCACATCCAGGGCCGCCTTGCGCCAGACCACCTGGGCCGGGCTCGACAGCCCCTCCCAGACAAAGGCCGTGCGCAGAATGTCGTGCCGGTCCACCACCTGTTGGACCGCAGCAAGGTAGCGATCGAGCACACCGCGATCGGCAAAGGCCATCTCACTGACGAGCAGATACGGATCGCCCTGGCTGGCCAGCAGATGATGGAACAGAATGCCGTCCTGCAGCGGCGACAGGCCATAGATATCCTGGATGTTGGCGACCCCGCCCGGCACCGTCGACACGATCCGGTCGATCTCCTGTTGGGTCAGATCGATCAGCGGCAGCATCTGCGGCGTGATCGCCGCGGTCTGTTCGCCGATCAGGTTGGCAGGCACCGCCACCTCGTGATGGCTGCCAAGGCTTGCGGCCAGATCGCAAAGCACCGGCCTGGCGAACAGGGTGCGCACCTCCACCCCGAGCGACAGCCGTCGCAGCCGCTCCATCAGCTGCACCGCCAGCAGCGAGTGGCCGCCGAGCTCGAAGAAGTTGTCGTGGCGGCCGACCCGCTCGACCCCGAGCAGCTCTTGCCAGATCCCGGCCAGGGCCGT
>NZ_JBHLYT010000170.1:0-1003 GCF_042431665.1 Mesorhizobium kowhaii
GAGATCGACTCCAATATCGTCGAGCGTGCAATCAGGCCCCAGACAATTACGAGAAAAAATAGTCTCTTCGCTGGAAGCGAGGGCGGTGGACGCACTTGGGCGACCGTCGCGACACTTCTGCAAACCTGTAAAATGAATGGCGTCGACCCACTCGCCTGGCTCTCCCAGACCTTGACCCGCATCGCTCAGCGCTGGCCCGCAGCCAAAATCGAAATGCTCATGCCCTGGAACTTCAAACCAGACGCCGTCAGCTAACCGCTTACCCTGAATCTCGACCTGCTCGCAAGCGATTTCCTGCAACCGCTCCGCAAACTCGCTTCGTTTACGCTTCAATTCGTCCGCGATGTCCATCCCGTTCCGCTCCTGAAACTTGTGCTCCAGGATAGGTCAGGCTCAACTAGAGATCTGGTGGTTTTTGCTACCTAATGCCGCAAAAGTGCTTGCGAACATTCTCGCCATTCGGCAGCAGCCGCCACCGGATGCTCCCCAAAACCTCTCCACAACTCGGATCGACAATTCGGGGTTTGACCAGATATTAAGGCGATTGCCCATATTTTAAGGCAATCGACCATAAACAAAGGCGAACGATGATGCGCTCGGAACAAGAGAGCTCAATTAGGAGACCGCTCACCCTGATGCTCGGAGTCAGCTCGAACCTCAGGGTTTTACGCGCGCTGGTGCAGCATGGAGGGATGCTCGCCGCCTCCGAGATCGTCAGGGTGAGTGGACTTTCCCGTGAAAGCGTGAGGCTTGGTCTCATTTCGCTTGAGACCTCGGGGATTGTCGTTTCATCCGGATCGCAACATGCGAGGGTACATCGCTATAATGACGGGCACTGGCTTGCGCCTCAGTTGACGGCGCTCTTCGAAGCCGAAAGAGATCGATTCGTGGCGATCAACGACGCTGTGCGCCAGAGTGCTGCCGGGATGCCCGTCTTTAGCCTGTTCATCTATGGCAGCGCCGCTCGCGGAGATGACGGTCCAGATAGCGACCTCGACATCGG
>NZ_JBHLYT010000171.1:0-1517 GCF_042431665.1 Mesorhizobium kowhaii
TCACGGATCGATCAAAATGGCGGCCCTTGAACATGACAAACTCCCGGAAAGCAGGAGCAGCCGTCATGCAGCAATGACCTTTCCGAAAAGTTTGCGACGGAGCCGTGCGTGTAGCGGCCGACGTAATCGAGGACCGTTTCCGGTCCGGCGAAGGGCGGCTTGGCGTAGACCACCCATGCGGCCTTTCGCAGGGGAGCCAAATAGCGCAGGAAAGCGCTGCGCTCGTTGAGGGCTTTCAAGTCAGAGAAGAATTGCAGCTCGCCTGCCTCGAAGGCTTTCTCCAGATGTTGCAGATACAAGCGACGGAAGAGGCGTGAGAGAACGCGGACCGGCAGGAAGAAGCCCGGCCGGCAGGCGATCCATCGCTCGCCGTTGGCAGACAGGCCGCCGCCGGCGACGACGCAATGCAGGTGGGGATGAAAGACGAGGGTCTGGCCCCAGGTGTGCAGCACGGCGAAGAAGCCGATCTCGGCGCCCAGGTGTCTGGGATCGGCGGCGATGGTGCGCAGCGTCTCGGCGGCCGCACGGAAGAGAATGGCGTAGGCGGCTGCCTTGTTCTGATAGGCAATGGCCGCGATGGCCTCCGGCAGCGTGAAGACGACGTGGAAGTACTGTGTGTCGAGAAGCTCGGCGCGCCGGTCGTCGAGCCATTGCGCACGAGCGAGCGATTGGCACTTCACGCAGTGACGGTCGCGGCAGCTGTTGAACGCGATGCGCTGGTGGCCGCATTGGTCGCACGCTTCGACGTGCCCGCCGAGCGCCGCCGTTCGGCACAGTTCGATCGCCGTCATCACGCGCCGCTGAGCCGTGCTGAGCGACGCGCCATGCTGCGCGCGATAGGTCTCGCCGTAGCGGCGGAAGATATCCGCCACTTCCCACCCCGAGCGGGCCATCGGCGCGCCGCTCAGAAGTACTGCGGCTCGGCAGGCGGCGGCGGCGGGGGCACTGGACGCGGCAAGAGCTCGAACGGGCTGGACGTCGCACAGACCTTGTTGGTGGCAATCCGCAAGTAGTGGGCGGTGGTCGCGAGGCTGCGGTGACCAAGCAGCAGTTGAATGGTGCGCACGTCGGCGCCGGTCTCCAAGAGATGGACAGCGAAGGCGTGTCGCAGACTGTGGGGCGTGACCGGCTTGGACAATCCGGAGAGGTCTCGCGCCTTCGCGCAGGCATGCGCGACCGCATTCCTTGTGATCGGCTGGCCGGGACGATCGCCGGGGAAGAGCCACGCCTTTGGCCGCAGCACCTTCCAATAGCTGCGCAAGGTCGCAAGCAGCTTGGGCGACAGCATCACGTAGCGGTCTTTCTGGCCTTTGCCCTGCGCGACGCGAATGACCATTCTCTGGCTGTCGATGGCCGTGAGCGTCAGGTGGACTGCTTCCGAGATGCGCAAGCCAGCGGCGTAGCACGTTGTCAGGATGGTTCTGTCGCAAATCGTGATTTCGGTCACGACGCGACGCTTTCGCGCCAATGATCAGGCGGCAAGGATCTCGAACTGCTCGGCAATTGAAGGGCATGGA
>NZ_JBHLYT010000172.1:0-3251 GCF_042431665.1 Mesorhizobium kowhaii
AAGCCATTCTCGACCTCTTCACGCGGCCGCCACGCCGCAGATGTCCTCACTGTGAGAAGCTGCTCGCAGACGCCGTCAAACCTAAACTGCCAAAGTAGTGCTAGCCGCTCTGCAGGCTGATGGGTCTTCTCCTCATCTCGCACTTTCGATCGAACGGCCGACAAGCCCTGCCTCTGGCAGCGAAGTTCAGCCTGTGCCCTTTGTATCGCGCCCGTAGCTGACGTTTGAAACGGCGCTCGGCGGGCACTCTCGCAGTTTTTGGGAAACCTGATTCGCAATTGACGCGAGCAGTTGTTGATCTACGTCACGATCTAGCTATTGCCTTGGCAGGCTGTGCAGCCTGCCGCTCGCTCCTCCTGGAATGGTGAATGCACAATCCTTACGGTTTGACCCTCGTGGGTGGCCGTCAGCAACGCGAGCACTGACACTGACTACAGAAGGGATGAACCATGATGCTCTCCGGCGTTCCCAGTCCATGGCCAAAGCATTGCGAAAAGCTTTGGCCATGCGGCAGATCGATTTGTCGGCAGCGAATGCCCATGAAGTAGTCCCTCAGCAGCATGGCATTTCAGACGGGAACGTTCTCAAGTCGGTTTGCGATGTTGGGATATCACTCTCACTGACGATTTTTGTGGAGCATGGTGGGCAGCAGGGAGCTGCGTCGTTCTATCAAGCCGCATTCGGAGCAGTGCAAACCAATGCGCATTTTCTAAAGAGACGAAGTGAGCTGATGGCCGTCGACATACGGCTTGGGGATCGGACGATCTCTGTTTGCGGCGCTAACCCTCGTCGTGAAACTGAGCCACTTCGGGGCGGCCCATTTTTCCCGAAAGAACCTGGCTCGGTCAGCACGACGGCCTCGGGAGGCCGCGAAATCAGTGCCGTATGCGTATCCGCCTGAACATGAGGCAGGCCCTTAGTGGGGCTGGCCGCAGGAGTCGATCGGTTCTTTGACCGGGGGTTAACGAAAAGTAGCGGGCGAGCGCATCACTGCCACTTTCCCAGCTTTCCGCCGACGGTAACACTGAAATCGGAGGAGACTGGAAATGGATGCCAACGTCCCCGGCCTATAAGAGGTCAGTATGGACCGCGCACCTGTTTCGGAAATTTTTGGAAGAATTTCGGCAAATGGCACGACAAGGCGCGCCAGGCGTCACGGCAGAGCTCATTTCGGCCGACGACCCTATCGTGAGGGTCGCCGCCTCATACATAGCTTGTCATCGACCTGGATGACGTGAAATGTCCATCGCCGCTGCACTCGAATTTCTAAGGCCGCGTCCTCGGCTATGAATAAAACGCCTGTAAATAGTCAATAATAATCATATGTTTGGCCGTTCCGTCGGTGGCTTGAATGAATGGTGAATAAAACATACTAAGTGCCATGGGTTTTGGATCTGCCGCTGATGTAGGCGACTACCCTGTCAGGGTCGACGTTCCATGCCCTCGCGTTTTCCGGTGTGATCGCCGTGATTATCTCGGCCACTAACCCAACGAGGTGGTCCCGGTCTTCATCATTCAGGTTCTGGAAATAATCCGAAGCGAACGACCGCACGTCGTCTTCCGGGAGGCCATCCTCCACGATGGTACGGACAGCCTCGTCGATGCGCCTCCGCTCACGCAGTTCGACAGACTTCGGCACCCGCCTGGTCGCCACCGCAGCCGTGTAGTTTTTCGACGTCTCCTCATAGGCGTCGGCCACGGCGCCGGCCATCAATGACGCGTCGCCCAGTTCGTAGAAGAGGATGAGTCCGGACAGGTATGCGCTGCGGTTGATGCCGATGAACGAGATCGGCGGCAGGCCCTGCCATAGCAATGGCACGTTGGCCATGAGCCGCCCCATCCGCTTGTCGCCGTCAATGAAAGCCTGCAGGTAGGAGAACTCGGTCAGCAGCAGGAAGCTTGCCTCGAACGGGTCCTCGACTTGTTCCGCTTTCCAGAGCAGCTGGCCCAGGTCCTGCGTGAGCTGGGTGCGATCGCCGCTCGGCTGGTAGCTGGAGCCTTGAATCTTGACCGGGTTTCCCCGCACCCGCCCAAGGTCTTCGGGCGAGATCAGGTCGCGAAGGAGCATCGCGTGGATACGGGCGGCGAACTGGGGGTTGAGGACGGGCCTCCCCACGCTATCGAGCAGCTCGGAAATCGCGTGCTTGTGGTTTAGGATCATGGTTGCCTCCGCCAGTTCGTGGCCGCTCGCTTTCTGGCCGTATTGAAGGAGGACTTCCGTGTCGAGATAGGTGTACGTGTTCCCTTCAAGGTTCGATGATGCCCAGGCGAGGTCAATCAGGAAGCGTTCCGCGATCGCCCTGCTATATGTCGATGCATCCAGGGCCTGGTTTACGCCTTCCGCGGCGGCCCTGATGCGCGCCAACTGTTCCGCTGGAAGCCATGTTGTTGTGTTCGGGACGTAACCTCCGATCCGCTCAGGGTCATACGGAACCTCGGGGCGGTAGTGCGGTGCCTTCGAGAACCAAGACGCTGCTGGGGACAAATCGAACGATGCGCCGCGGGTTTCTCCCGTTTTGATGACGATTCCGTCGGCGACGAGCCTGGCCATCGCCCGGGACACGGTTGGCTGGCTGGCGCGGCTAGTCAGTTTCGCTACGATGCCAGTCTGCGACATGCCGATCCCGGCGCGGGAAAGGATGCTGACGATCTCCTTCTGAAGAGTGTCCAAATTACGAAGTGCCATCACGGGATGCATGGGATTCACCATTCACAAGTTCACGCAGGGACGACTAAGCGCCCGCCGCCCTGCAAAAATCAAATGAGAATATCGCCATTCATGAATAAATAGAAGCATAAAAACGATTTGTTTACAACGATATAAAAACTACCGGAAGGTGTCTGAATGAATGAAGAATAAATCGTTCACCTCGGACCGACCGCAGATGTAGCCTCAGTTCTCGGTGAGCTAAGCCGAGTGGCCAGTGAGCGCGCCTCCGCCTTGACAAGGCGACGCGCGTCTAACTTGCCTTGTACGGACCTGGAGCTCCATAGGATCGACTGATCGCGACAAGGGCGAACGGCGTCTCGATGCGCTCTGGAGAAGCCTGACTCCCTTACGGGAACGGGGCGACGGGCGCTGGTCTTTCTGGAGTAAGGTCCAGGTTGAAGCGTTAATTTGGGAGTTGGTGGCGGTTGCTACCGAATTAGGCCGCAAACTCATAAACTGACTACCGCTTTGTGACGGGTTCTGATTCAAGGCTTCTTTTGGAGGCTTGAATGCGACGTTACGAATTGAGCGACTTTGAATG
>NZ_JBHLYT010000173.1:0-1797 GCF_042431665.1 Mesorhizobium kowhaii
TCCGGCCGGCTCGAAACGCCCGATAAGAAATCGGTGGTGTTCCAGGATGCCCGACTGTTGCCATGGAAACGAGTGCTGGAGAATGTGATTCTTGGTCTCGACCTACCGGACGCCGCCAAACGCGGACGGGCAGCTCTCGAAGAAGTTGGCCTGGGCGGCCGTGAGAACGCTTGGCCGGTCGAGCTCTCTGGTGGCGAGCAGCAGCGGGTGGCATTGGCGCGCTCGCTGGTCCGTGATCCCGAACTGCTGCTGGCGGACGAGCCGTTCGGCGCACTCGACGCACTGACCCGCCTGCGCATGCACGATCTGCTGCGTCAGCTTTGTGCCCGTCACCAACCGGCGGTCCTATTGGTCACCCATGACGTTGACGAAGCCGTAACGCTGGCGGACCGGGTTTTGGTTCTCGACAAGGGCGGGATCGTCGCCGACATCGCAATCGATATCCCAACGCCACGCGATCATGGCGATCGCCGGTTCGGCGAGATTCGCTCCGAACTTCTGCGTCATCTCGGCGTCGAGACGAAGCCTGTGCTGCCGGTCTGACCGGTCGAAAACCTGTCGCTCAGAGTCACCACCCAAGAGGACCCCCATATGCCCGCCGAATCACGACAGTTGAAGCTCAATCTTTTCATCTATCCTGGCGGCCATCATGAAGCCGGCTGGCGCTACAAGGATTCCGCCCCTGAGAGAGTGCTGGACATCGCCTATTATCAGGAACTGGCGAAAAAGGCCGAGGCGAGCAAGTTCGACGCGCTGTTCTTTGCCGATGGGCCGGCGCTCGCCGACAACATCCGTTACGCAAGCCGCTTCAGGCTGGAGCCGCTGACCTGGATTTCGGCGCTTGCCGCCGTGACGCAACGCATCGGCTTCATCGCGACCGCCTCGACCACCTACAACGAACCCTATAACCTCGCCCGGCTGTTCGCTTCGGTCGATCATCTGAGCGGCGGGCGCGCCGGTTGGAACATCGTCACGACGGGTGATGCGTCCGCCGCGCTGAATTTCGGCTTTGACCGACATCCAACCCATGCCGACCGTTACGAGCGCGCCGGCGAATTCGTTGATGTGGTGACCAAGCTCTGGGACAGTTGGGAGGACGACGCGCTCGTCTCGGACCGGGACTCTGGAATTTTTGCCGACACTGACAAGATCCACTCAATCAATCACATCGGCAAATATCATCGGGTGAAGGGCCCGCTCACGCTTCCGCGCTCACCACAGGGGCGTCCGGTCTACGTCCAGGCGGGTTCATCGGAAGACGGACGATCATTCGCAAGCCGCTATGCCGAGGCGATATTTACAGCCCATCAAACACTCGGCAACGCGCAGGAATTTTACGCTGACATCAAAGCGCGCGTGAAGTCGGTTGGCCGCAACCCTGACCACGTCAAGGTCTTGCCCGGCATCAGCCCCTTCATCGGTTCAACCGAGGCGGAAGCCCGGGCACTGCATGACGAGTTCAATGAGCTGACGCAGCCGGAATACTCTCTTCACCAGCTACGCCGCATCGTAGACGCCGACCTTTCCGGCTACGATCTGGACGGGCCATTTCCGCGCGAGCTCATCCGCGTCGAGGGCGAGCGCGGCGCGAGCAGCCGCTTCCACGTCGTACTCGACATCATTGAGCGCGAGAATCCAACCATCCGCCAGTTGCTGCACCGCCTCGCCGGGGCGCGCGGGCATTGGGTGCAAACCGGGACACCCGAACAGATCGCCGACAAAATCCAGGAATGGTTCGACAATGGTGCCGCGGACGGCTTCAATATCATGCCGCCCTATCTACAGGGCGGGTTCGAC
>NZ_JBHLYT010000173.1:1807-3017 GCF_042431665.1 Mesorhizobium kowhaii
GATCTTGCGCAGGCGCGGACTTTTCCGACACGACTATGACGGGGCAACGCTGCGGGACCATTTCGGTCTGCCGCGTCCGCAAAACACATTCAGCGGACTGCAAAGGGCGACCGCTTGATGCATCATGAAGATCGAAGACCTGCTGTTCCCTTTTTTCAGGATTCGCTGAGAAATCTTCAGCTTAAACCCGATTATTGTGGTCCATCTGTCATATTTTCCAAGGCCACTGCACGGTAGAGTAACAGCAACGTAGGTAAGACGGCGCAGACCGTCATGTTCTTTACAAGAGGCAAATCTCCCGAGGGATCGTCAACATGATCCGGCGGTCGGAAGGATCCGCCGGCTGAAAGAGGTCGGTGCCAAATGACGCGGTCAGGAGATGGATTGGATGATCCACGCCAGGCATCTGCACGGATTACCTCCCCAAAATGGCGAGCCGGTCACGGAATTGAGCCACCGTCGCGAGCTTTTCGAGGCAGTGGAGGCTTCGCTGTCTGCTGTCCGCAGGGCGAAGCGCGCAGCAGATGAGAACCTGCGGCGAGTGCACGGTGCGCCGGATAGCGTGCGAAGAGCACATCCGGCATCGCAACAACTGTGCGAGGCCTGCTTTCAGCCATCGGTTGGCGACGGCCTCCGCGTTACGTCAGCCGGTCTCCGGTCAAACATACCCTCATCGAGCCCTCAAAATGGAGCGCTGCTAACTGGGAAAAGGGACGGCAACGGCTGTTTCGATGCTTCGTCATTATCCGGAGAGGTTAGCGCCGCGGCCCGTGTTGAGCGCCGAGCGTCGGATCAACTTGATTTTCTCGGGCATCCAATACCTCGTCGTCCCAGGTGCACTCAGCAAAGCACGCGATATCGTTCCTTTGCGATTCGTCGACTAGAGGATCTATGCGTCAGCAGACAATTGAGAATTTGCATTTAATTTGAGATTCGCGCTTGGCTCGCTGCGAGACCGGTAATTTCTCTGGGGTCGAATACGGGTTGTTAGCCCAAGCAGTCCATCACCGTCGCTTCTTCAAGGAGGCAGCGATGGGACGCGCAAAATCAGAACTGTTTTCGGCACCGTGAAGGTTCGCAATCCCCGTTGGATGCTCTGCCGGGATTGCCATCCTGGCATGGTCGCTGCCTTCGCACCACTCAACGAGATCTGCCCTGATCGAGCCACGCCTGAACTGATTGAACTGACGGCGCGATTGGGAAGCATGAT
>NZ_JBHLYT010000174.1:0-1344 GCF_042431665.1 Mesorhizobium kowhaii
GCGGTCGACGTAAGGCCGCCGCATGATGGGGTCAGTAGAGCGAGGCGTCTCAATCTGTTGAACGACCTTGGGAGAGTTCGCCCAGGATCGTGCCTGCTAACGAGATCGCCTTGCCCGTCGTCCCCACGGGAACGATCCGGATCACGCCCTTTCGGACGAAAGCTTGGTTTCTTCTTCGTTATTCGTCGCGATTTACGCCGCCAATGCGGTAGGCTCCTTGCCGAAGCGGAATTCTGTCGCATCGCTCCACATGCGATGCAGGATGACGGCGAGCTTGCGGGCCACCGCCACCCGCGCCCTGGCCATACCGCGCCGCTTGGCGACGTTCATGCCCCACGCGCGCAGGCTCGACCACTTTTTACTGCGCACAAGCAGTGTGTGGGCCGCTTCGTAGAGGGCAGTACGGGCAAGCTCGTCGCCGCAGCGGCTGACTTTGCCCGGGATATCGGTCTCACCGGACTGGTAGCGCGCCGGGGTCAGGCCCAGATGCGCGCCGACATTCCTCGAACGGCTGAACCGCTCCGGCCGGTCGATCGTGGCCCGGAAGGCGAGCGCGGTGATGGGTCCGACGCCGGGAACGCTCATCAGCCGCCGACAGACCTCTTCCTGGCGAACGAGACCGAGAACCTGCTTCGTCAGGCGGGCGAACGCTCCTAGCATTGTGGCGAGGATCGTCAGCAGTGGCTCGACCAGCGGCATGACAACCGGATCTGTACCGGCCAACTCGCGCACACGACCGGCGAAGGCGGTTCGCGACGGCGTGCCCAGCTTGATGCCTGCCTCCCGCAGGATCGCCCGGACCACGTTCTCGATGGCGCGCATTTCGTTCAGCACCGTGCGGCGGGCGACGAGGAGGGAACGCCAGAGACGGCACTGCCTGCTCTTCACATGCACCTGTCGATACCAGCCGGTGCGCATGATCTGCGCCAGCGCGCGGGCGTCATTCCGATCCGTCTTGTTCGGCATCGTCTTCATCGCGGCATTGGCCTGCCGGGTCTCGATGCAGATGGCCGGCAGGCCATCGGCGCATATCCCGTCGTGAAGCCAGGCCGTCAGCGAACACGCTTCCAACCCGATCCGCTCCAGCGGCAGATCGACTTTCCGCAGCGCTTCGCTCAATACCTGCGGCTCGCTCGCCGCACGCGCCTCCTTCACGATCCGCCCGGCCTCGTCGACCACGCAAATCGCGGTCTCTTCCAAAGACACGTCAAGTCCGGCAAAATACTTCATGGCTGCTCCTCCTGATGTTTGTGGCGATCTACATCGACCACGTTCTCACATCTCGACAGGAGCAGCCGCCCTCAATCTGGCTCGGGCGAGACCCCAATCACCCCATCTGTTGAA
>NZ_JBHLYT010000175.1:0-982 GCF_042431665.1 Mesorhizobium kowhaii
GGCAAGGTGGTGCAGAAGCTCGGCGTCGTGCCGCAGCAGATCGCCGGCGGCGATATCTATCCGGCGCTGGAAAAAGGCACCATCGACGCCGCCGAATGGGTCGGTCCGTATGACGACGAGAAGCTCGGCTTCTACAAGGTGGCGCCCTATTACTACTACCCCGGCTGGTGGGAAGGCGGTCCGACCGTCCATCTGATGTTCAACAAGGCGAAATACGACGAGCTTTCGCCGGCTTACAAATCTCTGCTGCGCACCGCCGCCCAGGCTGCCGATGCCAACATGCTGCAGAAATACGATTATCTGAACCCGGCAGCGGTGAAGCGGCTGGTGGCCGGTGGTGCCAAGCTGCGCCCGTTCAGCCAGGACATCATGGCCGCCTGCTTCGAAAAGGCCAACGAGGTCTATGCCGAAATGGAAGCCACCAACGCGCCGTTCAAGAAGATCTGGGACTCGATCAAGGGCTTCCGCAAGGAGCACTATCTCTGGGCGCAGGTGGCCGAATACAATTACGACACCTTCATGATGGTCCAGCAGCGCAACGGCAAGCTGTAGACCGCTCTTTGCATATTCGAAAGACCCCGGGCCTGCTCGCCCGGGGTCTTTCTTTTCAGGCTGGCGAGGAACTCACCTCGACCAGTATTCCGCCTGGGGCAAGGCAGTAGAAGGTCGTCGAATTGACGCCGCCGCGCGTCAGCTCCTGGACCTCGCCCGGCGCGAGGCCCGCATCGGCAAGCTCGGCCTGCTTTGCGTGCACAATGTCCGGTTTGCCCACGAAGAAGCCGACGTGAAAACCGTCGGGATAGCGGGCCGTCTCTCCCTTGCCCGGCATCATCAGGTTGAGGATGAAGCCGTCCGTTCCGCGTAAAACCGCGAAGGCGTCCTTGCCGCGCATGGCGACAAGCTCGAAGCCGAAATGGCTGGTGAAGAAGCCGGCAAGAGCCGCGACTTCGGTGGTAATCAGATTGGCATGGTTCAGTTTCAT
>NZ_JBHLYT010000176.1:0-110215 GCF_042431665.1 Mesorhizobium kowhaii
TTCAACAAGTCCAGCCCAAGTCGCGGTGAAAAAGCCGCCTCAACCATCCGCGCCGGCTCGCTGGCGGCAAACGCGCAATCGCGCTCATGAATAAGACGGGCTAGCCGCCTACGAGTGCATCGCCATCGGAGTGGCCAAGAATATCGCCCATATTCAGGCGAAAGATGATCCAGTGGAGTTCATTCGCCAGCGGATAATTGAATTCTGGCAGAACCCCGATATCGACAATTTCTTTGTCGCCGGTCTGCGGGGAACTGTCCGTATCCAGAGGACGATTCCCTTCGGAACGGCTTGGTTTGCAGTATGAGCAAGCCCTATTCAGAACAGGATCTTTCAGATCTCTTTGATGAGGATTTGATTTGGCGTCGACGAGAGTTGTCCGACATGAAGGCGGTCGTGAAGGCCGCGGATACGGCAGCGAAACCTGTAATGCTCGGCGCAATAATCACTATGATTTATGCTCACTGGGAGGGTTATGTCCGGCTGTGTGCCAACCGATACTTTGAATATCTTTCAATTCGCAAGCAGCCGTACACGGCATTGGAGCGACAGATATACGTAAATGCGTTTCTAAGTCGGCTGGATGCCTTACATCGCAGCCGAGCTAGCGTTGAGGCGCGCTGCAAAATTGTAAATGATATTCTGGACGGAACGGACGGCACATTCCGTTACGTCAATCCTTCGCTTATCGATACGAAGTCGAATCTGAATACCGACGTTATCAAGGAAATTTGCCTAATTTGTGCATTAGATCAGTCGTATTTCGAGTCAAATCGAATTTTCTTGGACCAAATTGTTCTGAGACGCCGGAATGCGATCGCACATGGCCAGCAGGAATTCATCAAAGAGGACGAAATAGATGGGTTGGTTTCAGATATACTTTCGCTGATGCAGCATTTTAGAACTCTTCTCGAGAACAAGGTATACCTAAAGGAGTATGCAGCTTAGCCGACGCCGGGGCCTGTGGCGCACCGCTCGACATGAAGACCATCGGCGGCCGCTATGGCGACGCCATTATCGGCTTGTCGCAGATGACACTGTCTACGGATTTGCCTTGATCCGGTTCTGTTGCACTGTGACGTAATCGCCATATTTTATTTTCAGGAACTCGTCCGCCAGACTGCGATGCGAATTCCTGAAAACGTACCAGTCGCCATCCGGAATCTTGCGCTGGTAAATCGCCCTGCCGGCCTGGCGATGCTCGAAACAGGTGAGGGCGTCGGCGTCGCCTCCTGCTCCGTGCCATTTGGCGCGGAAGCAGAGCTTGCCACCTCCAGGGATGAACCAGGTGCCGTCACCGTAGCCCGGCTTGCCTTTGTCCGAGGTCCAGGCGCTGAATTGACGGCGCTGCACAGCAAAATATCCAGCGCCGTTTCTACCCCAGAGCCACGAACGGTTCTGGTACATCTGGTAGATACCCTCATCGGGCACCGCCTCGGCCTGCCTGGCCAGTTCGGCGACTTGCGCTGCCGTCTTGGCTGTCGCGGGAAGCTGAAAGGCAAAGACACCAATGGAACAGGCAAGCGCCGTTCCGATACAATTCCCCAGTACTCGTTTCACAACTCTACCCCACTATTTTACGCCACGCCCAATTTGCACCACACCCGATGCAGCACCCCCTAGGGCAAGATATGCTGGGTAACCCTCCAATCGGGCAGCCCATAATCACCCAACCACGGCCACACTTCCTTCTGGTTGAAATAGACGACCGAGGTCAGGGCCGGAAACTCCGAATAGGACTTGCGGGAATCGATTTCCCATTGCGAAACATATTCCTGCTTCCCGACATAGCCGAGCTCCGCCACCACGACCGGCTTGTTGAAGCCCGCGACGCGGTCATAGCCGGGCTTCAGCGCCTCGGCGAACGTACGGTCATGACCGGTCTCGTTATTGTCCTTTTTCTGCAGGCCGAACACCGACAGGCCGATGACGTCGACGTAGTCGTCGCCAGGGTAATATTTTTCCAGACCCTCTTGGCCCTTGGGTGACCACATATATTTGGCGGCGGGGGCAGCCTTGCGGCAGATATCGACCTCGCGCTTGTAAGCGGCGATCCAGTCCTTGGGAGCCCAGTTGGCCCAGGTGAAGCGGCCGTTCGTGTCCTCCATTTCCTGCGCCCAGCGAATGGTTACAGGGCTCTTCATGGCCCCCACCAGGTCGCAGATTGCCTGCATGTTGGCGTCGTATTTGCCGCTCAATATGCCGTTGCGCAGTTCGGCCGGGGTGATGCGCCAGTCTTTCGACCAGGTCCACGGCTCGACAGTGATCAACAGCGACCGGTTTCGCTGAAGGGCATAGGCGTCGGCCAGGGGAAGGCTCGCCAGATCGACGTCTTCCCAGGGCAGGAACAGCTCCTCGATGCTGGCACTCTTGTCGGCACTGAAGTCCCCGTAGGGATCATAGGATCCGAACGCCGAAGCTGCGCTGCTCGTCTGAACGGGGTCCGTCGCGGCTGCGGAGCCGGCGCCTCCCGCAGTGGGGAACGCCGCGCTTCCGCCCAATACCAGCGCGATTGCAAGTACATTTGCTGCGGGGTGTTTCATATTAATCTCCCATGGCTTCAACATCCTGCGGAAGTTGAAGCTTCGCCCGTGCGCGTCGATGCTTGATCGACACGCGATTGCCCAAAACCAATCGGCTCTATTGGTGGAATCTGCGGGATTTCGGAGCGACCATCGGCGGGCGTGCGAACCTTCGCACAGGGCCCACCCAACTATTGTCTATCTCTCAAAGCGCCGACATCGAGGAGCCACAGAGAGAAGGTTTCGCCGCGATACTCACAAATTCGCGTCAATATCCCGATATATCATCCCTAGCTAAATTAAGAGCCGGTCGCGGCCAGGAGTCAAGTACAATTAACGGTTGCTTAACCCTGTCATTCCCAACATGGTTAACGCTGCTCTCGAGCCTGATCCCCACTGAACAGCCTCGACCCCGTCAGCAAACTTCCAACGCTGAAAATTTAGCCGGCTCGTCATCGCGGGGTCGGCCGGGGGGGCGGTTATTCCCCTCCCGATTCAAGGTGTTAGGTTAACCAGATCTCAAGAATCATAGTTAATGAATGCTTAATTTAGTTGACTCTAAGAAAGCGCGGGCTGATTCTACCGCAGGGATTTGAGAGCTTTCAGCCATCTGTCGGCGGAAGCCCAAAGTGGCGGCGAGTAAGTGTATGAGTGCTTCCGTTCAGGCAAGCATCATCGGCCATGCGAGCAGACGCGCGCATCGATCTGAGACGGGTCTGGCCGCCACTGCGCGGAAGGGTCTCTTTCTGGTGCCCGTGCTGTCGGCCACCCAGCAATGGGTCTTGAGACTGGCCCTGGCCTTCTGGTTCGTCACGCTCGGATTTTTCTGGTTCTGGTGGCTGAAGCCCGAGCATGTCGAGCATGTCGGGCCATACGCATTCGCGACACTCATTCTGGTATGGCTCACGCTCATGCCGCTGTACTTCCTGTTGAACGTGCACGCGTCGAAAAAGCCGTCCAAGCTTCACACGATCCCGAAGCGTTCGCGGGTCGCGATGGTGGTCACCAAGGCCCCGTCCGAACCGTTTGCCGTGGTTGCGCGCACGCTTGAAGCGATGCTGGCGCAGGATTATCCGCACGATACCTGGCTGGCAGACGAGGACCCATCCGAGGAGACGATCGCCTGGTGCAAGGCCCGCAACGTCATGATTTCGACCCGGCGCGGCCGGGAAGATTATCATCGCAAGGTGTGGCCGCGCCGGACGCGCTGCAAAGAGGGGAATCTGGCATTTTTCTACGATCACTATGGCTATGAGCGCTATGATTTCGTCGCTCAGATGGATGCGGACCACGTACCGACGCCGACCTATCTCAGGGAAATCCTGTTTCCCTTCGCCGATCGCTCGGTTGGCTACGTCTCGGCGCCGAGCATTTGCGACAACAATGCCGCTGACAGCTGGTCGGCGCGCGGCAGACTGTTTCCGGAAGGGATGTTCCACGGGCCCCTGCAGTCCGGCCATACAGGCGGCGGGGCTCCGCTCTGCATCGGCTCGCACTATGCCGTGCGAACCACCGCGCTGAGGCAGGCGGGTGGTCTTGGCCCGGAACTGGCCGAAGACCATTCAACGTCGATGCTGATCAATGCGGCCGGATGGCGCGGTGTGCATGCCATCGACGCCATAGCGCATGGCGATGGCCCGCAAACCTTTGCTGATCTTGTCACGCAGGAATTCCAGTGGTCGCGGAGCCTGATGACGATCTTGCTCGAATACTCGCCCAGCTATCTTTCCAAACTACCGCGACGGTTGCAATTTCAGTTCCTGTTTTGCCAGCTTTGGTATCCGCTGTTCGCCACATTTGCGCTGCTGATGTACATCATGCCGATCTACGCGCTTTGTTCGGGCCAGAACTTCGCCAACGTGATGTATGCCGACTTCCTTTTCTACTACGCGCCAAACTCGATTGCCCTGGTTCTCCTGGTGATGATGCTGAAGGCGTTCGGCCTTTCGCGCCCGATCACCGCCAAGACGCTCAGCTGGGAAGGGACGTTGTTCCTGTTCTTCGCGCGTTGGCCGTGGGTGCTCGCCGGCACGCTGTCGTCGATCCGCGACTATCTGACCAAATCATTCGTCGATTTCCGCGTTACTCCCAAGGGCAGCGGCCCCAAAGACCTTCTGCCCGCCCGCGTCATCGTTCCCTATGTGGTGCTTGCGGTAGGTGCGTCCTTGCCGGTTCTTCTCGTGGATCACCCTTCGAACGCCACCGGCTTCTACTGGCTCGCCGCATTCAATGCGCTGATCTACGGGCTGCTTGTGGTTGTGATCGTCACCAGGCACCTCATCGAGAACAGGATTTCGCTGCGAGCCAGTGTTGTGAAACTCGCCTGGCAGGCATCGCTCGCCTGCGTTGCGCTCTCGGTCCCGGTCGCGGGATTTTACGACCGCGGACTGGAAGGCATATATGGGCTGCAGCAGGGCGCCGGTGGCATCCGCATCGTTAGGATCGCCTATCCGGTTTCCGGCGCCGGCCGGGGCGGGATCGGCGACCGCAATTTCTACTTCGACCCTGGCTGGAACGAGAGTCGGTGACAGGCGGAAGGGATGGTATGCTGGGTGGCCTTGTCCCGCCTTTTGGCCGGTTGTCATTTGGAGGATCACTTCTGTGGTTGGTATCCTGTCGATCCGCTGCTTTCTATTGACAATGATTGTTGCGCAGCCGGTCTTGGTCAGCGGCCCAACTGCCGCGACCGCCGAAGAGGTTGATTTGTCGGCGGTCACCGCGGCCGCGCCGCTCACCCCGGCGGACCTGTTTCACCTCTATGCGGACCGCACATGGGTCTGGGAAAACGGCGCTGCCTATTTTGCCAAGGATGGGCGCCAACTTCGCGCCTGGACCGACGGCGCCAATGCGTCGATCGGCCAGGGCCGGTGGTTGGTCACCAAGAATGGCAAATTATGCATGGATGCAAAATGGAAGACGCTTGCCGGCAGCACGCAGGGGCGAACCTGCTTCAGCCATCACCGATTGGGCGGCACGATATACCAGATGAAGGATCCGAGCGGTTCCTGGTATGTTTTCCAGGCGTCGCCGGCGCAGCCCGCGCAGGAATACGACAAGTTCAAATCCGGCGATGCGACCGCAGCGACCTTCGAAAAGATGCGTCAGATGATCAGCCCCGGCGGGCAGCCGGCACCAGTCAAAAGCGGCGGTTGAGCGGAACTGCCGCCTGGCATGAGCCATGACGCAGCCAGTGATTTTCGCTACCCCGCGCCGGCCCCCATCCTGACAGGTCGAGCAAACAACCCAGATCCATCTCTGTTCTGAGAGCAGGCTGCTCCTGTCGAGTGCCTGTCAAGGCATGGCCGAATCGCCTATTGTCAACCTTCAAGCGGTCCGGCCAGTGCCGTCGACGGGCCGACTGCCGATTGATCGCATTCTAATAAGATCCGACGGAACGACCAGACGGTAAGCTCACCATTCGGTTTTCATGAATATTAATAAGTGAAGTCTAATGTTCCTGCGTATGTGGTAGCGAGCGGTCGCTTACGCGGCGTGAAAGCGACGAAAGCAAAGTATGTCGCAACTCGCCTTTGGCAGGGGACAAATGATGAAAAATTCCGCAATGGGCGCCTTTCGCTCGATCAAAAATAACGCAAGTATTATTGCAGCTGCGATGGTGATCGCCATGGTTTCGGGTTGTCAGAGTATGGATGCAACCAAAACCAATTCGATCCTCGTCAAGCCTGTGGTCCACTCGGTTCGCAGTGAGCCTGCGGTCCAGCCGGTCCGCGTCACAGTGCGGACGGCTGAAAGAGCTTACGCTTTTGCATCGCCATCGCGTGTCAAAATCCGCACGCCGGCGCCGGTGAAGGTCTCCTACAATCCGGGCAATGGCGGTCCGTTCCTGGGGAGTTCGCCTTACATCTGCAGCCCTAGCGGATTTGGCCAACGCGCGAGCTGCCGCCGGCGTTATTCCTGAGCCATCGAGCCGCGACAGGCGCTACCGCCTTGGTTGGCCGTAGTTTCATCGGCTTCGTCTCCAGCCCAAAAAATGGGGCGGCCGTCCTGACGATCGTGTCGATGTCGGAAAGCTCCGGCACAAAGCCAAGATGTTCGCGTGCGCTTCCCGGATCGGCGTAGAGCTCGGCCGGGTCTCCGGGGCGCCGGGTCCTGAAGACGGCCGGAACCGGTCGTGACGTCGTTCGGCTGACCGCCTGGACAATCTCCTTGATGGACACGCCCCGCCCTGTGCCGAGGTTGACCGCCAGGCTTTGTCCGCCGCCCTCGAGATGCATCAGGGCCTTCAGATGGGCGCGGGCCAGATCGCTGACGTGGATATAATCCCGCACGCACGTGCCGTCCGATGTGTCGTAGTCCGTGCCGAAAACCTCGATCTCGTCGATGATGCCTGATGCGGCCATGAGCACCCTGGGAATCAGGTGTGTTTCCGGCGAATGCCACTCACCGAGCTCGCCGTCGGGATCGGCGCCGCAAGCGTTGAAATAGCGCAGGATCGCAAATTTCATTCCGTATGCGGACGCATAGTCGCCGATGATCTGTTCGCCCATCAGCTTGGTGCGCCCGTAGGGGCTGATCGGATTCTGCGAGGAGGTTTCGCGAACGGGCAATGCCTCCGGCACGCCGTAAGTTGCGCAGCTGCTGGAGAAGATGATGTTCTCGATGGCGTTCGCGCGCGCCGCATCGAGCACCGCGATGGTGCCCGTGACATTGGTCGAATAATATTCGGCAGGCTCGCGAACGGACTCGCCGACATAGGCCAGCGCCGCAAAGTGGATGACCGCCGTCGGCCGGTACGTCTTCATCGCCCCCGACAGCGCATCCCGGTCCCGGATATCACCGACGACAAGCGGACCCCAGCCGACGGATTTCTCATTGCCGCGGCTCAGATTGTCGAAAACCACCGGCAAATAGCCGGCGCCGGCCAACTGCTTGCAGGTGTGGCTGCCGATGAAGCCGGCCCCACCCGTCACCAGGATTGCCGGGCGAGTCATGACGCCGCGGCTCCTGTGACCAGTTTGCTTCCGTAGAGCAGGGTGTCAAAATAGTCGACAGTATGCGCGAGCCCCTGGCTCAAGCTGATTTTCGGCTCCCAACCGAGATTGTTCCTGGCAAAGGAAATGTCGGGCTTGCGCTGTCTGGGATCGTCGACCGGCAGCGGCCGATGCACGATCTTCGATCGGGAGTTGGTGTAACCGACGACCAGTGTCGCCAGTTCCATGATGGTGAATTCGCCGGGGTTGCCGAGGTTGACCGGATGCGCGGGCGCACTCGGCGCATTCATCAGCCGGACAAAGCCCTCGATCAGGTCGTCGGCATAGCAGAAGGAACGCGTCTGTAGGCCGCTGCCGTAGACGGTCAGGTCTTCGCCGCGCAGCGCCTGGACGATGAAGTTCGAAACCACGCGCCCATCATCGGGCTGCATGCGGCGGCCATAGGTGTTGAAAATGCGGGCGACGCGGATATCGAGGCCATATGTTCTCGAATAGTCGAAGAACAGGGTTTCGGCCGAGCGCTTGCCCTCATCGTAACAGGATCGCGGTCCGTGCGTATTGACGTTGCCGAAATAGCTCTCGGGCTGTGGGTGCACGAAGGGGTCGCCATAGACTTCGGACGTCGAGGCCTGGAATATCTTGGCATTGTTCTGTCGCGCCAGTTCCAGAAGGTTCAGTGAACCAAGCACGTTTGTCTTGAAGGTATGGATCGGGTCTTCCTGGTAATGCGGCGGAGAGGCCGGGCAGGCGAGATTGTAGATCTCATCGAACTGAAGACCCAATGGCAGTGCATTGACGATGTCGTGCTCGATGCACCTGAATCTCGGATTACGCAGAAGGGCATTGAGATTGTATCTCTTGCCGGTGTGGAAATTGTCCAGCGCGACAACGTCATATCCGTCCCGCAAAAGACGTTCACACAGATGCGATCCCAAAAATCCCGCACCTCCGGCGACCAGGGCGCGGCCTCGGTTTTGATTGGCGCCCCTTTGACTGTTCCCGGGCTCCAGTTTCAGAACCTTGATGAGCTTACTCATGCTTCCTCTCACGCACTGCGCACGCTACCGCACGGGGCCGGGACAAATGCATTGCCCGGCCACGTCCTTGAGAACGTGGCAAACCCTCCGCATCTGCGGAATCGCCATCATTGATGTGCGTTAACTGTTCTCTGGGTTCGCGGAGCTGGTGCTACTACACGACCTGTGTGCTGCCGTTCAGCCTTCTCTGCGCCCCGAAATCGCGATCACACGCTTGGTGCCATCATCGTCGATTGCTCGCCCAAATTGCACATCCCAACGTATCAAAAATATACCTGTGGAAATCCTAGTCAACTAAATTAGCGAATCCTTAACCATCGCTGTTTGCGAATGGTTAATCATGACGCCGGTGTTGGCTTCGCGACCGGACCTAGGGTGTACAGGGCAGATCCTCGTTGTGAATCAGCGCATTGGTTAGGTCACAAAAAAATCCAATCGGATGCGGCAAGCTGTTTCAGGGCAGAACCAAAGCTTGACAGCGAGGAGCGTCAGGAAAGAGCCGGCGGCGCAACTCAACGCGCATAGGTAGAGTCGCGTGCGTGCCCAACAGCGCCGCCAATCTGGTTGCTCCCGCAACCCCATGATCCACCTCCTGGGTCTTGTGGCGGAAGCCTATCAAGTCGTCTGGCGCGCATCGGCCCCTGCCGCATTGCTCAAGGCGCGCAAGCAGCGAAAGCCCTGGAAGCAGGATGGCCAACGCTGGCCATCGCCTTTTGATCGTCGGAGCGCTATTGGCAAGGTCACGATACCCTCTGGTGATCCTGAATGCGCTTTCTGTTTGTCCTGATCCTGCTCGCCGGCACCGGCATCGGTGTCATCTATCCCTGGGCGATGAGCAATTTCTCCGGCCACGAGATCGGCACCTGGCGCGTCTACGAGCAGGGCCGCTTCAAGCGGCTGACGGTGCCGCTGGCCAGCCGCGACGCGCCGGTGCGGGTGCTGGTCGATCTGACCGCGAGGGCCGAGCGTATCGTTTCGCGGCAGCGCACGGTGCTGACGCTGACCGCCGCCACCAATGGCCGCACGGTGCTCGCCTCGACGCTGCAGTTCAACCATGCTGACAACCCGCGCCAGGCCAGCCCGCAACTGCCCGACAAGATTTTTCGCGATGAGGCGGGCCTGATCGCGGCCGTCAGCCCCGGTCCGTACCTCTTCACCGTCGGTCCGGGTGATGCCGAAGACATCCCGATGCGCGCGGTCGATCTGATCCTGCGCTCCGGTGTCGGCGAGATCGACGGCCGTGCGCGGCCGGTCGGCTACGCGCTGATGGCGATTGGTTTGATCGGGTTTTTGCTCTCCCTGCGTAGTCGTGGCGGCCGGCCGGAAAATCCGAATTCGCAGCCGCCACCGCCGCGTTGGGGCAGGGGCTCCACGTGAACTATCGTCACGCCTATCACGCCGGAAATTTTGCTGATGTCGTCAAGCATGTCGTGCTGACGCGACTGCTCGAATATCTGAAGCAGAAGGACAAGGCGTTTCGCGTCATTGACACCCATGCCGGCATAGGCAGCTACGATCTGTCCTCGGTCGAGGCGCAGAAGACCGGCGAGTGGCAAGGCGGCATCGGCCGGTTGATCGATGCCTCGTTCGCCGCACCGGTGGCGGCACTGCTCGCGCCTTATCTGGAGACGGTGCGGTCGCTCAATCCCGAGGGCGGCATCCAGAAATATCCGGGCTCGCCGCTGATCGCGCGTCATCTCATGCGCAAGCAGGATCGGCTGTCGGCGATCGAGCTGCACCCCAAGGATGTAGGCAAACTGAGAACCCTCTTTGCCGGCGATTTCCAGACGCGTGTCATCGAGCTCGTGGCTGGCTGGCGCTCGGCGCGCATCTGCCGCCGAAGGAAAAGCGCGGCCTGGTGCTCATCGATCCGCCATTCGAGGAAGCGGGTGAGTTCGAGCGCCTCGTCGACGGGCTCATAAGGGCGCACAAGCGCTGGCCTGGCGGCATCTATGCGCTGTGGTATCCGATCAAGGACCGCAAGGCGATCATCGCTTTCCGGAAGGCGCTCAAGCAATCCGGCATCCCGAAGCTGCTCGACATAGAATTCGAGATCAGGCCCGCCTCTTCGGAACCCAGCCTCGACGGCAGTGGTCTGCTGGTGGTCAACCCGCCATTCACGCTGGAGGACGACCTGCGGACGCTGCTGCCGGCTCTGCACAGAGTGCTCGCCGTGGAAAAGCCGGCGCACTGGTCACTGGAATGGCTATCCGGCGAGTAATGCCGCAGCGGCCTCTATCGAAGTGACCCAATGGAACGCCGGCAGGTGCGAAAAGCCCGCATTCCGGAGGGGGTCAGGAAGGCGGGCTCTTTAACGACCCAGAGCTTGCGCCTCTTGAGTCCAAGTTCGGCCTGGGCCAATGCGTTCCGAACTGGGAAACCATTGTTTCCGCAACCGCTTGACCGCCGCCAAGCGAATCCGCACAGTGAGCGCAATCGACCTTGAGAGGCTGCCATGACTCGCTTCGCCAAATCCGCACTTGCTGCCCTGATTTCGCTCTGCACTCCGCTTGCCGTGCCTCTCGGCGTTACCCAGGCCGTGCAGGCGGCCGACCTTGGCGTCTATTCCGACGACGATGGCGGTGTCTGTGGCGAAGCCTGGGTGTTGAACAAGATCACCAGCCGCTTTTCCTATCAGGTGCATCACGTACCGCATCTGCCGGACGTACAGATCACCGATTTCCGGCGCATCCATCAGCATCGTTATCTGGCGGCCAACGAGACTTGGCCGATCGGCCGCCGCTACTGCGGCGCCACCGTCAGCCTGTCCGACGGCCGCGATCGCACCATTTGGTACCTGATCGAGGAAGGCCAGGGCTTCGCCTCGATCGGCGACAATGTCGAATTCTGCGTCTCGGGCTTCGACCGCTGGATGGTCTACAACGGCCGCTGCCGCGTCCTGCGCTGAACGCGGGTTTCCGTTCCGATCCCTTTTCGCGCCTGCGGCTCGATCGGCTGCAGGCGGTTTTTTGTGCTGTGTTGACAGAAGAGGCGATCCGTCGCATAACTATGAGACAGACCTGTCTCACCACTTGGTAAGCGCCGTGACATCATCGCCTGCTTCCGACAAACGCCAGCACGTCGTCGAAACGGCTTACGCGCTGTTCAAGCGCGCCGGTTTCCATGCCACCGGCATCGACCGGATCATCGCCGAGGCTGATGTGGCCAAGATGACGATGTACCGTCACTTTCCCAGCAAGGACGAACTGATCGTCGAGGTGCTCGACTATCGCGCCAGGCGTTTTGATCGCCAGTTCGACCGCCTCGCCGAAGAGGTCGCCACGCCCGAGCAGAAAATTAGGAAGATCTTCGACTGGCACGAGCGCTGGTTCCGCAGCCCGGATTTCCATGGCTGCCTGTTCGCGCATGCGCTGGCCGAGTTTGGCGATCCGGAGCATCCGGTGTTCAAGGCTGTCGCCAGGCAGAAGAACAGCCTCAAGCGGCGCATGCGATCAATCCTCGAAGAGGAGATGCCGCGTGGCCGCGCAGAGAGCGTGGCTGCGGTGCTGCTGATGCTGATCGAAGGCGCGACCCTGCTGGCGCAGATGGGGCAGGCGGACACCGCCATTCGCGACGCCCGCAAGGCCGCCCTGGACATCGTCGCTGCCTCGCGCAGGCCGCTACGAGCCCGTTGGTCATCGGGCTCGCGCTGTTTGCCGCGATCTTGCACGCCACCTGGAACGCCTTCCTGCGCACCGGGGCCGACAGGTTGTGGACCGTCACCGTCATGAGTTTTTCCAGTACCGCACTCGCCATTCCCTTCGCCATCTTTCTCACCCTTCCGGCCGCGCCGGCATGGCCCTATGTCGTCCTCTCGGCTTGCCTCCAGGTCGGCTACAGCGTGTTTCTGGTGGCCGCCTACAGATATGGCGAACTGGGACAGGTCTATCCGATCGTTCGCGGCAGCGTGCCGCTGCTTGTCACGCTCGGCGGGTATTTCCTGGCCAACCAGCAGCTCACCCTGCCGCAGACCGTCGGCGTCGCGCTGGTCGCCGGCGGCATCATGGGCCTTTCGCTCGGACGAGGCAGGGCCGCCACGACATCGATACTCTACGCACTGGCAACGGGAGCGATCATCGCCGCCTATGCGACGGTCGATGCGATCGGCGTTCGGACGTCGGGAAATGCCGGCGCCTACACTGCCTGGGTTCTCGTGATCTACGGCGCATTGCTGCCGGCGACCTTCCTCGCCTGCCGTGGCCGGCTCATCGTCGACCTGCAGGCGCCGGAAACCTGGAAGGCCTTGGGCGGCGGCTTGTTCGCGCTTGTGGCCTATGGTGTCGTGGTCGCGGCCTTCGCGCTCGGGCCGGCCGGTCCCATCACCGCGATCCGCGAAACCAGCGTCGTCTTTGCTGCCTTCATCGGACGCCTGTTTCTCGGCGAGATGCTGACGCCGCGGCGGGTCGGCGCCTGCGCCATCGTCGCGCTCGGCGCCATCTGCCTCGGCTATCAGCCGTGACGAAAATGCGCGTCGCGCAGAGCCCGATATTTGCTGATGTTGCCGACAGGCAAATCGGCTAGTTTGAACGCCCGAGAGCAACAGATCACTTTCGGGAGCCTCCATGGACCTTGCCACCATCCTTGCCTTCACGGCTGCCTTCTTCGTGTTCGCTGCCAGTCCTGGTCCGGACAACATGACGATCGTCGCCCGTACGATCTCCAGCGGTGCCGCGTCGGGCATTGCCTATGGCGCAGGCACGGTGGTCGGCATTCTCATCTTCCTGGTCCTCGCCGCCTTCGGTCTGTCGATCATCGCCGCCAAGATGGCAATCGTGATGACGGTGCTTCGTTATGGCGGAGCGGCCTATCTGATCTGGATGGGCATCAGGCTGTGGACTGCCGTGCCCGTGGTGCCACAACTGCAACCCATCTCCGGACGGCGCGGGCTGTTGACGATCTTCGCCACGGGTATCGCGCTCAACCTCGGCAATCCGAAAATGCCGCTGTTCTACGTGGCGCTGCTGCCGAACGTGGTCGGCGCGTCGCTCAACGCAGGTCATCTCGGTGTGCTGATGACGGTGATCCTGGCTGTCGAGGTCGTGGTGATCGGCGGCCATGTCATCCTCGCCGGCCGCGCCCGCAGCCTGTTGCGCACGCCGAAGATCGTGCGCCGGGTCAACCGTGCGGCGGGCGGTGTGATGATCGGCGCCGGCGTCGCCGTGGTTGCCACGCGTTAGAGCAATTCCAGGAAAAGTGCGAAACGGTCTTCCCGGGGAAAGCGCATAGCGCTTTCCCTTAGGGAATCGCGTCAAAACAAGAGATAGAGAGATTTCGCCCAATCGCGGCGCTATTTTCTGCGCAGCGTCGCCTCGGCTTGATCGAGAATTTTGCGCAGAAAGGCGGCGTGAGCGCGGAATGCTCGCCGTCCGCTCGTCGTTGCCCTGACACGTGTCTGCGGCCGGCGGCCGACGAACAGCTTTTCGATTTCGACATAGCCGGCCCTGGCCAGCGTATCGAGATGCGCGCCGAGATTGCCGTCGGTGACGCCCACGATGACCTTCAGCCGGGCGAATTCCAGCACCTCGCGCCTTTCCAGCATGTTCAGGGCGACCATGATCCTGAGTCGCGTGCTCTGGTGGATGATCTCGTCGGCGCTCATCGAACGGCTCCGGTGCGGGTAAGCCAGACACCGTCACCGACGAGGCCGCTGCCATGGCGCGCCGTCTCGACGATCCCGGATAGCGCCGCTTGCCCTTGTGCGATCGACATCGAAGCACTCCCGCATCTCCCGCAGAATACTCTGTGATGTAGAGTTATCTGTCAATTCGCTGACAAGCGGGCGATGGGATCATGCTTGACAAGGTGATGCGGTGATCGGTCATCGCATTGCTCGCGCGATCTGTGTAGATCGTCCGCTTGCACGAGATGATCGCACCGATGAAGCAGCAGGTGATGATGTTCGCGGCCGAAGATCAATGCACAATGCCGCTCGCTGACCTTTAGAGCTTCACGGCGCGGTCGGTCTCGCAGGGCGCGGAGAATGTCGGCGGTGAACTGCTGGCAATGATCGAAGATCAGCAGCGTATTTTTGCGATGATCGGCATGATCGTGTGCCATCGGTAACCAAAATTTAAACTGCGAAAATCAGTCTATTGCTTCGCTGGCTAGAGAGCCGCGAGTCAGATATGCATTGCCCGTCGAGGTCATTCACGGCCGTCGGCGTAACGCAAGGGGCATGACATGGCGAAGCAGTCGTCTAAGGCGCCGGCATCCAAGACACCGGCAAAGAAAGCACCTGTGAAAGCAGTAACGGCGAAGGTCGCGGCAGCAGTGAAGAAAGCAGCACCTGCGGCCAAGCCGAAGGCAGCACCGGCAAAGGCAAAAGCAGCACCAGCCAAGAAGCCGGCAGCGGCCAAGGCCGTGGCAAAACCGGCAGTGAAGAAGGCAGCGCCGGCGAAGGCCGCGGCAAAGCCGGCCGCCAAGGCAGCACCGGCCAAGAAGCCGGCAGCCAAGGCAGCGGCGAAACCCGCAGCCAAGAAGGCAGCGCCGGCGAAGGCCGCGGCAAAGCCGGCCGCCAAGGCAGCACCGGCCAAGAAAGCGGCAGCGGCAGCAACAAAGCCCGCCGTGAAGAAAGCTGCGGCTCCCAAGGCCAAAGCCAAGGCAGCGCCGGCAAAGGCGAAGGCGCCGGCCAAGAAGTAGACCAGGTCTAGTTGGAGCGCTGTGTGTCCTGCTGGATGCGCGGAGAACGCTTTGACACTTGCGATCGGCGCATGATCATTCCGGAAACCGAAACTGGTTTTCGGGCCATGCGCGAGACCGTCGGAAAAAGGGGGCCAGGGCAGCAAAGCGAGGCGCCGGACAGGCTGCCTCGCTTGCTCGCGTGGTTTGTTTTTCTTTCACGCCTGGTCGTGAAACGAATGCCCCGCCGCCAAGCCGGGGCTGCGGGGATTGAGAAGCAGATCGGATGTTCCGCTCTGCCGCGGTCTTTCTGCGCGGTGTGGATCGTGTATCCGTCTGTGACCAGGTCACGATGGTCATTGGCAGGAAACCTTCCGCTTTCTGGCGTTTGGTTTTTTGTTGCCTGGCCATTGCCGGGCAGCCGCTCCCGGTCAAAAGTGCCGGCCGGCAAACAGGAACCCGATCATGCCCAGACTGCTCTACGCTTCTTCTTCTCCCTACAGCTCCAAGGTGCGCATGGCCGCGGCCTATGCCGGCATTGCCATCGAGGCGGTGCCGGTCAAGACCGAGGACAAACCGGCGGCGCTGATCGAGGCCAACCCGCTCGGCAAGATCCCGGTGTTGGTGCTCGACGACGGCCGCTCGATCCATGACAGCCGCGCCATTACCCAGCACCTCAACCGTGTTTCGAAGAACGCGCTGTTTCCGCGCAATCCCGACAAGCGCCTCGAGGCGGAGGTGCTGGAAGCGTTGGCAGATGGCATTTGCGACTGCGCGCTGTCGATGGTCTATGAACGACGTACGCGGCCCGAAGAGATGGTCTATCAGCCCTGGCTCGACCGACAGTGGGCGAAGATCACGGCAGCGCTCGATCTGCTCAACGCCAACCCGCCAAAGCTGCCGAAGAAAATCACCGCCGGCCACATGGCCTTGCGTGCCTGCCTTGGCTATCTCTCACTGCGCTTTGCCGGAAAGTGGGAAAAGGGCCGCGCCCGGCTCACGCGCTGGGCGGCGCGTTTTGATGAGAAGTTCCCGGAGCTGAAGCCGGCGGTGCCGGGGTGAGCGACGAGTTGGTCTTCGAGGTTGGAGATTGGCGAAAGCCGGAGTGATCGCGCAACCTATATTGCATTGCATCGGCGCGCGCGGGAGGAAAGCAAATGGCATTTCTGGCGGGGCATTGCATGTGCGGGGCGGTCGCCTGGACATATTCCGGGCAACTCACGCGCAATCTGGTCTGTCACTGCGCCGATTGCCAGCGCGCCACGTCCGCCCCTTTCACCGCCTTCCTGGGGATGAGGCCGGAGCATCTGACCTGGACCGGCGACATCGTGCATTACGAGAGCAGCCCCAACACATTTCGCGGTTTTTGCCCGTCCTGCGGCTCAAGGCTGTATTTCCGATCCGACAAATGGCCCACCGAGATTCATGTTCACGCCGCCACGATGACCGATCCGGACGACTATCGGCCGGATGCGCAGGTCGTCATGCGCTCGCGAGCGAAATGGCTCGACCGGCTGCCGTCGATTCCGACCCATGACGGTTTCCAGCAAAAGCCGTCGGTCCACCCACCTGCCGAGACACTTTAAGGTCCCCGGGTGAGGCGCTGAGACGGCAGCGAAGCTGGCGCGGGCAGGGCCGGCATACAGTTTTCGGCGAGTTTGTTGCCGTCTCGCACAAAGTTCTCGAAACCGGCAAGCTCCTGGGCTAGAAAGGTTTTTGAGAATGTCCCTGTGAAAACCCAGCGATGAACATTACCGACGACGACAGCCCGAACGGCGCACGCAACGCAGCGTTCACGCCGCCCGGCGATGGTGCCGGCACGGAAAGGGCGGGGCGTGGGCGCAAGGCACTGCTGTCCTCCTCGATGGTCGGCTCCACCAATCGCGGGCGTGTATTGCAGGCCCTGTTCGATCTCGGGCCGACCAGCCGCGCCGAGCTGGCGCGCCTTGCCGGCGTCAACCGCACCACCATTTCCGGCATCGTCCAGCCGCTGATCGACGATCAGGTGCTGGTCGAAAGCGATCCCATCCCCGCCAATCCCGGCGGCGGCAAGCCGGCGCGGCCGCTGTGGTTTTCGCCTCATGCCCGTCCGATCTGCGGCGTCCTGCTGATGCCGGACGCTGTCCATGCCTGCGTTGCGACGCTCGACGGCAAGATCGAGTCGGAGCGCAAGATGGCGCTGCCCGACGGCAGGGGGCCGGTTCAGCCAATCATCGAAACGATCGCGCAATGCGTCGGCGATACGCTGGCCAAGGCGCGGCGCACGCCCTTCGGTATTGGCGTCGGCGTCGGCGGCATGGTCGATACCGATCGCGGCTCGATCGTTACCGTCAACCTCGCGCCGTCACTCGACCGCTACCCGCTTGCCGACGATCTCGGCCGGCGTTTCGGTCTGCCGGTCAAACTCGACCACCATCCGCGCGCCTTGCTGGTCGGCGACCGCTGGTTTGGCGCCGGGCGTGGCGTCAGGCAGTTCGCTGTCGTCTACACCGGCGAAGTGCTGGGTGGCGCACTCTACTTCGATGGCCATCTCTATCGTGGCACGGCTGGCGCCGGCGGCGAACTCGGCCACACCTTCGTGCAGCTCGACGGCGAGCTCTGCCGTTGTGGCAGGCGCGGCTGCTGGGACACCATCGCCACGCTGAGCTGGTTGCGGCGCGAGGCCGCGCGTGCGGCTTTGCCCGAAGCCGCCCTGATCGATTCGGCCCGTCTTGTCGACATGGCGGCGCGCCGCTTGCCGGGCGCGGCCGAATTGCTCGACCGCTACGCCCGCAACGTTGCCGTCGGCATCGCCAATCTGCAGCAGACAGTGGCGCCCAACATCTTCATCCTGCATGGCGATGTGGTGCTCGGCGGCGATCGTCTGCTCACGGCGATCGCCGACCATGTTCGCGCCATGGTTCCCTCGCGACCGGGCGGCGTGATCGAATTCATTGCCGGCGACGCCGGCGATCGCGCGGCACTTCTGGGGGCAGCCGGACTGGTGATCTCAGAGCTGCTGCAGCTCCCGATCTAGGTGACCTTGAAGATTGGCGAAAGCCGAGATGAGAGCCAATCTCCTCCGCAAGGGGAGATCAGCAGCTTTGGCGCACCGCTCTACCCCGCAAGCCCCGGATAGTTCTGGAACCAGGGCTGGATGCGTTCGAACTGCGC
Source organism: Mesorhizobium kowhaii (assembly GCF_042431665.1). NCBI lineage: Bacteria > Pseudomonadati > Pseudomonadota > Alphaproteobacteria > Hyphomicrobiales > Phyllobacteriaceae > Mesorhizobium > Mesorhizobium kowhaii. The sequence goes on from NZ_JBHLYT010000176.1 coordinate 18,283, forward strand.
TGCCATGGCCAACACACTTTCATCGGCATGCCGCCGCCCGATGATTTGCAGGCCGACGGGCAGGCCCTGCGGGGTCAGGCCCGCCGGGACCGAGATCGCCGGGTGGCCGGTGTAGTTTATCGGGTAGGTCATGCACCAGCCGATCAGCGGATCGACCGCCTCGCCATTGATCGAGGTCGGCCCGATCGTGTTGCCGTCGGTGGCATTCTTGACAGGCGGAATGGCCAGCGTCGGCGAGACGATCAGGTCATGGGTCTCGAACACATTTTCGAGCCCGTCATGGACGCCGGTGCGCAACAGACCGTCGAGGGCGTGCTCGACGGCGGACACCTTGTAGGCGCCCTCCAGCATGGCCAGGAATTGCGGAGTGAGCACCGCGGCGTGTTCGCCCATCAGGTCGATGCCTTCCTGTTTCCAATACACGGCGATCGCCGCATAGTGGATCGAGATCGTGCGCACCCAAAGCGCCGCCAGTTCCTTGTGATCGGCCTTGAAATCGAGCTCGACCTCATCGACCGCAATGCCATTGTCCCGCATGGTTTCGACCGCGGCCGCAGTCACGCTCGCGACCTGCGGGTCGACGGGGAAATTACCGAGGCGCGGGCTGTAGGCGACACGCAGCGGACGTGTCTGCCCACCGGCGGCGCCGATATAGTCGACACCATCGTCCGGCAGGCTGAGCGGGTCTCGGCTGTGCGGCCCGGCCATGATGCTGGTCATCAGCGCTGCATCGGCAACGGTGCGAGCCAGCGGCCCGATATGGACGAGCGGATGTCCCCACAGGAACCCGTCGGGGCGCGTCACTGAAGGGATACGGCCGAAGGAGGGCTTGAAGCCGACAGTGCCGCTGAACGAAGCAGGGATGCGCACCGAGCCGCCACCATCGGTACCTTGCGCCAGCGCCGCCATGCCGTCGGCAACCGCTGCGGCACTGCCGCCCGACGAGCCACCCGAATTGTAGCCGATTGCGAAAGGTGTGCTGGTCGGCCCGAAGCGCAGATTGTCGGTGATGCCCTTGTGGCCGAACTCCGGCGTGTTGGTCTTGCCGAGCACGATGGCGCCGGCATCCAACAGGCGTTCGACCGCCGCCGCACTGGTTTTCGGCACCTGGTTCTTGACCGCCCGCGACGCCATCGATGTCGGCACGCCGGCGACGTCGTCGAGATCCTTTATGCCGACCGGCACGCCATGCAGCGGCCCCAGCGGCACGCCGGCCATCACCTCCTTTTCGGCGACGCGCGCGGCATCCATCGCTTCGTCGCCGAGCACCAGCGTATAGGCGTTGACGACCGGATTGCGTGCCTCGATGCGGCGCAGATACGCCTCGGTCACTTCGACCGGTGACAGGTCGCGGCGCCGGATGCGCTGGGCCAGTTCCGTGGCTGGCAGGAAACAAAGCTGCGTTGCGTCGTCTGCAGAAGTCATGAAGCCATTCCGTCTATTTGATGAACACTGGATTTGCCGAGCCGCCGGTGCCCTTGCTGACCTTGGCTGGGCTGGCACAGTAGAAACCTTCGTAGCGACGATCCGCTGCGCAATCGGCGGCCAGGACGTCGAGCGACGCCATTTCGGTGAAGACGACGCCGAGATTGCGCATCAGTGCGGCGTGCAGCACCAGCATCAGGCCGCTTCCTGGCTCGTAGGTGGTTTCGTTGGCCAGCGTGTCTGTAACCAGGCTCGGGATCTGCATCTCGTCGAACCACCGCACGAGATCGAGGCTGAAGGTCAGCCCGGGCTCCCAATAATTTTCGCCGATGCTCTCGCGTCCCGCCGCCAGCGCGCCGACCCAGCCGGTGCGGATGAGAAGGATGCTGTGCGGCAGGATCTCGACGCCTTGTGCCCGTGCGCACTCCATCAGGTCGTGATGGGTGAAGGTCTCGGCACGGTCCAGCGCCGGCTTGCCGCGGAAGCGGGCGATGTCGAGCAGCACGCCGCGGCCGACGATGCCGCGCTCGGCGATCGGCATGATGCCGGCCTTGGTCATGCCGCCATTGGTGCTGGACGCCGCAAAGCCGTTCCATAGCGTGTCGTCGAACCACATGTGGCCGAGCGCGTCGCAATGCGTTCCGGCCTGCGCGAAGCCGGTGACATAGTCGTCGGCGAATTCGAGGCCGCCGGGGAGAGGGTGCCAGTGGCCGTTCTCGAATCCGGCCTTGTCGGCGACCATGAAATGCTTCGCAGGCCAGCGGCCGGGGAACACGGCGTCGCCCTCATGCGTCGCGATCGGCACGCCGAGCGTGAAAGTGCGGCCGTGGCGAACCGTGGCGAGGCCACGCTTAACCTCTTCGGCGGTCAGGTAGTTGAGCGCGCCGACCTCGTCGTCGGCGCCCCAATGGCTCCAGCGATTGGGCGCGTCGGCCAGAAGCCGGCCTAGCGTCATCGCGTCGGTCGCGCTCATGCGCTTGCCTCGCCGATGGGGGAGCGGGTCTGCATCGGCGCCTTGGCGCCTGTGATGTAGGCGACGACCTCTTCCATATTGGTGCCGGAACTCAACAGGTCGGCGGCCTTGCGGCCCCGGCGCATCACCACCACGCGGTTGCAGACCTGCCAGAGGTGATCGAGATTGTGGGTGACCATGACGATGGTCAGCCCTTTTGCGGTCAGTCGTTTGATCAGCTCGAGCACCTCGCGGGATTCGCGCACGCCGAGCGCTGCCGTCGGTTCGTCGAGCAGCAGCAGCTTGTGGCCCCAGAAGGCGCCGCGCGCGATCGCCACCAGCTGGCGCTGGCCGCCGGACATGCGCTCGACCGTCTTTGAGCGCACGCCGGGGATATCGATATGCAATTCATCGAGGCCTTTGACCGCGGTGTCTCCCATCGATTTGCGGCGGATCCAGCGCAGCAGCGCGGGGCCGCGGCCAAGAGCGAGTTCGCGGCCAAGGAAGAAGTTCTCGGCCGCGGTGAAGGTGCCGATCAGCGACAAATCCTGATAGACTGTCTCGATGCCGAGGCGTTGCGCCTCGGCCGGCGGCGACAGTTTTTGCGGCCGCCCTTCGAGGATGACGTCGCCCGAGGTTGGATCATGCGCACCGGCGAGGATCTTGATCAGCGTCGACTTGCCGGCGCCGTTGTCGCCGACCAGGCCGATGATGTCGCCTTTGGCGATTTCAAGCGAAACATTGTCGAGCGCCTGGATGCCGCCGAAGCTTCGGCAGATATCGCGCAGGCTGAGCAGCGTTGCCTGGGCCATGGCCTATCCCCTTCCGTAGCGCCGGCCGATGCCGCCGAGCGCCACGGCGACGACGAGCAGGCAGCCGGTGAACAGGAATTGGGTGAAAATCGGCGCGCCGATCATGGCCAGACCGTTGTTGCCGACGGCGACCGTCAGCACGCCGATCAAGGTGCCAAGGATGTGGAACTGGCCTTCTCTCAGCGCTGCCGAGCCGAGGAAGGCCGCGGAGAACGAGGTCAGCATGAAGCTGTCGCCCGCCGTGACTTGGCCGGAGCCGAGGTTCGAGGCCATCAGCACGCCGCCAATGGCAGCACAGGTGCTGGCGATGGCAAAGGCGACGATGCGGCTGCGGTCGACGGCGACGCCGGCGCGGCGCGCCGATTCCGGGCTGACGCCGATGGCCTTGATGTGCTGACCCTGCACCGTGCGATTGAGGATCACCCACAACAGCGCCAGCACCACGGCCATGATGATGACGAGGTGCGGCACGCCTGCAATCCGGCCGATGGCGATGTTGGTGAATTGGCGCGACTGGGTGAGCTGCAGCGGAATGCCGCCCGAATAGGCGTAGTTCAGCCCGACGACGATTGTCCCGGTGCCAAGCGTGGCAATGAAGGCATTTACGCCGATCTTGGAAACGACGATGCCGTTGACGATGCCGATGATGGTGCCAAGGCAGATGACGAGGACAATAGCGAGAGGGATCGAAAGCCCGCTGCTGCTCAGGAGCCCGACCACGAGCAGGCCGCAGAAACTCGCGACATAGCCGATGCTGAGGTCGAAATCGCCGGCGACGAGCGGCACGGTGAGGCCGGCGGCGACAATGGTGCCGATCGCCATGTCATTGATGATGTTGCGAAAATTTCCGATTGTCGCGAAGGTTGCGGGCTGCAGCGCCGAGAAGATCACAAGCATCGACGCCAGCACGATGATGGTGCCGTAGGTGCCGAGCAGGCGCATCAGCTGCGCGCGCCGGTCGCGCGCACTGGCCGACGGATATCTGGCCAGCGTTGACGGCAAGGAGCTGGGTGCCTCCGCCGGAGCGGAGGTTTCGGACAAGGAATGGTCTGCGGACATCGTGACTCTCATGAAGGGTAACCGGTGCGCCGGGCAAGCCCGGCCGCACCCTCGATCCGCAGAGCTTACTGCGGATTGTCCTTCATGAACTGGTCGACATTCTCCTTGGTGACCAGCGTATAGCCCGGCACGAAGGATTTTGGCTTCCACTGGCCGCCAGCCGACAGGATGTCGGGGATCTGGTCGACAAGCATCTTGCCGGCTGACGTCAGGTCGACGCCGAGCGTGGCGGTCATGGTTCCGTCCTTGACCGCCTGGACAGCGGGCGCCGTGGCGTTGAAGGAATAGACCTTCACGTCGTTGCGGCCGTTCTGCTTCAGCGCCGCGATCGCCCCCATGGCATTGTCGTCATAGCAGTTGAAGATCGCGAACGGTCCCTTGGCATTGGCATTGGCGGCGAGCCAGGCGCTGGTCGCGGCCTGCGAGGATTCGGCCGCGCCCGGAATGCTGATCTCGTGCGACGTCGCCTTGAGCCCTGGATTGGCCTTCACCGCCGCATCGAAGGCGTCGGCCCGCTCCCGGCACGGAATGCCGGGATGATAGGTGAGGTCGAGCACGGTGCCGGCGTTTCCGATATCCTTCAGCATCAGGTCGATCAGCGGCGGTGCGGCACCGGTGCTGGCCGAAAGCGCGATGCCATCGGCCATGCCGCCGCCGGCCGAAAGCACCGGGATGTTTGCATCCGCCGCCGCCTGCAGTCCGGCCGCCAGCCCGGTCGAGTCGAACACCGTGACGATGATAGCGTTCACCTTCTTGGTCGCCAGCTGCTTGATCGAGGTGATCGCCTGCGACGGATCACCGTTGGCATTGAGCGTTTCCACCGCCCAGCCCTTGGATTGGGCTTCCTTGGTCATGGTGTCGACCATCTGGTTGGTGTCGACGTCGGAAGTCGAGAACGTGATGATGCCGATCGTCAGCTTGTCATCGGCGGCAAGCGCTGCCGGCGCGAAGGATGCCGCGACGAGCGCCGCGGTCGAGATTTTTTGAAAGCGGTTCACTGTGCATATCCCCTGTTGACGGAGTGTTCCGGCTCACATCCTGACCGTACGTCGGCCTCAGATCCTGGGGCGCTGAATGCAGGGTCATCACAGGTGGTCCTGTTTGTTCGTGCGAGCCACGTACTAACTATAGGCGCAAGCCCTCATGCCGTGCAACGGCAAATTTTGAGACGCATCCAGAGGGGATATTTATGCAGGCCGTGCAACGCGACAGGCAGGCGAGCGATGCCGCCGAACACAAAAAAAGCCGGGCGCGAGGCCCGGCTTTTTCGTGTCGTGGCTTGAACGACTTAGAACTTCATACCGACGCCGAAGGTGACGCGGTTGTCGGTGGCCTTGACCTTGCCGATACCATTGAAGTCCTTGCTGCCGAAGTCGGTGTAACGGTACTCGACGCGGCCGAAGACATTGTCGGTCAGCTTGATGTCGGTGCCAAGACCGGCGGTCCAGCCGACCATGGTGGCGGTATCGCTTGCGCCAAGGACACTGTCTTCCACCTTCAGGCTTCTGCCGGCGAGACCGCCGGTGCCATAGAGCAGGATTTCCGGGGTCACGGCGTAGCCAAGACGGGCACGCAGCGAACCTTCGAAGCCGGCCTTGGAGTCGATGCCGTTATCGTCGCCCTTGACGCCGTTGTAGCCGAGTTCGGCTTCAGCACCGTAGACGAAGTTCTCCTGCTGCCACTGGTAGCCGCCGAAGACACTGCCGACGAAACCCTTGGTATCGGTTTCAACGTCGAAGTCCTTTTCCTTGGTACGGCCGCTGAAGCCATAGCCAACATTGAGACCGGCATAGGGGCCGGCCCAGGACGCGACAGGCAATTCAGCAACCGGGGCGGGTGCCGGCGGCTCTTCCTGGACGACGTCCGCGGCATAGGCAGTTCCGCTGAGGGCGAAGAGCCCGAGTGCCACGGCCAGCGGCCGTGCGAATTTGAGATTGGCTTGCATTGTTCTTTACTCCTTAAGCCACAGGACACAGGCTTGTTTCTCACGATCGCCATCGACCCGTCCGGGGGGTGAAACGGATCTGGCGTTCGTCGGTTCCAAATGTCGTGTCAAAATGCGGCTGAAGCGAACCTGAACTTGGGTCATTCCCCGGCGCGAATGAGGCGGAAACTTGACGTTGCATCTTCGCAACAGCGAAATGGCAGGAGCAGTTTAATGCTGCGCTGCACACCGCTTGGTGCAAGGAGTCCAGCGTCCTATATTGCGATCGGGCGGCTCCTGGTCCAGGACGAGTCGGAATGCCCAATCGGTGGGTTCGCCACAATGCTGCCCAAGGTGCGAACGCCATTTAACACCTGCCAGGCCATATTTCGCCGGCATCGTGTTTTCGGGCCGAAATTGAGGATTGACACCATATGAGCAAGGCCACTGCCACGGCGCTGGTGACGGGCGGGGCGAAACGGATCGGCAAAGCGATCGTCGAGGATCTCGCCGCCCATGGTTTTGCCGTAGCCATCCATTGCAATCGTTCGCGCAATGAGGCGGATGCAATGGCCGGGCTGATCAACCGGACCGGTGGCCGCGCCGCCGTGGTCGCCGCCGACTTGACCGATATGGACGCCGCCGGCGACCTCGTCGGTCAGGCGGAAGCAGCGCTCGGACCGCTCTCGCTGCTGGTCAACAATGCGTCGCTGTTCGAGGACGATTCGGTTCTGGACTTCGACTGGCGGGCTTGGGATCGGCACTTTGCCGTGCATGTGAAGGCGCCGGCGCTCCTGGCGCGGAACTTCACCCGGGCGTTGCCGCCGGGGCAGGAGGGCCTGATCGTCAACATCATCGATCAGCGCGTCTGGCGGCCGACGCCGCGCTATTTCTCCTATGCGCTGTCCAAGTCGACGCTGTGGACGGCCACGCAGATGATGGCGCAAGCGCTCGGTCCCCGCATCCGCGTCAATGCCATTGGCCCGGGGCCGACCCTGAAGAATGCTCGCCAGGACGACGGCGATTTTGCCGCGCAGGTCGAAGGTTTGATCCTCAAGCGCGGCCCGGAATTGCCGGAATTCGGGGCCACCATCCGCTATCTCTGGGAAGCGCGCTCTGTCACCGGCCAGATGATCGCGCTCGATGGCGGCCAGCATCTTGCATGGCAGACGCCCGATGTGACAGGCATGGCGGAATGAGTCCTGTAGACCACAAAAGCAAACCGCGCGGCGGCGCCGACGACATGCCTCCCGACATTGACCTTGAGGACGAGGCGGTGGAGGAGATCGTCGAACCCGTTGGTCCCGATGTCGCCTTTACGACCATCGACTGGACGCCGCATGCCGGCGACGCCGAAGGCATGGTCGGCGCCGAGGTGATCCAGACACTGGTCAAGCGGCTGCCCAACGCGCCTGGCGTCTACCGCATGATGAACGCCGCCGGCGATGTGCTTTATGTCGGCAAGGCGCGCAGCCTCAAGAAGCGCGTCACCAACTACGCCCAAGGCAGGTTCCACACCAGCCGTATCGGCCGCATGGTGCGCGAGACGTCGACGATGGAGTTCGTCGTCACCCGCACCGAGATCGAAGCGCTGCTGCTCGAAGCCAATCTTATCAAGCGCTTGCGGCCGCGATTCAATGTGCTGATGCGCGACGACAAGTCGTTTCCCTATATCCTCTTGACTGGCGACCATGTCTCGCCCGGCATCTACAAGCATCGCGGCGCGCGGTCGCGCAAAGGCGACTATTTCGGCCCCTTTGCCTCTGCCGGCGCGGTCGGCCGCACCATCAATTCGCTGCAGCGCGCCTTTCTGCTGCGTAGTTGCACCAACTCCTTCTACGAGAACCGGACACGGCCGTGCCTGCTCTATCAGATCAAGCGCTGCGCCGGCCCCTGCACCGGAGAGGTTTCGCACGAGGACTATGCCGAGCTGGTCGGCGAGGCGAAGGACTTCTTGTCGGGCCGCAGCCAGAAGGTGAAGACGGAAATCTCGGCCGCCATGCAGCAGGCCTCGGAAGACCTCGATTTCGAGCGCGCCGCGATCTATCGCGACCGGCTGGCGGCCCTGTCGCATGTGCAGAGCCATCAGGGCATCAACCCGGCGACCGTCGACGAGGCTGATGTCTTCGCCATCCATCAGGAAGGCGGCCAGGTCTGCATCCAGGTGTTCTTCTTCCGCACCGGACAGAACTGGGGCAACCGCGCCTATTTCCCCAAGGCCGACCCGGCGCTGGAGGGGTCGGAAGTGCTGGGCTCGTTCCTGGCGCAATTCTATGACGACAAACCGACGCCGCGCACCATTCTTCTGTCGCAGGTGGTCGAGGACCAGGAATTGCTGGCCGAGGCGCTCTCGACCCGCGCCGGCCGCAAGGTCGCGGTCTCGGTGCCGCAGCGCGGCGAGAAGAAGGACCTGACCGACAACGCCCTGCAGAACGCACGCGAGGCGCTCGGCCGCCGGCTGGCCGAAACCTCGACGCAAGGCCGGCTGCTCGCCGGTTTTGCCGAGACCTTCGGCCTGCCGAAGCCGCCGGTGCGCATCGAGGTCTACGACAACTCGCACATCATGGGCACCAATGCCGTCGGCGCCATGGTCGTCGCCGGGCCGGAAGGCTTCGTCAAGAACCAGTATCGCAAGTTCAACATCCGATCGACCGAGATCACGCCGGGCGACGATTTCGGCATGATGCGCGAGGTGATGGAGCGGCGTTTTTCGCGGCTGCTCAAGGAGCATGGCGATGTCGTCGTGGCCGACGATGCGGTAGCAGGCGAGGCGGCCGATGATATCGAGGACGACATCTCCGGCAGTTTCCCGGCCTGGCCCGACGTCATCCTGATCGACGGCGGCCAGGGTCAGATGACGGCGGTGCGCAAGATACTCTCGGATCTCGGCATCGAGGACCGTGTCGTCGCAATCGGCATCGCCAAGGGGCAGGACCGCGATGCCGGCCGCGAGCGCTTCTTCGTCAGGGGCAGGGATTCGTTTTCGTTACCGGTTCGCGATCCCGTCCTCTATTTTGTCCAGCGGCTGCGCGACGAGGTCCACCGTTTCGCCATCGGCTCGCACCGTGCGCGCCGCAAGAAGGAGATGGTCAAGAGCCCGCTCGACGAGATCAGCGGCATCGGTCCCGGCCGCAAGCGCGCCCTGCTCATGCATTTCGGCACCGCCAAGGCGGTCAGCCGTGCCGCCATCGAGGATCTGAGGAAAGTCGACGGCATTTCCGAACAGTTGGCGAAACTGGTCTACAATCATTTTCATGAGAGCTGAAAATGTATGGGAGTGTCTGCTGGGAAGGGTCGCACGGCCTGTGCTGTCTGGGCCTGTCGGGATCGGCATCTCATGGCATATGGCGCCTATGTCGCACCAAAGCGTGCTAAAGCGGCATAGATGCCTAGGAAGCCGAAGCCGCCGAGACCACCCTTGTCATGCGTGATCTGTGACAAGCGCATGAAGCGAACGCGCCACAATGGCCAGAAGCTATATTGCGGAAAGCGATGCACGAAACGTGCTGCCGAATTGCGCGCAGCGGCGCGGTTGCAGGCTTCGGGACATTGCGACGTTCTCAGGTATCCGCCGATGTTTTAGCGAGGGGGCGGGAAAGTTGCGCAATTTGTCGTGAATAATTATTTCGATGAGAGCTGATGCACGTCGCCCAAAAGTGCGCAGCGATTTTGCGGCGACGACATGCATCACACTTTCAGCACTTTTCGGCTGGCCAATCGATTTTGGCCTGTTGACCCCCTACAACAGCTTCTGATTTGAGTAGGCAGGCAGAAAGAGTTCCCCAAGACATGGCCAAGCGCGCGTTCAACCTGCCCAACATGCTGACCTACGCCCGCATCGTCGCGGTGCCGCTGGTGGTGCTGTGCTTTTTTCTCGAGGGACATCTGAAGTCGAGCGACTTCGCCCGCTGGTCGGCGCTGATCATCTTCCTGCTCGCAAGCGTGACGGATTACCTGGATGGCTATCTGGCGCGCGCCTGGCAGCAGACCTCCAACATCGGCAAGATGCTCGACCCGATCGCCGACAAGCTGCTGGTCGCCACCTGCCTGCTGCTGCTGGCGGCCGACACCGATCGTCATGCCGGTATCGCCGGCTGGTCGCTGTGGGCGGCGATCATCATCTTGTGCCGCGAAATCCTCGTCTCGGGCCTGCGCGAATATCTGGCGGCGCTCAAGGTCTCGGTGCCGGTGACGCAGCTGGCAAAATGGAAGACCGCGATCCAGATGGTCGCCATCGCCTTCCTGCTGGCTGGGCCGGCCGGCGACAAGATCTTCCCGCTGACCACCCAGACCGGGCTGGTGCTGCTGTGGATCGCGGCGCTGGTCACGCTCTATACCGGCTACGACTATTTCCGCGCCGGCCTCAAGCACATCATGGACGAGTGAGATGACGACCCGGCTCATCTATTTTGCCTGGGTGCGCGAGCGGATCGGCCTGCCTGAGGAAGACGTCGACTTGCCTGCTGGCATCGAGACGGTCGCCGACCTGCTGCGCTGGCTGAAATCGCGTGGCGAAGGCTACGAGCACGCGCTGCAATATCCCGATGTGATCCGCGTCGCCATCAACCAGGAACATGTCGAGCATCGCGAGAAGATTGCCGGCGCCCGCGAGATTGCACTGTTTCCGCCGATGACCGGGGGCTGACCCATGCCGGCCGCCGTGGTACCGACGGTGCGGATCCAGCGCGAAGATTTCGACGTCGCTGCCGAGATCGCTAGGCTGACGCAGGGCCGCGCCGATATCGGCGCCGTGGTGACCTTCTCCGGCCTTTGCCGCGACGAGCAGGGCGCGCTCTCGGCACTCGAACTCGAGCATTATCCCGGCATGGCGGAAGCCGAGATCAGCCGCATCGCCACTGAAGCGGTTCAGCGCTGGCCGCTGCAAGGCCTCACCGCCATCCACCGCCATGGCAAGATCGCGCCCGGCGACAACATCGTGCTGGTGGTGGCGGCTTCGGCGCATCGCCAGGCGGCGTTCGAGGCGGCGAACTTTCTCATGGACTACCTGAAATCGCGCGCGCCGTTCTGGAAGAAGGAGCATCGCGCTGACGGCTCCGAGGGCGGCTGGGTCGAGGCTAAGGAAGCCGACGCCAGGGCCGCACAGCGCTGGAAACCATCAGAATAAAATCCTGCCCGCAGCCATGCATTGACCGCAATCCTTTGGCCAATTGACCGCGGTTGGTCAGCTTGGGCGAGGGAGATGGTCATGCTGGACAGGATCGCGGAGTTCTTCGTCTTCGGTTTCGTGCCGCTGGTCGTCGGCATATTGGCCGTGCCGGAACTGTCTGTTGCCGCCGAGACGGCCGTGAGAGGCGAGGTGATCTATCGCGAGCGCATCGCCTTGCCGCCCAGTGCCGTGCTCTCCGTCCAGCTTGCCGACGTCTCGCTGGCCGACGCGCCGGCCACGATCATCGGCGAACAGAAAGTGAAGCCAACCGGCCAGGTGCCGATCAGCTTCGAAGTCAAATTCGACCCGTCCGTCATCCGGACGCAGATGACCTACGCGCTGCAAGCCCGCATTACCGTCGACGACAAGCTGCTGTTCATCTCCGATATGCACCATCAGGTCGATCCGCTGACCGACGTGCCGCAGACCATCGTGCTGAAGATGGTCACGCCGAGCGCCGAGCCGACGGCTTCTGTCTTTGATCAGCTCTGGCTGGTGGACTTTGTCGACGGCATTGGCGCCATCGCTGCTCCGCAAGCCACATTCAGGGTCAGCGAGGCTGGCAAGGCTGGCGGCAGCGGCCCCTGCAACACCTACTTCGCCACCGCCAAGGTCGACGGCCAGGCGATCGCGATCAGCGACATCGGCTCGACCTACAAGGCCTGCGCACCCGAGGTGATGGCTGAGGAAAAGGCGCTGTTCGATGCATTGACCAAGGCGGCGTCATACAGTGTCGGCGCCGGCAAGCTCGTCATATCAGACAAGGATGGCCGCGAGATACTGCGCTTCAGCGCCGCAAGCTAGCGCGGATTTCATCGCCAATACTTTTCCGGAATAATTCGGGCAAGAGAAGCGTTTCTCTCTCAGACATGGCGGGTAAGGCAAAAGGGATATTCTCGAATTTCCCTTCGTTGAAGCCGCCAGACCTGCTGCGGCTCGTTCTGGCTTAACCCTAAGGAGTCCAGAGATGAAAACGCACGCGCTTATCCTTGCTGCCACAGGCGTATCGCTCCTTGCTCTTGCCGGCCTTGCGAAGGCGGACGACCATCTGTTCAATGCCCTTCAGCATGGTCTCAGCGCCGATGGCCAACCCTTCCATACCAACAAGGCCGACCACAGCGGCGATCTCGCGCCTGGGCAGGGTAGTCCATTTGCAGGGGCCGATACCCAGACACCGTCCACCGACACGGCAGCAGCGAACGCCCATGCGAACGTAAAAGATCGCCAGCCGAAGTGACCAGAACCCGCCGCGGGCGGCGGCGGGCCTCTCAAGCCTTCGTTTGCTCGAACACGGCGCCGTAGTGATAGGGCGGCACCTCGACCAGTTCGACAAGCCTGAGGCCGCCCGCCTCGGCGGCCGTTGTGGTTTGTTCCGGTGACAGCCTCAATTCGGTCCTCGGTCCGCGAGGCTCGCCCTTGACGATCGTTGTTTCGCGCGGACGCTGGTGCCAGTTGACGATGGCGAAACGGCCGCCTGGGCTCAGCGCTGCCCGCACCGCGCGCGCCAAACGCGGCCGGTCCGGAACGCCGTGAAAGGCGTTGGCCATGAAGATGAAGTCGACGGGTCGAGGCACCAGCCTTGCAAGCTCATAGGCGTCGCCGGCGACAAAGTCGCAATTCGTCGCGCTACTTTCGGCCAACCGATGTCGGGCGGCCTCGAGCAGATCGGCATCGATATCGATGGCTACGACATGACTGGCTACCCTGGCCATCGGCAGCGTGAACCAGCCGTCGCCGCAGCAGAGATCGATCACTTCCATGCCTGGCTTGATCCCCGTTGCCGAAAGCACGGCAGCGGGGTCGGGCCACAGCGCCTCCCACCAACCGCTGTTCGGCATCTCTGTGCCTTGGAAGAAACCTGGAATGGCACTGGTCATATTGAGGTCGGCTCCATTGTCGGCATACATCCACTCCATGTCTCAACCCTAGTGCATGCATGGCTCAATGCTCTGTTGCAAGGCCGGCGCTGTCGGCTTGTTACGTCAGCGCCGCCGTTATCTCCTTGACCATGGCCTTGACGATCTCGATGGTCTGATCATCGGCCGGAAAACAGCATTTCCAGAGCAAGTTCCGCCAAGGTCACGTCGTTGGGTGTGCCGAAAACAGTGGTGATGTTGAGGAAGGACACAGGGCCGAGCCGTGTCGCGACGCGCAGCGGCGTCGCCAGCCGCTGCGCGCCTCCAGTCCTTCCGCTGTTTCGGAGCGTGCGCGAGACCTGACTGTTCCGCCAATGAAAAAGGCCGGCGAAACGCCGGCCCTTTTACGTGATCCAAGGTCTGGACTGTCGGCTCAGCCGACGATCTCGGTGTCCGAGAACCAGTACTTGATCTCTTCCGCGGCGGTCTCCGGCGCATCGGAGCCGTGCACCGAGTTTTCGCCGATCGACAGCGCATGCACCTTGCGGATGGTGCCTTCGGCGGCATTGGCCGGGTTGGTGGCGCCCATCACTTCGCGGTTCTTGGCAATGGCGTTCTCGCCTTCCAGCACCTGCACGATGGTCGGTGCCGACGACATGAACTCCACCAGCTCGCCGAAGAACGGACGCTCCTTGTGGACGGCGTAAAAGCCTTCCGCCTCACGGCGGCTCATCCAGACCCGGCGCGAGGCGATGACGCGCAGGCCGGCCTCTTCCAGCATCATGGTGATGGCGCCGGTGAGGTTGCGCCGGGTTGCGTCCGGCTTGATCATGGAAAAGGTGCGTTCGAGCGCCATGGGTCGTCCTTGTGATGAGAATGGAATTGAGAGTGGCGGGCTCTATACAAGCCGCCCGGCCCATTGCCAAGGGGTGAGGCCAAGGGGGCGAGGACGGTCCGCCAAGCGGACGGAAAGCCAATTGCTTGGCTTTCCGAGTGACGAACGCCCGGAGCGAGAGCGAAGGGCTGGAACGCTGCGCGTTTCTGCGCCAGGCCGGCGCCGATGAGGCGGACCGGCAGGCGAGATCGGATGGCTGTAATGCGATGCTTTGCTTGCTATAGTCGCGTGTCGGCGCCGCGCTGGAGTCGGCCCGAATGGAGACAACACGACCATGGCAGACGATCGTCAGGAACGCATTCGCAACCGCGCGCATCAGATCTGGCTGCAAGAGGGACAACCGGCTGGCCACCATGATCGCCATTGGCATCAGGCGACAGCCGACATCGACCAGGAAGATGCCGGGGGGAAATCGTCGGCAACCAAAAAGCCCGTCAAGAAGGCAGCCGGCGCCGCCAAGCCAAAAGCCGCCCCCAAGGAGGCGAAGGCTGCCGCAAAGACCAGCAAGCCCAAAAAGGCTGCGGCCAAGTAAGGCCTGGCTATCTCGCTGCTGACCTTGCTCGCAAGGGATTGACGACCCCGTGCCTGCCCTGCGGTAAGGTCAGGGGTCCAGGCGTCACGCCGCTGCCGCCACCTTTCGTGCCAGCCCGCCGTGCAGGTCGAGGCAGCGGGCGAACCATTGCGCCGCCACGTCGCTGTCGTCGAGCAGCTGGTAGGGCGAGGCTATGCGTGCCCATTGCAGGGCACCGAAGACGATGTAGTCGGCAAACAGCGGTGATGCACCGCCGATGTACGGCTGGTAGCCGAGCATTGAGCGCAGCGGCTCCAGTGCGGCGCGGAATGTTGCCAACCCGGCGTCGCGCGCGATGACGACATCTTCCAGCCGCTTGCCGAGGCGCTGCTCGCGGCTCTGGCGGAAATACACGGCGTTCTCTTCGTCCTGCATGGCGTGGAGATCGATAATCGCCGCGGTGGTGACATAGGGATGGATGGTCAGCTGCGACCAGCGCTCGACGAAGCGCGCCATCGCCTTGCCACCTTCGCCGCCAAACAGCGTCGGCCGATCCGGATAGGCTTCATCGAGATAGAGCGCGATGGCGAAGGAATCGGCGACGACCTTGTCGCCGTCTCGGATCACCGGAACGGTTTTCGAAACGCCGTCCTCGACAGCGGGCACCTCGAGAAAGCGCGTCGGTGCGGTCGAAATGGCGAGCCCCTTATGGGCAAGCGCCATCGCCACCTTCCAGCAATGCGGGCTGAACGGACGGGTCGCGTCGCGTCCGACGAGGTCATAGAGCAGAATGGTCATTGGCGGCGGCTCCCCCGCAGGTTAGGTAGGCCCCATATCGATGCGAGCCGAGGGGAAACCATGAGACAGCATTTCATGATGTTTGCGGCCTACAATCAATGGGCCAACAACCGCATCTATGATGCCGCCGCTGAGCTCGACGAAGAGGAATTCAACCGCAATGTCGGCGCCTTCTTCGGCTCGATGATGGGCACGCTCAACCATCTGCTGACAGCCGACCGCATCTGGATGAAGCGCTTCACCGGCGAGGGCGACGCGCCAACGACGCTGGACGCCATCCTGTACCGGGCCTTGCCTGGCCTGCGGATGGCGCGCGAAGCCGAGGACAGGAGGATCATCGATTGGGTCGGCGGCCTCGGCGACAAGGCTTTGACGGGCCGCTTCACCTACATGACTGTCTCGGACATGCGCACGGTCTCGCAAAGGCTGGCGCCGGCGCTGGATCATGTCTTCAACCACCAGACCCATCATCGCGGCCAGGCGCATACGATTCTGACCATCCTGGGACGGCCAAGCCTGGGGTTGGACCTGATGCTCTTCCAGCGCACCGAGGAGGGCAGGGCTTTCGCTTGATCTAGGTGACGTTTTTCGTTGAAAATCCGCAGGTTGGGCGGTCCGCGCTGACTATCGCTGCATTTTGTGCAGCAGCATTGTCTTTACGTTCGGCCACTCGGAATCGATGATGCTGAACCGGACGGAATTGCGCTTCCTGCCGTCTGGCATGATCCGCTCGTTGCGAACGATCCCCTCCTGCTTTGCCCCTATTCGCAGAATGGCTGCCCTTGACGCGACGTTCAGTTCGTCCGTGGTGAATTGCACGCGGACACACTCCATGACCTCGAATGCATGGGTCAGCAGAAGATACTTCGCCTCGGTATTGACCCCCGACCGCTGAGCCGAGCTGCTGAGCCAGCTATGCCCAATCTCCAACTTTCTATTGGTGCGATCGATCTTCCAAAACCGCGTGCTCCCGCAGAGCAGTCCCGTGCTGCGCATGACGATTGCGTAGGGCATGACGGTGCCGGCCTGTCGTCCAGCCAGGGCGTTGGCGATATATCCATCGATCGTGCCCGGTCCCGGGACCACGGTGGCCTTCAGGTTCCACAGCTCACCATCCGCTGCCGCGCTCAGAAGCCCAGACGAATGGCCCTGCTGAAGCGGCGTGAGCTCAACGGTCTTGCCGACCAGGGTGGGCTGTATGGATTGCGGGTGGGCGTCCATTGGCCGATGGTTCTCAACTTCGGACATGGCTTCTGATCGGTCGACACTCGTCGGTGGACAATCAATCCGACCAAATCGACGCTTGCGCGAACAGATTGCCGGACGTCGAAGCTCAGTAGCCGATCTCGCTGTCCAGCTGGCTCTGCGTCAAAGCGGCTTCCGCCGCGATCCACTTCTTGAACAGTGATACCTTGCGCGCCGGTAGCGTCTTGTCGGGGCAGACGAAATACCACCCCGCCGTGTTCGGGTGATGCACAGCGAATGGGGCCACCAGCCTTTCGGCGCGGATATCGCTGGCCATATACGCACGATTGGCCACGGCAAATCCCAACCCGGCAGTGGCCGCCTCGTAGGACATCATGCAAGAATCGAAATAGATGCTTTTGGTCTGCTGGAGTACGGAGCTGGCGCCGGCGAAGCCGAGCCATGATTGCCAGTTCTGGGTGCAGGTGTCGGAATGCAGCAGCGTGAAGTGGCGCAGATCTTGGGGCCTCACCTTCGACAGCGGCTTGTCGCCCAGGATTTCGTGGAAGAGTTTCCGGCTGCACACCGGTGTCAGGTCCTCCTTGAACAGGAGGTCGGCGCTGAGGTCGGGGAAACGGCCGTCGCCATAGCGGATCTCGACATCGAATTCGGATGTCGAGAATTCATGCGTGGCGTAGGAGGTCGAAACGTGCATCTCGATGTCCGGGTATTGCTGCTGGAACAGCGGCAGGCGCGGAAACAACCAGCGCGCAGCAAAAGTCGGCAACACTGAAATCTTCAACACATGCTCCTGCGATTGCCCGGTCGCTTCCATGCTGGCGGCAACGATTCGCTCCAGCGCCTCGCGAACGCGCGAGACATAGGTCTCGCCCTCCGGCGTCAGCGACACCGCATTGCCGCCACGCAGGAAGATCTTGAAGCGAAGCTGGTCCTCCAGGCTTTTGACGCGCTGGCTGACCGCGGAAGCGGTGATGAACTGCTCTTCGCCGGCGCGCGTGAAATTCCTGTGCCTCGCAGCACTCTCCACGATTTTCAGCGAATTGAGGTTGACCTGACTGAGCAGACGCACGGTTTCGACCTTAAGCTGGGCTTACGCTAGCACTAGCATTCCTAATTTTACAGGGGTGGGTGAACTAATTGACTGTTTACCAAGTGTTGCCCCCATCCTGGAGAAGTACAATGAACGCCCATACCATTCCCGAACTGCGTTATGCGATGAGCCGCGAAGCCATCATCGGCCACGAAACCGCCTGGAAAGTGTCGAGTTTCGGCGTCGCGCAATATCTGCACGGCTATGACCCGGCTCTGCTTGCCGCAATTGAGGAGGCTGCACTGAAGCTCAAAGCCAGCCATGCCGTGCACAAGCATCTCGACTTGACCTTCATCACCGGCGCCGACCGTTTTATCCCTGAGATCAAGGAGTTGCTGCATGACAAGCTGCGCCTGGAGCAGCTGTCCGACATGATGGGCACCAAGCTGGAGCCGTATCCGCTGTCGATCGTCGGCTCGACGGTGACCTTCATGAATCCCAAGGACGGCGCCGTGGAATGGCATTGCGATGGCGTTCCGGTCACCGAGCTCATTCCGCTGTCGATCAGCAATCCGCTGGTCGGCGGCCACCTCGAAATCTACTGCGACGACTCCGAAACCGGCCGCGCCATCCTCGAATCCGGCCGCGAGATTCCGCGCAACCGTGTCATGCGCATCGATCACAAAATGAATTACGCGACGCTTGGGCAGTTTCTCGGGGTCCTGCACCGCACCGCGCCGATCCGATTCGGCGAGCGCGTCACGCTGGTGCTCAACCAGCGCTCGGTGGCCAAGCCCTACGTCGACGACAACCGCATGTTCTATCTCGCCGCGGACAACGACCATGACCGCGAATGGGTCAACGAACTGGCCGAAGACGTCTGGACCAACCAGTTGCCGGCCTATCGCCGGTTTGAGGAAGAGCATCCCGTCCCGGTGTCGTCCGAGACGCCGGCTCCGGGCGGAGCAAGGGAATCATGGTAAGGAACCACGATCCCGAAAAGTGGGAACCGGTTTTCGGACAGGATCATGGTCAAACACAGAGATAGAGCCCCATGCCTATTCTTTCGGCATGGATCTGGCTCGATATCCGCGCTGGTCTTTGCTGCCGGAGCGGTGGCGTTGTGGTCGACCAATGCGCTGGTCGGCAAATCCCTGCTGGCCAGCCATCCGGTGTCGCAGGTACAGTTCCTGCAATTTACAGGCGCTGCACTCGTCTTCGCCGCCATCCGGTTGAGGAGCCGGGAAAGAGCCGCGCCGGTCTCGGCCGGGGCCGCGCTCGTGTCTCTCGCGGTCGGCTTCATCGGTCTGGTCGGCACCATGGTGCTGCAATACATCGCTTTCGCCTCGATGCCGGTGATCGAGGCCAATCTGGTGGCCTACACCTGGCCGTTGATGGTCGCGGCGGCGGTCATCACTTTGGACAATCCGCGGCGCCCGGCACTGCTGGGCCTCGCCGCGGTCGTGGGCTTCATCGGCGTTGCTCTGGTGATTTCGGGAGGGCGCAACCAATCCTGGCTCCAGGGCGATTTCGTCGGCTATGTCGCCGCATTCGGGTCCGCACTGTGCATGGCCTTCTATTCGATCATGGTGGGACGGGTTGCCACCTCGCCGGATCGTCTGTTGCTGCCATCGTCGCTGATCGGTGTCGCCTTGACGTTTTTGTGGTGCGCTCGCGACGGCTTCGCCTGGCCCGTCGGGACGGACCTCGTTTTCGGCCTCTATCTCGGCGCCGGTCCGATGGGGTTGGGCTACTACTTCTGGTCGCGCGCCTTGAAGCTCGAAGGCAGCGGCAAGGTCGCGGTCGTCGCCTATCTGACGCCGATCGCCTCGACGCTGCTGCTGACCCTGTCCGGCGAAAGGCTGACGATGACGGCCATTGTCGGAGCCGTCCTTGTCATCGGCAGTTGCGTCGCGGTCGGCGTGGAGCGTTCGGAGGCCGAGAACCATGTTTGACGAAAATGAGCGTCTGGCCAGGCAGGAAGCGCATTGGCTGATCAAGGAATTTGGCGCCGAGGCACCGCTTTATGCCGCTATGAAAGCCGAAAAGGCCATAGAACAAAAGGATTTCAGGCGTTGCGCCCGGTGGAAGCGTATTCTAGAGATATTGGCCGACGGCCATGCTGCGAAGTCTGCTAGTCCCAAGTATTAGATTTTCTAATTTGCGCGTCGTCGATTTTCCATGAAAGATAATTGTTGCGAGTCTTGATTCATTTTTGAGACTTGGCGGTCCGTTGGGGGACGGGGTTGAGGAGATACATAGACATAAGTCTTCGCTGGGGTGGATGACTTTGTCGCAAATAGGATGAAAGAATTGTCAAATATCGATGATAAGACCGTTATCGAACTGACGGCCGATATTGTCTCGGCCTATATAGGCAACAATCCGCTTCCGGCTTCCGGTCTGCCGGAGCTAATTGCCAGCGTCAGCGCTTCGGTTCGCAAGCTGGCTGGTGCGCCTGTCACGGAAAGCCCAAGCCTGGTTCCGGCCGTGAACCCGAAGAAGTCGGTGTTTCCCGACTACATCATCTGCCTTGAGGACGGAAAGAAGTTCAAGTCGCTCAAGCGACACCTCAGGACTGACTATGGCCTGAGCCCGGACGACTACCGGGCCAAATGGGGCTTGCCGCCGGACTATCCGATGGTTGCGCCAAACTATTCGGCGACACGGTCGGCGCTGGCAAAGTCGACAGGACTTGGCCGCAAACCGGCAGCAGCGCCGGCCGTCGTAGCCAAGGCGACGAAGCGCAAGGCGACTGCCTGAGCGCTGCTTGACCGGGTAGGCAGGCTGATCGGCTGCCTTGACGGCGCCCTTGCGGGCGTCGTTTTCAGGCCTTGTGCGGCCAACTGGCCCACAAGGTCTTGCGAAGCGTTGATGTCCGGTGCAAAAGCGCGGCCATGCTGATCATCAACGACCTTTCGCTCCGCATGGCCGGACGCCTGCTTCTCGACCACGCCTCGCTGACCTTGCCGGCTGGCACCAAGGCCGGTCTTGTCGGTCGCAACGGCACCGGCAAGACGACGCTGTTCAAGGCCATCACCGGTGACCTGGCTTCCGAGACCGGCTCGATCAGCCTGCCCAAGAACACGCGCATCGGCCAGGTGGCGCAGGAAGCGCCCGGCACCGAGGACGCGCTGATCGAGATTGTGCTCAAGGCCGATCTCGAGCGCACTGCGTTGCTCGAAGAGGAAAAGACCGCCACCGATCCGCACCGCATCGCCGACATCCACATGCGGTTGGCCGACATCGACGCGCACTCAGCCGAGTCTCGCGCGGCCACCATTCTTGCCGGTCTCGGCTTCGATGATGCTGCGCAGCGCCGCCCGGCCTCGTCCTTCTCCGGCGGCTGGCGCATGCGCGTGGCGCTTGCGGCGGTGCTGTTCGCTGAGCCCGACCTTTTGCTCCTCGACGAGCCGACCAATTATCTCGACCTCGAAGGCACGCTGTGGCTGGAAAACTATGTGTCGAAGTATCCGCACACAGTACTTCTGATCTCGCACGACCGCGACCTGCTCAATCGCGCCGTCAATTCGATCGTTCATCTCGACCAGAAGAAGCTGACCTTCTGGCGCGGCGGTTATGACCAGTTCGAGCGCCAGTATACCGAGCAGAAGGAACTGCAGGAGAAGGGCAGGGTCAAGCAGGAAGCCGCCCGCAAGCATATGGAATCCTTCGTCGAACGCTTCCGCGCCAAGGCCTCGAAGGCAAGACAGGCGCAGTCGCGCATCAAGGCGCTGGAGAGGATGAAGCCGATCGCCGCGATCGTCAACGACGCGGTGCGGCCATTCTCCTTCCCCGAGCCGGTGAAGACGGTGGCCTCGCCGATCGTGGCGCTGAACAACGTCAATGTCGGCTACACCGAAGGGCAGCCGATCCTCAAGAAGATGACGCTGCGCATCGATGCCGACGACCGCATCGCGCTGCTTGGCGCCAACGGCAACGGCAAGTCGACCTTCGCCAAATTGCTGTCCGGCCGGCTGAAGCAGGAGACCGGCACGATGACGGTGGCGCCCGGCCTGAAGGTGGCGATCTTTGCCCAGCACCAGCTCGACGATCTCCGGCCTGACGAAAACGCCTATGAGCATGTGCGCCGGCTGATGCCGGAGGCGCCGGAATCCAAGGTGCGCGGCCGTGTCGCCCGGTTCGGCCTCACCACCGAAAAGATGAACACCGCCGCAAAGGATCTGTCCGGTGGCGAGAAGGCGCGGCTTCTGATGGGCCTGTCGGCCTTCGAGGGACCGAACCTGTTCATCCTCGACGAGCCGACCAACCATCTCGACATCGACAGCCGCGAATCGCTGATCCATGCGCTGAACGAATTTCCCGGTGCGGTGATCCTGATCTCGCACGATCGCCACCTGCTGGAGGCGACCGCTGACCGGCTGTGGCTGGTCAAGGACGGCGCGGTCAACCCCTATGACGGCGACCTCGAGGACTACAAGACGCTGGTCACCGGTGTGTCCGGCGACCGCCGCGGCAAGCGCGAGGCGGACAAGGCGTCAAAGGCCGACCGCCGCCGCGATGCGGCAGCGCGCCGCGCCGCCTTCGAGCCGCTGGCCAAGGAAATCCGCGCCACCGAAGCGCTGATGGACCGCATCCGCAAGCGCATCGACGGCATCGAGGACGAGCTGTCCAATCCGGCCGTCTACGAGAAGGATCCCTCGACGGCGACGCGACTGGCCAAGGAGCGCTCGCAACTGGCCCAGACGCTGGCCGGCCACGAGGAAAAATGGCTGACCATGTCGGCCGAGTATGAGGAAGGCACGGCGGAGTAGGTATGTCGAAGGAATCTTGGATTGGGGCTGCGAAGGTTTTGGCGATCAATCCAGGGGCTGTCGTAAAATGCCCTGAATGCGGAGAAGGCAATCTGGTTGTCGTCGACGCGGGGGCAGGGGCCGCGCATGTCGAGCGCCATATGCATTGCCCAAAATGCGGCGCCTACAATGCGCTCTTCAAGCGAACCGACGGCGTGTAACTGGCCCTACACGCCGCGCCCGAAAGCCGTTAGACAAGTGCCATGAACCAGCACGCCAAGCTCAGAATCGGCCATTCGGCCTGTCCGCACGATTGCCCGTCGACCTGCGCGCTCGAGGTCGAGCTGCTCGATGGCAACCGCATCGGCCGCGTCCATGGCGCCAAAGCCAACAGCTATACGGCAGGCGTCATCTGCGCCAAGGTCGCGCGCTATGCCGACCGTGTCCATCATCCCGACCGTTTGCTGAAGCCGCTGGTGCGGGCCGGCGCCAAGGGCGACGGCGCCTGGAAGGAAGCAAGCTGGGAGGCCGCGCTCGACCTCGTCGCCGAAAAATTCATCGCGGCCGAGGAGAAATACGGCTCGGAGACGGTCTGGCCCTATTACTATGCCGGCACGATGGGGCTGGTGCAGCGCGACGGTATCGACCGGCTGCGCCACGCCAAGAAGTACTCCGGCTTCTTCGGCTCGATCTGCACCAATCTGGCCTGGACTGGCTGGATGATGGGGGCCGGCGCCCTACGCGGGCCCGATCCGCGCGAGATGGCGAAATCCGATTGCGTGGTGATCTGGGGCACCAATGCAGTGGTCACCCAGGTCAACGTCATGACCCACGCCATCAAGGCACGCAAGACGCGTGGCGCCAGGATCGTCGTCATCGACGTCTATGAGAACGCGACGATGAAGCAGGCCGATCTCGGCCTGGTGCTGAAGCCCGGCACCGACGGCGCGCTGGCCTGCGCGGTCATGCATGTCCTGTTCAGGGAAGGCATGGCCGACCGCGCCTATCTCGAAAAGTACACGGACGATCCGAAAGGGCTGGAAGAGCATCTGAGGACTCGCACACCGGAATGGGCAGCGGCCATTACCGGTTTGACGGTCGCCGAGATCGAGGCGTTTGCCCGGCTCGTCGGCACGACAAAGAAGACCTATTTCCGCCTCGGCTATGGTTTTGCGCGCCAGCGCAACGGCTCGGTCAACATGCACGCGGCCGCCTCCATCGCCGCCGTCACCGGCTGCTGGCAATATGAGGGCGGCGGCGCCTTCCATTCCAATTCCGGCATCTTCAAGCTCAACCAGGATGTGCTGGAAGGCACCAAGATGCGCGATCCCTTGATTCGCTATCTCGACCATTCGCGCATCGGCCCTGTGCTGACCGGGGCGAAGGACGCGCTCTATGGTGGCCCACCGGTGACGGCGATGCTGATCCAGAACACCAATCCGGCCAATGTCGCGCCCGAACAGCGGCTGGTGAAGCAGGGTTTTCTGCGCGACGACCTGTTCACCTGCGTGCACGAGCAGTTCATGACCGACACGGCAAAGCTCGCCGATGTCGTGTTGCCGGCGACGATGTTCCTCGAACACGACGACATCTACAAGGGCGGCGGCAACCAGCACATCACGCTCGGCCCCAAGCTGATCGACCCGCCGGAAGGACCACGCACCAACCATTTCGTCATCGAGGAACTGGCGCAGCGCCTCGGCGTCGCCGACCGACCGGGCTTCGGCCTGACCGAGCAGCAGCATATCGACATCATCCTCGGCAAGCGCGGGCTGGGCAGCTTCGACAGCTTGAAGGAAGACAAGTGGGTCGACCTGCAGCCGGATTTCGACACCGCGCATTTCATCAAGGGATTTGGCCATGCGGACGGGAAATTCCGCTTCCGCGCCGACTGGACCGGGCAGGCGGCCCCCAACCGGCCGCCGAGGAGCATGGGCTTGTTCGGACCGGTGGAGCGGCTGCCGGAATTCCCCGACCATGTCGACCTGATCGAGGTCGCCGATGAGGCACATCCGTTCCGGCTGGCGACATCGCCGGCGCGCAATTTCCTCAACTCGACATTTTCGGAAACACCTGTGTCGAAGGCCAAGGAAGTGCGGCCGGAACTGCTTCTGCATCCCGACGATGCGGCGGCCCATGGGCTCGCCAACGGCGACCGTGTCGAGGTCGGCAACCAGCGCGGCGAAGTGGTGCTGCACACAAAACTGTTCGATGGCATCAAGCGCGGCGTCGTCATCGCCGAAGGCATCTGGCCAAACAGCGCGCATGAGCGCGGCGAAGGCATCAACGTGCTGACCGGCGCCGATGCGCCGGCTCCCTATGGTGGCGCTGCCTTCCACGACAACAAGGTGTGGCTGCGCGCGGCAAGCTGAGGCTGAAGAGAGCTCCGCTCCTCTCGCGCCAATTCATACCGGCAGGATTTCGGCCACCTTCTTTCGGTCTTGTCGCAGCCGGATGTCGTCGGCGATCTGCTCGGCCTCGATCGAGATTTCGCGCAGCAATCCGGTGACCGGATTGTGGAAGCCGATGAGATATAGGCCGAGCTCCGAAGCCCTCGCATTGACGCCGCTGCGACCCGGCTGGATGCCGGGCCCCAGCAACCTGGCGTAGCCCGGCCGGAAGCCTGTCGCGAAGATGATCGCATCGAACTCGCCATGCTTGCCGTCGGCAAAATGGGCGCCTCGTTCGGTGATCTTGGCAATGTCGGGTGCGATCTTGATCGCGCCTTCGCGGATCTTGCGGACCGTGCCGACATCGATCATCGGGATGCGCGCCGCCACGGCGATCTGCTGCAACATCCCTTGCTTCGGCCGCCTGAGCCCATATTTCTCCAGCCTGCCCAGCGCCAGATCGAGGATGACGGGGAACAAGGCATCATTGATGCGTTGGGGCATCAGGCGCGACGCCATGCCGATCATCTGGATGGGCACGCCAAGCAGCTCGCGCGGCACGATATGAACGCCGCCGCGCACCGAAATCGTCGGTCGCGCGCCGCCTTCCACCAGGTCGAGCGCAATCTCGGCGCCGGTGTTGCCCATGCCGACGATCAGCACCGACTGGCCGGCAAAAGGCGTGGCGTTGCGATAGTCGGCGCTGTGCAGCCTTTGACCCCTGAAGGCATCGGTGCCGGCAAATCCGGGCATCAGCGGCTCGGCATTATTGCCCGACCCGATCACTACGTGAGAGGCATGCAGGGTGCCGGATGTCGCTTCGACATGCCAGCCTCTGCCTTGCCGGGTGATCGCCCGCACTGTCTCACCAAATCGGGGACGCAAGTCGAAGCGCTGCGCATAAGCGTCGAGGTAGTCGGCGAAGAGATCGCGCGGCACGTAGCGTGGATAATTCCTGGGAAAGGGTACGAAGGGCAGCGAGGAATAACGTTTGGTCGTGTGCAGGTGGACGCGCTCATAGTGGCGTCGCCAGGCGGGCGCGGTCTGCTCCTCTTTTTCGAAGATGACGAAGTCGACCCCTGTCTGCCGCAGGCATGCAGCAATGGCCAGGCCTGCCGGCCCGGCACCGATGATTGCAACTGGGTCGTCCAAGCGCGCCTCCGCCGCCGAATTCGTGGCGCCGAGAATGTCAGAAACATGGCGGGCAGGCGAGGGCTTGCCTGCCAGCAAACCTCATCCGGGTAAGGCCACCGTCAGCCCGATCTTGACGCGGTCCATGGCGACGAAAGTGCGGAACTTCCGCACATTGTTGCTGTCGAAGAACAGTTTTCGCGTCAGCGCCTCATAGGCGCCCATGTCGGCCACGGTGATGACCAGGATGAAATCGGCCTCGCCGGTGACGTAGTAGCATTGCTGCACTTCCGGCGCGGCCGAGAATTGCCGCTTGGCCGCGTCGATCAGCTCGGTGCGCTCGCTCTCGAGCTCCACCTCGACGAAGATGGTGATGGGCTGGCCGACCGCCGCCGGCTCGACCACGGCGACGTTGCCGGCAATGACACCGGTCTGTTCCATGCGCTTGATGCGGCGCTGCACCGCCGGCGCCGACAGGTTGACCGCTTCGCCGATCAGCCGCTGCGGCGTCGTGTTGTCCCGCTGCAGGATGGCAAGGATGGCGAGATCGAAACTGTCGAGTGAGGGTGGCGATGCCGGCAATGGAGAGATCCTGACGAAACAATCTTGCATTTCGAGGGTCGTATTACAGCGCTCTTTGCGCCGGTCCTGCAATATGTTCTCGCTGAACGCCAAGGAGGCCGCCAGTGTTCCTGCCCAATCGCAATGCCTTGCACCGCCAGCCGCTCGACCCGGCCGATTCCGAAACGCTCGGGGTTGCCGGGGCCGACACGGTCGAGCGTTTCCTTGCCCGCCGCGACAATCACCGGCAGACGCCGTTGCATGCGCTGCCGGCGCTCGCTGCCGAGCTCGGCATCGGTGCGTTGCATGTCAAGGATGAGGGCTTTCGCCTCGGCCTCGGCAGCTTCAAGGCGCTGGGCGGCGCCTATGCTGTCTTCCGTCTGGTGCTGGAAGAGGCAAGCCGGTCGCTTGGTCGGCCTGTCGATGTGGCCGATCTCAATCAACCGGATGTTCGGGCAGTTGCCGCGACGATGACGGTTGCCTGCGCCACCGACGGCAATCATGGCCGCTCGGTCGCGCAAGGTGCGCAACTCGTTGGTGCGCGTGCGGCGATCTTCGTCCACGCCGGCGTCAGCGAGGAGCGTATCGCCGCCATCGCTCGCTATGGCGCCGAGATGATCCGCGTCGACGGCAATTATGACGACTCGGTCAGGCAAGCCGCTCAAGTTTCGGATGAGAAGGGCTGGACCGTGGTGTCCGACACCTCGTGGCCGGGCTATGAGCGCATTCCCGGCCTCGTCATGCAGGGCTATACGGCTATCGTGCGCGAAGCGCTGCGCCAGCTCGGCGAACCGCCAACCCATGTCTTTGTGCAGGCCGGTGTCGGCGGCATTGCCGCCGCGGTGGCCGGCCATCTCGCCATCGTGCTCGGCGACGCCAGGCCGTCCTTCATCGTGGTCGAGCCCGCGCGTGCCGCTTGCGTTTTTGCAGCCGCCCAGGCCGGGCGCCCGGTCAAGGTTGCGCATGGCCAGCCGACCGTGATGGCGATGCTTGAATGCTACGAAGCCTCTCCGGTCGCCTGGCGGGTATTGGCGCGCGCCGCCGATGCCTTCATGACGGTGGATGATGACGAGGCCATCGCGGTGATGCGGCGGCTGGCGCGGCCGGGTGCCGGCGATCCGGTGATCGTCGCCGGCGAAAGCGGCGGCGTCGGCCTTGCAGGGCTGATCCGGGCGGTGGCCGACAACCAGGTCGACCTCGGACTCGATAGAAAATCCCGGGTGCTGGTGATCAACACCGAAGGCGCCACCGACCCATATCGCTATGCCGAACTGGTTGGCACGAGCCCGGCCGATGTGCTGGCCGGCAAGATGCTTGCAGGAGCGGCGTTGTGATCGCGGTCGACGCACAGCGCCTGCTTGGCCGTATCCGCGAACTCGGCGCTGTTGGTCGGGACAGTGAGGCAGGCTGGTGCGCCTTGCCGCCTCCGATGCCGACCGGCTGGGCCGCGACCTCCTCGTTGGCTGGCTGAGGCAGGCTGGGCTCGATATCGCAATCGACCGGGTCGGCAACATTTTCGGCATCTGGCAAAGCCCGGACAATGCCGGGCAAGCGCCACTGGTCGTCGGCTCGCATATCGACACGGTCATCGATGCCGGCATCTATGACGGCTGCTACGGCGTGCTTGCCGGGCTGGAGGTGATCGAGACCCTCAAGGCATCAGGCTTTTCGCCGTCGCGCCCGGTCGTGGTCGCCGCCTTCACCAACGAGGAGGGCGTGCGCTATACCCCCGACATGATGGGCTCACTGGTGCATGCCGGCGGCATCGGCGTCGAGACGGTGCTGGCGGCTGTCGGCACCGACGGCAGCGTGCTCGGGCAGGAGCTTGCTCGCATCGGCTATGCCGGTGACACAGAACCCGGCTTCCTCAAGCCGCACGCCTATCTCGAACTGCATATCGAGCAGGGGCCGGTGCTTGAGCGCGAAGGCGTGCCGATCGGCGCGGTGGAGAATCTGCAAGGCATCTCCTGGCAACGCATCACCATCGACGGCGTCGCCAACCATGCAGGCACCACGCCGATGTCGATGCGCAGCGACGCCGGCCATGCCGCCGCGCGGGTCATTACTTACCTGCACGACCGGGCCAAGGGTTCGAACACGCCTATGGTGGCCACCGTCGGCACGATGCGTTTCGAGCCGAACGCCATCAACGTCATTCCCTCCCAAGCCGTCTTCACGGTCGATCTGCGCGATCCCGATGAGCAGCGCCTGCAGGCGGAGGAGGCCGCGCTTGCTGCCTATCTCGAGCAGCTTGCCGCCGCCGCAGGCGTGACGATCTCGGTCGAGCGGCTGGCCCGCTTCGAGCCGGTGATCTTCGACATCCGCATCGTCGAACTGATCGAGGCCGCCGCGAAAAACCGCGGTCTCGGCGTCAAACGCATGACGTCGGGCGCCGGCCACGATGCACAGATGATGGCACGTATCGCGCCGGCTGCGATGATCTTCGTGCCGAGCGCCGGCGGCATCAGCCACAGCCCGCGCGAGCACACTGAGGATGCCGGGCTTGTTGCCGGTGCCAACATCCTGCTTGATGTAGTCACAGACCTTGCAAAGTAGGTCAGGAGGGGCAGAAGGAATGTCCGAATTTGATCGTGACGCGCTGAAGCGGGAGATGATTTCCTGGCGGCGCGACTTGCACGCACATCCGGAGTTCGGCTTCGAGGAAAAGCGCACCGCGGCCTTCGTCGCCGCCAAGCTGCGCGAATTCGGCCTCGACGATGTCACCGAGGGCGTCGGCGGCACCGGCGTCGTCGGCACGCTGAAGCGTGGCACCGGCAACCGTGCGATTGCACTCAGGGCCGACATGGATGCGTTGCGTATCACCGAGCAATCCACCGCGCCCTACCGATCCGGCAATCCCGGCATCATGCATGCCTGCGGCCATGACGGCCACACCGCCATGCTGCTCGGCGCGGCAAAGCTGCAGGCCGAAGAAGGCGGTTTCGATGGCACCGTGCGTTTCGTCTTTCAGCCGGCCGAGGAATGGGGCAAGGGCGCGCTGGCTATGCTCGACGATGGCCTGATGCAGCGCTTCCCTTTCGACGAGATCTTTGGCCTGCACAACATGCCCGGCCTGCCTGTCGGGCATTTCGAGACCCGCGCCGGCCCGATCATGTCGGCCGAGGACAATTTCGAGATCGTGCTGAAAGGGCTAGGCGGCCACGCCGCGCGGCCGCATTCGGGGAACGAAACTCTGGTCGCCGCCTGCGCGCTGGTCACCTGTCTGCAGACCATCGTCTCGCGCCGGTTAAGCCCGGCCGACATATCTGTGGTGTCGGTGACCGAGCTGATCACCGACGGCACCCGCAACGCACTGCCCGGTCTTGCCCGCATTCTTGGCGATGCCCGCAGCTTCCGTCCCGAGGTCAGCGCCGAGATCGAGCGGCAGATGCGCATCATCGCCTCTGGCACCGCTGCCGCCTACAATGTCAGCGCCGAGGTCAATTACACACGCGAATTCGTGCCGCTGCACAATGACGCCGAACTGGTGGACCAGGCCTTTGCCGCCGCCAGAAACGTCTTCGAGCCCGGCAACATCGCCGTCGCCCGTGAGCCGATGACCGCCTCGGAGGATTTCGCCCGCTTCCTCGACCATGTGCCGGGCTGTTTCGTCTTCCTCGGCAATGGCGAGACGTCGGCGTCGCTGCACAATTCGAGCTACGACTTCAACGATGACGGGCTGCTGTTCGGCACGAATTTCCATGTCGCAGTGGTCAGGCAAAGACTCGAAGCCGGGAGATGATCGCGGTTTGATTGCCAAGCCGCCGCTGGCCCAAACACCATCGCTATCGACAGCCAGCTCCCGAGGTTATTGGACTCCCCCAGTTTCTATTGAACTCCCGTCGACGGAGATCGGGCGCCGATGACCAGGATTTCGCTTCTGGGAATTCCCCACGACGACAACTCGTCCTGCTTCAAGGGGCCGGCGCAAGCGCCTGCCCATATCCGTCCCGAATTGTTCTCCGATGCCTACAGCATGTGGAGCGAAACCGGTTTCGATCTGACCGACAGGCTTGTCGATCATGGCGACATCGGCTTCGACGTTGCAACCGATCCATGGGACCTGATCGAAAGCGAGGTTGGGCGAGTGCTGGAGCCGGGCGATCCGCTGATCTGCCTCGGCGGCGACCACGCCATTTCCTGGCCGATACTGCGTGCGGTGCGCCGCCGACACCCCAGCCTGACCATTCTGCACATCGACGCGCACCCCGATATGTATGATGCCTATCAGGGCAATCCGCGCTCCCACACTTCGCCCTTTGCCCGCATCATGGAAGAGCGGCTTGCCGACCGCCTCATCCAGGTCGGCTTGCGGACCGTCAACGACCATCATCGCGACCAATTCAAGCGCTTCGGTGTCGAGGTGATCGAGGCGGCGCGATTTGGCGATGGTCTGCAGCTCGATCTCAAGACGCCGGTCTATATCTCGATGGACCTCGACGGGCTCGACCCGGCCTTTGCGCCAGGTGTCTCGCACCGCGAACCCGGTGGTCTGACCACCCGTCAGGTCATCAGCCTGATTCAGTCGGTCAACCAGCCGATCGTGGCCGCTGATATCGTTGAATTAAACCCGCCTCGCGACATCGCCAATCTGACCGCCATCGTGGCGGCAAAACTCCTCAAGGAGATTGCCGGGATGATGGTCAAGACACGCGCGTGACGGGCCGGCGACCAGCAGTTCGTGTGGATCGGTACGCTTTTAACGAAGACAATCGCCCGATGACGCAGGGGAAAGACTCAGCTAACCTCTGGTGTGCGGCGGACCTTTTATCCGCTTGGCCGGCGCTTCATTCCTCCTCCCAAGCGGCGCCGGCCTTCTTCTCCAAAAGTTCTCTTTGCTGACGATCTGAGCGCCAGAGGCGGCGCGAGGCGGGCACGAACTTCGCAATGCGAAGTTCCACTCCAGCGTCTCGATGAACGCGTCACCGAAATACCGGAGAAATGGGCGCATCAGCGGAAGCTGTCGCCTGCCCTCGATCTTTACCGCGCGGTCAAGCCGGTCGACAGGGGGAACCAAATGCCGTTTCCTCGGTTGGTCCTGCTCCAATGGAGTATTGCAACCATGTTCCGTCTGCTTGTCGCCAGCGCTTTGGCCTATGTCACCTATCGTATCACCAGGAAGATGGTCGAAGACGTGCCCGACACTGTCGACCCGCTGCTGGTGCCGCCGTCGCGATATGATCGTGAAGCCTTGCGCCGGCAGTCAGTGGCGATGGGGATCGACCCGCAGCGCTAGGGTGATCCTTCACACGCGCCAATACATCCCTCGCATCGACGTTGCGAACAAAGCAGAAACGATGCTTGATGGGCGATGAACCTCGCCACCTCTGATTCGACCTTTATGGAAGCGACCGTCCAGCCTGCCTATCTCGCCCGGCTGAACGACGCCCAGCGTGTCGCCGTCGAGCATGGCGACGGCAAGATCGCCGGGCCGCTGCTGGTTATTGCTGGCGCCGGTTCGGGCAAGACCAACACGCTGGCGCACCGCGTCGCCCATCTGATCGTCAAGGGGGCCGATCCGCGCCGCATCCTGCTGATGACTTTTTCGCGCCGCGCCGCGTCCGAAATGGCCAGGCGCGTCGAGCGCATCGCCGGCGAAGTGCTCGGCCGCGACGCCGCGGTGATCACCGATGCGCTGACCTGGGCCGGCACCTTTCACGGCATCGGTGCCCGGCTGCTGCGCGACTATGCGTTGGAGATCGGCCTTGACCCGGCCTTCACCATCCACGACCGCGAGGATTCCGCCGACCTGATGAATCTGGTCCGGCATGAGCTGGGGTTCTCGAAGACAGAGGCGCGCTTTCCCACCAAGGGCACCTGCCTTGCCATCTATTCGCGTGCCGTCAACGCGCAGGCGCCGCTGGGCGAAGTGCTGGGGTCTGCCTTTCCCTGGTGCGCCGGCTGGGCGGAGCAGCTGAAGCAGTTGTTCGCCGGTTACGTCGAGGCCAAGCAGGCGCAGAACGTCCTCGATTACGACGACCTGCTGCTTTACTGGGCGCAGATGGCGGCCGAGCCCGAAATAGCGGCCCATCTCGGTGGGCGTTTCGACCATGTCCTGGTCGACGAATACCAGGACACCAATCGGCTGCAGGCCTCGATCCTCATGGCGTTGAAACCCGACGGCGCCGGGCTGACCGTGGTTGGTGACGATGCGCAGTCGATCTATTCGTTCCGTGCCGCCGAGGTGCGCAATATCCTCGACTTCCCAAAACAGTTCGCGCAGGCCGCCGACGTGGTGATGCTGGAGCGCAATTACCGCTCGACCGAGACCATTCTGGCCGCCGCCAATGCGGTGATCGGCGAGGCCTCGGAGCGCTTCACCAAAAACCTGTGGTCGGAGCGCAAATCAACCGACAAGCCAAGACTGGTGAGCGTGCGCGATGAGGTCGAGCAGGCCAATTTCGTCTGCGATACCATTCTGGCCGAACGCGAGGCCGGCACGGCGCTGAAATCCCAGGCGGTGCTGTTTCGCGCCTCGCACCACAGCGGTCCGCTGGAGATCGAGCTGACCCGGCGCAACATTCCTTTCGTCAAGTTTGGTGGCCTGAAGTTCCTCGATGCCGCCCACGTCAAGGATGTGCTGGCGGTGCTGCGCTTTGCCGAAAATCCGCGCGACCGCGTCGCCGGTTTCCGCGTGCTGCAGCTCATGCCGGGCATTGGCCCCTCGGCCGCCGCACAGATCGTCGAGACGATGACCACTGCGCTGGATGAGGCCATGGGCCTTGCCGGCTGGCGCCCGCCGCAACGCGCGGCCGATGACTGGCCGGGCTTCGTCGCGCTCTATTCCGGTCTGCGGGCGGCCGCCAAATGGCCGGCCGACCTCGAACAGGTCAGGCTCTGGTACGAGCCGCACCTGGAGCGCATCCACGAGGACGCGATCACGCGCCGGGCCGACCTTTTGCAGCTCGAGCAGATCGGCTCGGGCTATGCGTCGCGCGAACGCTTCCTCACCGAGCTGACGCTCGACCCGCCGGACGCCACCAGCGACCAGGCGGGACCGCCGCACCGTGACGAGGATTATCTGATCCTGTCGACCATCCATTCGGCCAAGGGCCAGGAATGGAAGAATGTCTTCGTGCTCAACACGGTCGACGGCTGCATTCCGGCCGATCTGGGTGTCGGCACCAAGGAGGACATCGAGGAGGAGCGCCGGCTGCTCTACGTGGCGATGACTAGGGCCAAGGACAATCTCAACCTGGTCATGCCGCAGCGCTTCTTTCCGCACGGCCAGGCGGCGCGCGGCGACCGTCACCTCTATGCCTCGCGCACCCGCTTCATCCCGGCTTCGATCCTTGCTGCCTTCCAGCAGGTCTCGTGGCCGAGCGCGAAAGCGGCACCGGGCAGGGCACCCCGGCCGGAGGTGCGCCTCGACATTGGCGCGCGCATGCGCGGCATGTGGAAATAGCCGCGGGATAGCGCCATGCCCCAACCACCGGTCAGGATCGCCATCGCGGGTGCGCTGGGCCGCATGGGCCGCCAGATGGCGGACGCCGTGCAGGCCGATGCGCGACTGGCGCTCGCCGCCCGCTTCCATCGGCCGGGCATTTCCGGCGAAGGTCTGGTGAGCCGCGACGAGGCGCTTGCCATGGCCGATGTGGTGATCGACTTCACCACGCCGGCCGCCTCGGCTGATCTGGCAAGGTCTTGCGCCGACCGTGGCGGGCCAGCCCTGGTCATTGGATCGACAGGCTTCGATGCCGACGAGTTGGCGACCATCGCCGATGCCGCGAAAACCATCGCCATCGTCCGCTCCGGCAGCTTTTCGCTAGGGCTGAACATGCTGGTCGGATTGGTCGAGCAGGCGGCGCGAGCGCTAGATCCCGGAGACTGGGATGTCGAGATCGTCGAGGCGCATCATCGCCACAAGATCGATGCGCCGTCTGGCACTGCATTGATGCTGGGACAAGCCGCGGCCAGCGGACGCGGCATCGAGCTGGGTGTCGCAAGGCGCGTTCGCGATGGCGTCACCGGCGCACGGCCGGCCGGCGAGATAGGCTTTGCGGTGATGCGTGGTGGCAGCATTGTCGGCGAGCACAGCGTCAGCTTCTGCGCCGAGGGTGAGGCCGTGACCTTGTCGCATTCGGCCGGCGACCGCATCATGTTCGCCCGTGGCGCCATCGCCGCGGCCCTCTGGGTGGCCGGGCGCCCGCCCGGTGAATATGACATGCGCGACGTGCTGGGACTGGGTGACCGAGCGAGGCGAACGGACCGCGACGCGATCGCGTGATTAGCCAAACGAACTGTTGCTGATCCTCGTTTTCGGCAACTTGCTCTATCCAGATCATGATCGGCCAGCATCGGCTTACCGATCCGTAAGGTTTGCGGTGACTTTCGGGACGGCCTTGAAAGGTGGATGAAAGGTTGGTGCCATAAGTGTAGGGCGCGCTCCATATTTGTCGCGGAAAGCGATGGGAGAGAGAGGGGCGCGGGAAACGAACAAAGGGAAGAGGCCATGTCGCTCGCGCGAATACTGCTTGATTCAGCCGCCACAACCGCACTCGTCGCCACCATGGCCTTGTCCGCGCCGTCTGCGCGCGCCGACGAAAAAGTTTCCATCATGGTCGGCGGCTATGAGAAACAGATCTATCTGCCCGCCAAGCTGACCGAAGCGCTTGGTTACTTCAAGGACGAGGGTCTCGACGTCGAGTTGCTGAATGAACCGGCCGGCGTCGATGCCGAAAACGAGATGCTCGCCGGTGCCGTGCAAGGGGTTGTCGGCTTCTACGATCACTGCATCGACCTGCAGGCAAAGGGCAAATTCGTCGAATCCATCGTCCAGTTCAGCCAGGCGCCGGGCGAGGTCGAG
This sequence comes from Mesorhizobium kowhaii, assembly GCF_042431665.1. Taxonomy (NCBI): domain Bacteria; kingdom Pseudomonadati; phylum Pseudomonadota; class Alphaproteobacteria; order Hyphomicrobiales; family Phyllobacteriaceae; genus Mesorhizobium; species Mesorhizobium kowhaii. The sequence goes on from NZ_JBHLYT010000176.1 coordinate 53,560, forward strand.
CTTGTTTCGACGAAACACCCGGAGATCAAATCGCCTGCCGACTTCAAGGGAATGAGCCTGGGCGTGACCGGTCTAGGCTCATCGACGAATTTTCTTACGGAATATCTCGCCGTCAAGAACGGTTTGAAGCTCGGTGACTTCACCTCGGTTCCGGTCGGCGCCGGCACCACCTTCATCGCCGCCATGCAGCAGGACAAGATCCAGGCAGGCATGACGACCGAGCCGACGATCACGCGACTGCTGAAGACCGGCGAAGCGTCCGTTCTCATCGACATGCGCACGATGGAAGGCACCAAGGCTGCTCTCGGCGGCACCTACCCGGCCGCCTCCCTCTATATGCAGACCGATTGGGTCGAAGCGCATAAGGACATCGTGCAGAAGCTGGCCAATGCCTTCGTCAAGACGCAGAAATTCATCAACACCCATACGGGCGCCGAAATCGCCGACAAGATGCCGAAGGACTATTATGTCGGCGACAAGGAGGGCTACGTGAAGGCCCTCGATGCAGGCAAGGCAATGTTCACCCCCGACGGGATTATGCCTGAGGGCGGCCCGGAGACGGTGCTGACGGTGCTTTCAGCCTTCAAGAAGGAACTGCAGGGCAAGCAGATCGACCTCTCCAAGACCTACACCTCGGAATTCGTCAAGAACGCCAAGTAGCCGACCGTGCCGGCGCGATGAAGGCATCGCGCCGGCAATCGTCAGTTCTCAACGTCCGGGCGGCTCTGCCCGACGGCGTGCGTCCGCTCGAACCCGGAGTTTCACCATGGCCCATGACAAGACCACACCAGCGATTGAACTGATCAATGTCAGCAGGCGGTTCCTCTCACCCACCGGCAAATCGCTGACGGCACTGCGCGATTTCACCATGACCGTCGAGCGCGGCGAATTCGTCGCCGTTGTCGGTCCGACCGGTTGCGGAAAATCCACTACCCTCAACCTTGTCACGGGGCTGGCAAGCCCAAGCGCCGGCGAGGTTCGTGTCATGGGCGCCCCCGTCACGGGAATAGACCCGCGCATCGGCTTTGTTTTCCAAAGTGACGCCCTGTTTCCCTGGCGAACCGTGATCGAGAACGTGATGGCCGGCCCGCTCTTTCGCGGCAAGGCGAAGTCGGACGCCACCGCCGCGGCACGCGACTGGCTTGCCCGCGTCGGCTTGTCGCGTTTCGAGCAGCATTATCCGCATCAGCTTTCCGGCGGCATGCGCAAGCGCGTGGCGTTGGCCCAGACCTTCATAAACGGCCCGGAGATCCTTCTTATGGACGAGCCGTTTTCAGCGCTTGATGTGCAGACACGCGTCTTGATGCACGAGGAACTGCTGCGCCTGTGGTCTGAGGCAAAGGCTTCGGTGGTCTTCGTCACGCATGACCTTGAGGAGGCGATTGCGCTCGCCGACAAGGTCTATGTCCTGACCGCCGGGCCGGCCACCGTAAAGTCGGTCTACACCATCGATCTGCCGCGCCCGCGCGTGGTCGCCGATATCCGCTACGACCAGAGCTTCATCAATTACTCGCGCACGATCTGGGCGGACCTCAAGGAAGAGGTCGAAACCAGCTATGCGCGCGCCGCAGCCTGAGGGAGGAACGCCATGACCGATGCTGCCATCGACATCAGCGCAGGAGCTTTCAGGCCGGGCACTTCGGACGCGGAAATCGAGGCGGCCGCCGCGAAGGCGACACGGCACCGCCGCCGCACCGTGATATTCTGGCGGGTCGCCATTCTGGTCGCCTTTCTCGGCCTGTGGGAAATCGCCGCGCGTCAAGCCTGGATCGATCCGTTCTTCTACGCAATGCCGAGCGCAATCGCGCAGCGGCTGTACGAATGGACGACAGAAGGAACGTCCGAGGGGCCTCTGTGGTACCACCTCTATGTCACCATGGAGGAATCGGTCATCGGCTTTGTGACCGGCTCGGTTGCCGGTATCATCATCGGCGTCGCGCTCGGCCGCAACCGGATGGCCGCCGATATCTTCTCCATCTACATCAAGGTGATCAATTCCATCCCACGCGTGGTTCTGGCGCCGATCTTCATCATGATCCTCGGCCTCGGCCTCGCTTCGAAAGTGGCGCTTGCCTTCGTGATGGTTTTCTTCGTTGTCTTCCACAATGCCTTTCAGGGCGTGCGGGAAGCCGACAGGGCAATGATCGCCAACGCCCGTATCCTCGGCGCGTCCAACTGGCAGTTGACCCGTTCGGTGATTGTCCCTTCGGCGATGAGCTGGATCTTCGCCAGCCTGCATGTCAGCTTCGGCTTTGCCATCATCGGCGCGATCGTTGGCGAGTTCGTCGGCTCACGTTACGGCATCGGCCTGCTGATCAACATCGCCAAGGGATCCTTTGACGCCGCCGGCATGTACGCTGCGATCGTCATCGTCATGGTGGTGGCACTCGGTGCCGAATATCTGATGACCATGGTCGAGGATCGCCTGGCGAAATGGCGTCCCCAGCCCCTGCATGAGACGCAGTGAGCGGCGACATACGCTAGCTGCTCGCCAGCGGCAGCCGCACTTCAACCACCAGACCGCCGGTCGCGCCATCCCCGAGGGTGACGCGGCCGCCGGCATTTTCGACGACCTCGCGCACGATGGCGAGGCCAAGCCCGCTGCCTTCCTCGGTCGAACCGGCAATGCGGTAGAAGCGCTCGAACACGTGGTCTCGCTCGTCCGCCGGGATGCCGGGCCCGTCGTCGGCGACCGTCAGCACGGCTTCGTCGTCAACGGCCGTCAGCTTCACCGTGACGCTGCCGCCGGCCGCCGAGTAGCGCAATGCGTTGTCGACAAGGTTGACGATCATCTCGCGCAGCATGGTGCCGTCGCCAATGACCGGCACGGGGCCGGCCTCCTCGAGGCCGAGATCGATGTTGCGACCGATCGCCGTCGGCGCCTGCGTTTCCAGCACGTGGCGGGCGGCTTCGGTCAGGTCGATACGGTCGGCGCGCGGCCGCCGGCTGCCTGGTTCTGCCCGTGACAAGGTCAAGAGCTGTTCGGCCAGCCGCGCCAGCTTGCCGGAGCTTGCCTGCAGCGCCACCAGGGCTTCCTGACGAGCGTCGGCGGCACTTTCGCGAAGCGCGTAGCTCGCCTGTGTCGACAGCAACGCCAACGGTGTGCGCAACTGATGTGCGGCATTGGCGATGAAGCGGCGCTGCGCCGCCATCTGCGCCCGCACCCGCTCCATATAGGCGTTCAGCGCATCGATCAGCGGTCGGATCTCGCTTTGCGCGCCTGGCACTTCGACCGGGTCGAGGTCGCTGCGGCTTGGCGAGCGCACCGCGTCGCGCAGCCGGATCAAGGGCGCAAGGCCGCGGTGCAGGCCCAGCAGGACGAACAAGCCGGCAATCGCCACCAACGCCAACTGCTGCGCAAAGGCGCCAAACCAGAGACGCCGCACCAAGGCATCGTGTCCGGCAAGCGTGACGCCAACGGTAACGGTGATCGGCGAGTCGTCTCCAGCGCCGACCACTGTGTGGCTGAAGGTAAGCAACCGCAGCCGATGGTCGCGATAGGACGCCTCTGTGTTGGAGGACTTCGGTGCCTCCGGCAGGTCCGGATAGCCGGTCAGCAGCCGCCCTCCGGCAGTCTTGACATGGTAGTAGACGCTGTCGCGATCACCGGTGTCGAACATCTCGATTGCGGCCGGCGGTATCGTGGCGTCGAGCACGCCGTCGGTCACGGCGACACGTTCCGCGATAGCGCGCGCCGAGCCCATCAGCATGCGATCGGTGACAAGATCCGCGGTTGCCAGCGCGTTGCCGTGGCTGGTCCACAGATTGATGGTGGCGAGCCCGACGAGCGGCAGCACCACCCAGGCCAGAAGCTGCAAGCGAAGACTGTTAATCCTCATGGCGCAGGAGATAGCCGAGGCCGCGCAGTGTGACGATACGGACCCGCGACCCTTCGAGCTTCTTGCGCACACGATGCACATAGATCTCGATGGCGCTGGGGTCGGCATCGGTCTCGAAATCGTAGATCGCCGCCGACAGTGCCGCCTTGCTCACCGTGCGTCCGGCCTTGACCATCAGTTGTTCAAGCACCGCATGCTCGCGCGGTGTCAGGGCCAGCGTTTCGCCGGCCAGCGAAAACAGCCGCGTGTTGGTGTCGAAGACGAGATCGCCGCAAGCAACGACAGGCGCGGTGCGGTCATTGGCACGGCGCAGCTGCACACGGATGCGCGCCTCCAGTTCCTCGATCTGGAAGGGCTTCGCCAGATAGTCGTCGGCGCCTTCATTGAGGCCTTTGACCCGGCCGTCGAGACTGGCATTGGCGGTCAGCACGATCACCGGCACCCGGTTGCCGCGCGCCCGCAGCATGCGCAGCACTTCCAGGCCGCCCATGCGAGGCAATGCCAGGTCGAGGATGACAAGCGCGTGGCCGCCGGCGGCCAGCGCGTGCTCGACATCCTCGCCGTCATGGACGACGTCGACGACATAGTTCGCCTGACGCAGGGTCTTGCCCAGCCAGTCGGCCAGTTCGCGATTGTCTTCGACGAGCAGCAGCCGCATTTCTATCGCTGTCCTGGGAAGCAGGTCACCCGGAATTCCATCTGTTGTTCGACCGGCACAGCGAGGTCACGCCCGATTGATGATCGTGCACAAGCGATAATATCGATCGATCGGCAAGGCAAATGCTCGGACCGACGGACACCGTCAACCGCCGCCTCCATCTGCGACAGGTTGGAATCCGCAAAAACAGAGCCGGGTTGTCATTCTAGCGGACGCAAGCGCCGACTATCAATCGAACCAGTCGGTTCAATTTATCTTGACGGACCGTGATGAGATGGTGAACGCGGGTTCAGCGAACGACCGTACAGTTTGCCGAGTGCATCTGATAACCGTCTGATATTGATAAAGAAAATTTTGACCGCTTCAGCTGCTGGCCCCGTTTCAAGGTCTGGATTCGGAGCGCGATGGAACATCTTCGTGATTGGAAGTCGGCGAACGAAAAACCCATTTCGGTGTGGTCCGAGCGACGCGAAATTCCTCCCAAGGGCACGCCACTAGACGGACTGAACGAAGAACTCTGGAGTAAAGAAAATGACCAAGATCGCTCTTACCGCCGCCGCCATCCTCGTTGCTACGGGCACTGCTTTTGCCGGCAGCGACCACTATGGTTCCGACAATGTCAACCAGCCGGCCGTGGCCGTGCCCGCTGGTAAAATCGACCACAGCTTCACGGCTTCGATCCGCAAGCCGGTCGAGTACCACGGCTTCAAGCTGACGCCCGATTCGGACCAGCCGGAATCCGGCCAGGGCATCTGGGGCCGGTAAGCCGGCGTCTGTCCGAACCATCCCAAACCAGAACCATCAATCCTCAATCAGGAGTATTTGAAATGACCAAGATCGCACTCACCGCCGCCGCCATCCTCGTTGCCACGGGCACCGCCTTTGCCGGCAGCGACAACTATGGCTCCAGCAATGTCAACCAGCCGGTTGCCGGCCATTCGGTCTCCAACATCGACACCACGCACACTGGCTCGATCTTCAAGTCCGAAAAGGCGCAGGCTGACGCCAATGCCAACGTGCCGGCTCCGTCTGGCCAGGGCATCTGGGGCCGCTAATCTACGACGCAGGCCTTGATTACAAAGAGCGGTGGGCTTGGCCCGCCGCTCTTGTTTTTTGTGCACAAGGATAGCCACCAGCTGCCGCGTACACTGGGCGAGCCGATCTTCGCAGTCGGCAAAAAAATTCAGTGTCCAGGAATAAAGCCTAACTGACTGGGGTCTTGTCCTTAGCGGAACCGTCCTCCCAAGACGCCGCCTAACGGAAGAACCAGGAGACTTGAAAATGAACAGGATTACTCTCGCCGCCGCCGCCATCCTCGTTGCCACGGGCAGCGCTTTCGCCGGCAGCGACCACTATGGCTCCAACAATGCCGACCAGACGGTTGCCCCGGTTGCCAGCGTCGATCATGCCATCATTGGCGCGGTCAGCAACACCGATATGGCTGGGTACAAGGTTGCCGAGCCCAAGACGAAAGCCACCACCGACTTGCCCGAATCCGGTCAGGGCATCTGGGGCAACTGATGTCTCGAGCAGGGTGCACGGCAGGTTGCCCGTCACACCTGTCCTGCACCCCTAACCTAGATCCCTCGGCCCCAGACAATGCGTCAGCCGGGCCGAGGACAGGCCGGACCAGTCGCCCTCGAAGACGAAGCGTGCAAGGGCTGCGGTCGGGAATTTTTCCGCGATCCTCTTGCGCGCCTTGGCCTCCGAGCCTGATCCGGCAAGCTGTTTGGCCAGATCTTCCAGACCCGGATTGTGGCCGACCACCAGCAAGCTGCCGCTCGAAGCGTCGGCCTGATGGATCAGATTCAGAATATCCGTTGCCGAAGCATCATAGAGCGCCTCTGCGAACGCGACCCGGGGATGCGCAGGCAGCTCCGCCGCCACCAGTCGCCAGGTATCGCGGGTTCGCAGCGCCGGCGACACCAGGACCAGATCCGGCAGCCAGTCGCGCGTCGCAAGCTCGCGCCCCATCAACTTGGCGGCCTTCAACCCGCGCCCGGCGAGCGGCCGGTCGAAATCATCGAGGTCAGGGTCGTCCCAACTCGATTTGGCGTGGCGAAGCAAGGCAAGCTGTTTCATCAATTTGATCCCGACCAGGGAATATCGGCATGAAAATCTCTGCCATATCCACCGCCGTGCTTTGTGCCGGCTTCGATATCGAAAGCCGCTGCCAACTGGCCGTAGATGAATAGGCCGACACGCCGTTCACCCTTGTCCCATTTAACAGTGATGTCCGCTTCGGTGATTGGCCAGGCTCCAGATCGAATGTGTATTGTGCCGATGATTGGCCCGACCGTTTTGCTCTGCATTTCGCAGAGGTAAAAATATGCTGTGGCGTTTTGCTGGTCTCCAGCCTGGTCATATTCGAAGACCCCGGCAAGGTCGCCTTTGGTCCGGACCGCGCTATCGAAGAGGTCCATTGACCCAATCTCTCAAGGCGTGATGCGCGCCAAATGCTCGAGGTCGGCTTCCTCGCGCAGCGGGTCGGGTGCCATCACCACCGAGGTGCCGTTGTCGGCATCGTCGGCAAAGTGGGCAAGCACGGTGCGGCCGGCCTCCATGCGCGCCTTGCCTTCGGCGACCAGCCCCAGCGCCAGCGGATAGAGCCGGTGCTCGGCCTTCAGCACACGGGCAGCCAGCGCATCCGCATTGTCGCCGACCATCACCGGCACGGCCGCCTGCGCGATGATCGGGCCATCGTCCATCTCGGACGTGACGAAATGCACCGTGCAGCCATGGATGCGCATGCCGGCGGCCAGCGCGCGTGCATGGGTGTCGAGCCCTTTGAACGCCGGCAGCAGGGCAGGGTGGATGTTAATCATGCGGCCCTGCCATTTCTGGACGAAGCCGGGCGTGAGGATGCGCATATAGCCGGCGAGCGCCACGATCTCGGCTTGGAATGCCGTAAGCGCTGCGTCGATCGCCGCGTCATGCGCCTGCTTGCTGCCATGGTCGGCGCGGGAGATGACCTGTGTGGCGATGCCGCGCGCCTTGGCCACACCGAGGCCGGCAGCGTCGGCCTTGTCGGAAATGACGCCGACGATCTCGGCCGGGAAGGCCGGGTCGCTGGCCGCCGCGATCAGTGCGGTCATGTTGGAGCCGCGTCCCGAAATCAGGACAACGGTGCGTTTCCTCTGCGCGCTCATAGGCCGATCGAGCCCCGGTAGATGACGCCGGCGTTGCGGCGCGGCACGATGCGGCCGATCGGCGTCACCGTCTCGCCGGCTTCCTGCAGCACGGCGGCGACCTGCGCCGCCTGGCCGGAAGCGACCACCAAAATCATGCCGATGCCGCAATTGAAGGTGCGCATCATCTCTTCCGGCGCCACACCACCGGTCTTCGCCAGCCACGAGAACACCGCTGGGACGTCGATCGCCTCGAGGTCGAGCTCGGCCGAAAAATCCTTGGGCAGCACGCGCGGAATGTTTTCAGGAAAGCCGCCGCCGGTGATGTGGGCCAGCGCCTTGATGCCATGCGTGCCGCGTATGGCCTTGAGGATCGACTTGACATAGATGCGGGTCGGCTCGAGCAACGCCTCGGCCAACGTCACCTCGTCGTTGAACGGCGCCGGATCGCTCCAGGCGAGGCCGCTGACGGCGACGATGCGGCGCACCAGCGAAAATCCGTTCGAGTGCAGGCCCGAGGAGGCGAGCCCAAGCAGCACGTCGCCCTCGACAATGTCGTCGGTGGGCAGCAGTTGCCCGCGTTCGGCCGCGCCTACCGCAAAGCCGGCGAGGTCGTAGTCGTTGCCGTGATACATGCCGGGCATTTCCGCCGTCTCGCCGCCGATCAGCGCGCAGCCGGCCTGCTGACAGCCCTTGGCAATGCCGCCGACGATCGCGGCACCCTGGTCGGGATCGAGCTTGCCGGTGGCGAAATAGTCGAGGAAGAACAGCGGTTCCGCACCTTGCACGACGATGTCGTTGACGCACATGGCGACCAGATCGATGCCGATCGTGTCGTGCTTGCCGGCATCGATGGCGATCTTCAGCTTGGTGCCGACGCCGTCATTGGCAGCCACCAGCACCGGATCGGTGAAGCCGGCCGCCTTGAGGTCGAACAGGCCACCAAAGCCGCCGATCTCGCCATCGGCACCCGGCCTGCGTGTGGCGCGCACCAGCGGCTTGATCTTCTCGACCATGAGATTGCCGGCATCGATATCGACGCCGGCTTCGGCATAGGTGAGCCCGTTCTTGCGCATGCCCGTTTTGGGCTGGCCCGTTTTGGGCTGGCTTGTGTCGCGCTTGCTCATCGCAATTTTCCTGCTCGTTTGCGGGCTCTTCGCATGAACGGTTTCGGTCCGCAAGGATGACGGACGGGATGCCGGAGTTTTGCCCCCTGATAAAAAGCGTGGAGAGCGGGTTTTTCGGCGGCGGTAGCGCCCCTTGTGTGAAATCCCCCCTGTCCTTGCTTTTATCGGGGGCAAAACCCCGTACCTCCGTCTGCGCCTTCACCCCTTTGCATCCTTGTGTCTGGCTGTTGTTGGTGCTCTGTTGCTTCGCATCAGGCGTCCGGGGGACAGGCCATGCTCAATCCGTCGCAACAGATCATGAGGCTAGGCTTTGGATTCGCCGTGTCACAGGCGTTGCGCGTAATTATCGAACTCGGCATCCCCGATCTCCTGGCTGTCAGCGAGCAGTCGGTGGATGAACTAGCGGCTGCCACTAAGTCGGATGCTGACGCGCTTTATCGTGTAATGCGACTTCTCGCGCCGGAAGGCGTCTTTAGGGAAGTACTGCCCCGTCATTTCGAATTGACGGAGGTCGGCGCCGTGCTGCGCTCCGATCAGCCGGGTCCCCGTGACTTCGTCCGCATGATCAACAGTGAGGCCTATCTTGCCTTCGAGCAGCTCCTGCATTCTGTCCGCACCGGAAAGCCAGCCTTCGATAAGGTGTTCGGGTGCCCAAGGTTTGACTGGCTGTCGGAACACCCGGAGCAGGCTGCCTTGTTTCAGCGTGCCATGGTCGCCTTGAGCCAAGGCAGTAACGAGGCCGTTGCCGAAGCTTGTGACTTCAGGCCGTTCACAAGGATCGTCGACGTTGGCGGCGGACATGGTCAGCTTCTCTCGGCGATCCTGGCCCGCAACCCCCATTTGAGCGGCGTGCTTTTCGATCTGCCTTCGGGCGTCGCGGCAGCACGCCAGGGTACCGGAGGCGACCTGCCGCGCACCGAATTTATCGCAGGTGATTTCTTTGAAAGCGTTCCCACCGGTGACGTCTACGTCATCAAGAAGGTCGTTCACGATTGGGACGATGGGCGTGCCGCGGAGATCCTGCGAAATTGCCGCAAGGCAATGTTGCCGAACGGAAAGGTGCTTGTGGCCGAGACCCTCGTGCCGCCAGGTGACGAACCGAACCAGATCAAGGGTATCGACGTGGTCATGCTCGCCGTCACTGGCGGCCTGGAGAGGACGCAGGTCCAATATGCAAGCTTGTTCGACGCCGCTGGGCTACGCCTTGATCGAGTGATTCAGACCCGAGGACCCATTTCCATCCTTGAGGCGTCTGCAGTCTAACCAGAGAATATCTCAATGTGAGCCTAGGTCGCGGTGCCTCGCTGTCCAGCTACCTTTGCTATGTGTGGCGCTTCTCCCTTGCACCCACCCTCCGTCTCCATCATCTATCAGCCAGCAAACCCGACAGGCACGCATTTGACCATCCCCAATCTGATCACCATCCTGCGCCTTGTTCTGGTGCCAGCGGTGGTGCTGGCGATGCTGCAGGCGCGCTGGGACTGGGCCTTTGCCGGGTTCCTCATTGCCGGCATTTCCGATGGCGTCGACGGCTTCATCGCTCGCCGTTTCAACCAGCAGTCCGAGCTCGGCGCCTATCTCGACCCGATGGCCGACAAGCTGCTGCTGGTTTCGGTCTTCGTCGTCATGGGCTTCATCGGGCAATTGCCGCTGTGGCTGGTCGTCACCATGGTGTCGCGCGACGCGCTGATCGTTTGCGCGGTTGTGTTGTCGTCCGTCATGGCCCATCCAGTCGAGATGAAGCCGCTTTTCGTGTCGAAGGCCAACACCGCCATCCAGATCGTGCTAGCGGCGGTTGTGCTGGGCGAACTTGCCCTTGCTGTTCACCTCGACCCGCTGCGGCCAGCCCTCATATTGCTGTCCGGGGTCTTGACCGTGGCTTCGGCCGCGGCCTATCTCGTGGCTTGGCTGAGGCATATGAGCGGCTATGGCGAAGGCTCCAATCCGGACATCTGAGAGAGAAGCGGCGGTGATCGAGGCTGCGGCTGCCGATCTTGCCGCGTCCTCCGCTTTCCGCCGGCAGATTTTCTTCTGGCTGGCCGGCGCGGCCGTGCTCGCGCTTTTCCTCTATGTCTTCAGTGCCATCCTGTTACCCTTCGTTGCCGGCATGGTGCTTGCCTATTTCCTCGATCCGGTCGCCGACCGGCTGGAGCGGCTCGGCCTGTCACGCGTCATGGCGACGGTGGTCATCCTCATCACCTTCCTCATCGTACTGGTGCTGGCCTTCGTCATCCTCATTCCGGTGCTGGCGACGCAGATGGCTGATTTCGCCGGCAAATTGCCGGAATACCTGACCCGGCTGCAAAGCCTGATCACGTCGTTTGATCCGAAATGGCTGGAACAGAAATTCGGCGTCAACGCCAATGGCTTGCGCGACGGGCTGAATTCGCTGCTGACCTCCGGGTTCGGCCTGATCACCACGGTCTTCACTTCGATTTGGAGTTCGGGCGTGGCGCTGGTCTCGGTGGTCAGCCTGTTCGTGGTGACGCCAGTGGTTGCCTTCTACATGCTGCTCGATTGGGACCGCATGGTGGCGGTCATCGACAGCTGGGTGCCGCGCGACAATGTCGCGACGGTGCGCGCCATCGCCAAGGACATCAACACCGCAACGGCCGGCTTCGTGCGCGGCCAGGGCACGCTGTGCCTGGTGCTGGGCGCGATATATGCGACCGGGCTGACGCTGACCGGGCTGAATTTCGGCATCCTCATCGGTCTGTTCGCCGGGCTGATCTCCTTCATCCCCTATGTCGGCTCGCTCACCGGACTGGTGCTGGCCGTCGGCGTCGCCTTCGTCCAGTTCTGGCCGGATTGGACGATGATCGTCGCCGTCGCGGTGGTGTTCTTCATCGGCCAGTTCATCGAAGGCAACATCCTGCAGCCACGGCTGGTCGGCAAGAGCGTCGGCCTGCACCCGGTATGGCTGATGTTCTCGCTGTTTGCCTTCGGCGCGCTGTTCGGCTTCGTCGGACTGCTGATTGCCGTGCCGGCCTCGGCGGCAGTTGCCGTGCTGGTGCGGTTTGCCATAGCTCGCTATCTCGAATCGCCGCTCTACAAGGGTCACGGCAGCACTGCGCCGGAACTCCCGACCGATCGGCGCAAGGCCATCAAGCCATGATCCGGCCGGTGACCAGGTGTCTTGCCGGGCCGTACGGCTGAGCCGCATGAGCGACCAGAAAGCCGATCCGCCGCGTCAATTGCCGCTCGATCTCGGCCATGGCACCGGCTATTCGCGCGACGAGCTCGTCGTCTCCGGCACCAATGCCCAAGCGGTGGCTTTGGTCGACCGCTGGCCGGACTGGCCTTCGCCGGTGGTGGTGCTGGCCGGTCCCGCCGGTTCGGGCAAGACACATCTGGCCTCCATTTGGCGCGCGCGCGCCAACGCGGTGGCGGTCGACGCCAGGCGTATCGGTGACAGCATCGCCAATCTCGGCACCCGGCCGGCACTGATCGACGATGTCGATACCGGGGCGGTCGACGAGCAAGGCCTGTTCCATCTGATCAATGCGGTGCGTGGTGCAGGCTCGACGCTGCTCCTGACCGCACGCCGCTTTCCATCGGCCTGGGGTGTTGTGCTGCCCGATCTCGCCTCGCGGCTGAAGGCGGCGGCGACAGTCGAGATCCATGAGCCCGACGATCTCCTGCTCGCCGGCGTCATCACCAAGCTGTTCGCCGACCGTCAGGTCGAGGTCGAGCCGCATGTCGTGCAGTATCTGGTCCGCCGCATCGAGCGCTCGCTGGCGACCGCGATGCGCATCGTCGAGCGGCTGGACCGCACCGCGCTCGAGCGTAAGACGCCGATCACGCGCACCCTGGCGGCCGAAACCGTCAGCGCCATGGACGAGGGGCAGGGCGAGTTCGAGATCTAGGCTGTAGGTTGTTTCGGCCTATTGCTCCGAGATGGCCGACTTTAGACCGTGCACTTCAGCTCAGATCGTCAGAATGACCCGGCCGAGCGGACGCTCTTCGATGAGATACCGCAAAGCCTCGGCCGCGTCCTCGAGCGGGAAAGTCTTGGCGACGATCGGTTTGACCTGAGCTGATGCCAGCAGGTCCGCGATGACTGACCACGCGGCGTTGCGGGCAGCGGCACTCTCGCTCAGCAGCGAAAAGCCCTTGATGCTTGCAACCTTCCAAATCAGGTCGGTGACATTGATCGTGCTTTCGCGGCCGGCCGAGTAGCCAAGCGTGATCAACGACCCGCCGCGCGCCAGCGCCGGCAACGCATCGCTCAGGATCTTGCCGCCGATGCCGTCGATGACGACGTCGGCGCCGTAGCCATCGGTGATGCGGTTGACACCGTCTGCCAGACCCTCGGTCGTCAGATCGATAACCTCGGAAAAGCCAAGCGCCTTTGCCTCTTCGGCCTTGGCATGGCTGGTGGTGGACGAGATGCTGTGTCTGGCACCGAGCGCTCGCGCCAGCTGTGTCGCTGCATTGCCGACCGAACCGCCGATTGCCGGCGCAAGCACCACCTTGCCGGTCGCGAAGCCGGCGTTCATCAGCGCGAGATAGGCCGTGAGATAGGCGACCGGCAGGCCGGCAGCGGCAACGTCATCGATGGTCTCGGGAACAGGCAGCAGCAATTCCTTGGGCACCTCGACATATTCGCTGTAGGTACCATCCTCGAAGACGCCGAACGGCCCGAGGAACGCCACCCGCGTGCCATCGGGGAAGTCTGGGTCGCCGCCTTCGATGATGCCGGCGCCTTCATTGCCAAGTACCAGCGGCGCCTTCGACAGCGGGAAATGGCCGCTGAGGATAGTATGGTCGAGTGGTGTGACGCCGGCGGCAACCATCCGCACCAGCAGCCGCCCTTCGGACACATCTGGTTTGGGAATGTCGACAAGCCTCAGGTCGGAGTAGCCGCCAAAGCCTTCTGCTCTCATTGCACGCATGACTGTTTTCCTTCTTGTGCATGGCACAGCCGCAGGATCGCGGTCAGCCGCCATTGATCGTCGGCAAGGCCGACGGCTCTACTGATTGTGTGGGGGAGGCCGCTCAGGCTTTCGGATCGGTCACCTTCTGCAAAGCGTCGGCCTGCGGTCCGGTCAAATAGAGGTCACTAAAGCCGTCTCCAACCTGTTCCCACATCAGGCGGGAAAACAGCAGCGCGGCATCGAGCGGGCGGTGGTTGACCAGGATCGAGTCCGCTTCGCCTTGTGCGTTCATATGCACGAGGACCGAGCATTCGATCGGAACGCTACGAATCTCGGCACGATACGATTCCATGAAGAACGCAGCACCGAAGTCACCACGATAGGTGAAGTCCTGGAAATCGTAGAGCGGCATGGCCTGCTTCAGCAGCGCCAGAATGTTTGCTCTGCCTTCCACTGGTCTTCTCAGCACGGTCGCTTCGAGCGTGGCGTCCTCGGCGAGTTTCGCCAGCCATGGCGGAGGGCCATCTGGCTTGGGAAGAAGGGGCTGTGTCATTGAACTTCATGGTTTTGATCCCGACTGAGTGGGGTAAGCGTCGAACAATATGACCAGTCATCTTAAAACAGTCGCAAAAAAGAACGCCTCAGGTCAGCAAGGCGCCGAACGCGATGTCCACGAACGCCGTCAGCGCGACGGCATCCTTGTCGACCTTCGCGCGCATCATCGCGCCTTCCCAGGAGTTGAGCAGAAACATGGCGATGGTCCTGGCTTCCATGTCGCGCCGCACCGTGCCATCGGTTTGCGCTTCCCTGACACAGGATTCGATGGCGCGGCTCCACGCCGCCAGCAGTACCGCCAGCCGCTCCCGGACCGCGCGGCTCTGGTCCGGCATTTCCGCGCTCATATTGCCGATCATGCAGCCGGTCCGGTACTCGGCCTGGCGTGCGACGTCGTTCAGGTGCTGAAAATACCGATTCAGCCTGACGACAGCAGGCGTCTTCTCGTCGCCGAGCGTGCTCAACCCGTTAAGCACCTTCTGCCAATAGCGCTCCAGGGCCTCGACGGCGAGCGTCTCCTTGCTGTCGAAATGATTGTAGAACGACCCCTTCGGCACTTGCGCCGCTTCGGTGATGTCCTGCACGCTGGTGCCGTTGAAGCCCTTCTGGTGCAGGGTTTCCACGGCCGCCACGATGATCTGTTCCTTGGTGCTCGCTCGTGTCATGAGAGCAATATGACCGGTCGTCTTAAAAAGTCAAGGCAGATTTTCAAGGACGGTGAGAGGGTGGTCCAGACCTGTCGGCCTTCAACCCAGATGCGACTGAACAAAGTCGATGAAGGCGCGCACCTTGGCGGGCGGCAGATGGCGCGATGGGTAGAGTGCGTAAAGCGGAAAGCTCTCGCCGAGCCAGTCCGGCAGGACCTCAACCAGGGCGCCTTGCCGGATGAGGTGCTGCACGCCGATTGCCTTGGTCCTGGCGATGCCGACGCCGTCGAGGCAGGCACCGAGCATCGTGCCAAACTCGGTGACCATGAGGCGGCCCGTGGTCCTGACGTCGATGATCGCGGCGGCGCGTCGAAACCGCCACTCCTCGATTGGCTGACCGGTCAGCGAATCCCGGACCTGGATGCAGGCATGATCGACCAGGTCGGAGGGAACGGCCGGACACCCATGTGCCTTCAGGTAGGCCGGCGCGGCGACCGTCACCGTGCGCGTGTCGATGAGTTTCCTCGCCACCAGGGACGACACTGGCGGTGTTCCGAAGCGGACAGCGATGTCAAATCCTTCGCCCACCAGATCCCCCAGCTGGTCGCGGGCGACCAGCTCCAGCGAGAGGTCGGGATAGAGCGACAGGAATTCACGGATATGCGGGGTGAACAGCTGGCGCGAGAAGAACGCATCGACGTTGACGCGCAGCCGGCCTCGCACCGCGACAGACGTGCCGGAGGTGACGGTTACCGCGTCTTCGATTCCTGTCAGCAGCGGCGCAACCTCGGCGTAAAGCCGGCGGCCCTCGTCGGTCAGCGACACCGCTCGCGTCGTCCGGTCGAGCAGGCGGACGCCAACGCGGGCCTCGAGGCGCGAGACAGCGCGGCTGACGCCCGAGCGCGACAGGCCGAGTGCGTCCGCCGCCCGGGCAAAGCTGCCGCCTTCGGCGATCGCGGCCAGTACACCGACATTGGAGATCACGCGTCCATCAAACGCCATCTGGTTATCCGTTGATTTTAGATCATCAGTGATATGACTTAATGGCACTCACTGCAACAATGAGTGCTCGGCTAAAGATCCGCAATCCCGCACCGCAAAGGCGTGGCCCCGAAAGAATGGAGACGGATCATGTATGCAATCACCGGCATTGCCGGCAAAGTTGGCGGCGCGTTGGCGCATGCATTGCTCGCAAAGGGTCAGCCTGTCCGCGCTGTCGTGCGCGACGCGGCAAAAGGCCAGCAATGGGCGTCACTTGGTTGTGAGGTCGCGGTCGCCGCCATGGAGGATGCCGTGGCGCTGACCGAAGCCTTCAACGGTGCAACGGCCGTATTTATCCTGCCACCGCCGGTGTTCGATCCCGAGCCCGGCTATCCCGAAGCGCAAGCGGTCATCGGCAGCGTCGCGGCGGCGTTGAAAGCCTCAAGACCCGCGCGGGTCGTCTGCCTGTCGACCGTCGGCGCCGATGCGGTTCAGGACAATCTGCTGTCACAGCGCACGATGATGGAGGCCGCGCTGAGCGCGCTCCCGATGGCACTCACCTTCCTGCGGCCCGCCTGGTTTCTCGACAATGCCGTCTGGGATGTGACATCGGCCCTTGAAACGGGGCTGATCCAAAGTTTCCTGGTGCCGACGCACAGGGCGCTGCCGATGGTTGCCGCCGAGGATGTCGGGCGAGCGGCGGCGGAACTCATCCAGCAGGACTGGACCGGCATACGCATTGTCGAACTGGAAGGCCCGGCCCGCGTATCTCCTGACGACCTTGCCGCAGCTTTCGCCGCTGTACTTGGCAAGCCGGTGCGCGCCATGCCGGTGCCGCGCGAAACCTGGGAAACGCTTTTCCGTTCGCAAGGCATGCAGAACCCGCAACCGCGCCTGCGCATGCTCGATGGCTTCAATGAGGGCTGGATCGCATTCTCCGACGAAACGAAGACGATCAAGGGAATGACAGATGCGACGGCCGTGGTTGCGACTCTCGTCGCGGGCACAGGCACCTAGATCTCGTGGAACATGAGAGGATGGTCGGAGTGGAGAGATTCGAACTCCCGACCCTCTGGTCCCAAACCAGATGCGCTACCAGGCTGCGCTACACTCCGAACGGTCTGTTGCCTATTCATTTCAGTGTTGCATGGCAAGTGCAAAAACCTTGCCGACGTGCGCATTGCGCAGTAATGACGACAAAGGGTGGCGATGCTGCCTTGCACAATAACGAGGTGGCCATGTCCGCGCGCATTTTCAGCCCAGCCAAAACCGCGATGCAGTCCGGTAAGGCCAAGACCGGCCATTGGGTGCTGGAATTCGATCCTGAGATGCGCAAGAAGATCGATCCCCTGATGGGCTACACCACGTCGGGAGACATGAGGAGCCAGATCAGGCTCACCTTCGACACGAAGGAAGAGGCGGTGGCCTACGCCGAAAAGGAAGCGCTCGCCTACCGCGTCGAGGAGCCGAAAGAGACCAAGCGCCGCCAGATTTCCTATGCGGAGAATTTCCGCTATGACCGCCGGACGCCCTGGACGCATTGACCGGCGGCTAGCGCGAAAGTATCCAGCCGGCCCAGCGGCCGGCCAGCGGTCCCGTAGCTCAGCTGGATAGAGCACCGGCCTTCTAAGCCGATGGTCACAGGTTCGAATCCTGTCGGGATCGCCAATAATTTCAAAGGCCTGTGCCAGTTCACCTGATCAAGGCCGCTAGATCTGTCATCTCGCGGCTGCCAGCGCCACAATCCTATGCAATTGGGAGTTGAGCCTCGGCTTGCCGCCCATTCGGCGCGGCGATCCGGAATTATTTCGTGATCTGGCGGGGGTGGAACCTTAGCTCCCATCACACGTTCGGGGCCTTGTATTCGCGGTGTCTCATAAAAACCCAATGTGCGGGCCGACGAATGGGGTGGGGTAAAACAAGCGCGGGTTGGGGGAGGAGAAACCAGGTTATGTCGAAACGTGAAATTGGAACGTCCCCTGCGTTGGGGCGGCGTATCGCTGAGCTCAAGGCCAGAATGCAGGATGCCGAAATTTCCGACCATGAGATGAAAACGTTTCACAAGGTCGCCGCCATCATGGGGGCAGGCGACGGCTCCCTACGACTGGATGCCGACGACTTGATCGCAGCATCCTTCGTTGTCGAGAATCTGAGTGGACCGGCGCCCAACCGCTGACTTTCAGGATTTCCCGGCATCAGTCCGAAGTCCATTAAACGGAGTGTTCCCACCGCGGCAGCGAGCACGGCTGCCGTCGGCGGCCGTTGATCTCTGGCTGCCGTAGCCATCGACATCGAATTGGAAGGAAAGTCTTATCAATTTGTTTGCGTTGGTACGCCATAGTAGCGGCGGCTAACGGAGTGGAACGCAATGAGGCTCGATCTGTCGCCGACGAGCTGGGGCAGGGTGATCGCTGTCACGGCAGCCGGTACGGCATTCTTCATTGCCGTGGCGTTCTTCGTCGATTCCTTCAATTTTCCCTATCTCTCGCCCGAGGCGGTGTGGCGCGCGCAACTGACTGATCTGATGCTGCCCTTGGTGCTGGGCGGCTCGTTTCTGTCGTTCCTCATGTGGAAGATCCGCCAGCTGGCCATCGCCCAGCGCGATCTCAGCGTCGTTGCCGCCACCGACAGCCTGACGGCGGTGCTGAACCGCGGCGCCTTCTCGATGCTGGTCGAGGCCTATCTCGAGCAGACCCGCAAGCAGCAGCAAGCCAATTCGGGGGCGCTGCTGATCATCGACGCCGACCATTTCAAGTTGATCAACGACCGGCTTGGCCATGACTGCGGCGACCAGGCGCTCAAGCTGATAGCGCAGGAGATCAAAGGACAGTTGCGCGGCGGCGATATCGTTGGCCGCATCGGCGGCGAGGAATTCGGCGTGTTTCTTCCCGGGTTGGATCCCGCGCAATCCTGGGTGGTTGCCGAAAGCATCCGCCGGCGCATCCGTGAAATGGACTTTTCTCCAGGCGGGAGGCCATGCCCATTGTCCGTCAGCATTGGCGGCACAAGCTTTACGGGCCCGACCACCTATGAAGAGATTTTCGTGGCGGCCGACAGACGGCTTTATACGGCCAAGTCGAATGGGCGCGATCAAGTCAGCTTCGATCCGGCAGGTGCCTCTCCGGTGCCTCTGCCCAGCATCGCCACGGTGCATTGACAACGGAGAAGGAAGCTGGCGTGGACCGCTTCCTTGACGTTCCCTTATCGCCGTGCTTCCCCTGCGTCGGTGATGTATGGATCACCGCTGAAAACGGTCCTGCTTTCCTGAGTTCCCCAAGCATCCGGGCCGGCGGTCCAGTCACGGCCTGTCTCAATGCCGGCGAACGAATGGCGGGACAGTTCAGGCAAGATCAGCGCGGCAACTATGATCCATCTGTTCAATGGCTTTCAAAACCCCTTTGGCGGCAGTGACCTCGAAACCCTGGAGCTGTACCGGCTGTTGAGCGCCGACTCCGAGGTGCGTCTGTGGGCAACGTCCTCAAGGGTGTCCGGCGAGCTGATGCGGCAATTTCCGATTCGCCGCATCTCGCTGCCAAAGTGGAATGTGCCGGACGGCGGTACCTACGTCTTCCTCGGCGCGCATTGGCGCAACAAAATATGGCCTTACCTGATTCCACGACCGCGCCGGCTGATCTACGTCTTCAATACCTTTCACCCGAAAGTCATTGCGCTGACGACGCGCATGCCCCGTATGCTGAACTGGCCCGACGCCGAACTGGTGCTGATTTCCGATTTTCAAAAACGCATGCTGCAGGTCGACGGTGTCGTGCATCCCTCGCCAATCGATATCGAACGCTTTTTACCACAACCGGCCAAGCCGGGTCGTCCGTTCACGCTGGGACGATTGAGCCGCGACACCCCGGACAAGCATCATGCGGACGATGTGCCGCTGTACGAAGCCTTGCTGGCGGGTGGCGTCGCGCTGCGGATTCAGGGCGGGATGCTGCTCAAGGACAGGCTCAAACCGCATTCGCAACTCGAACTCCTCCCGCAAGGCCGGTTTGCGGCTGAAGAGTTCCTGCCAACGCTCGACGTGTTCTACTATCGCTCCGGCTCGCATGTGGAGACGTTCGGCCGGGTGGTGTTCGAAGCGATGGCCTGTGGTTTGCCTGTGGTCTGCCATTCGCATGGCGGCTACGCCGACCATATCAGGCATGGCGAAAACGGTTTTCTGTTCGAGACGACGCAACAAGCGGGGCAGATCCTGGCCGACCTCCAAGCCGATCCGGGGCTGCGGGCGACAGTGGGTCGCAAGGCGCGGCGGACCGTTGAGCAGCTGTTTTCCCTGCAGGCGCTTCGACGGCGGCTGGATTTCTATCTGCATTAGCGGCACATCGTCCGCAGGGCTTTGCGGGCACCGTCGGCGCAACAATATGCCGGCCTGTTTGTCATCGATCTCGACATCGCGCTAAAGCTGGCATGCAACGAACCATCGGGCGGACGGGCAGCGGCGCGCCACAGACTGAGCAGGACTTCTTACCGATGACATTGATGGGCGCGGCGGCATTGCTGATCCTGGTCCTGACTTACGCCGGTGTCGCCATTGGCCGCGTCCCGGGCCTCCGCCTCGATCGGGCAGGGATCGCGCTGCTCGGCGGGGCCGCGATGATCGCCATAGGCGCGCTCAGCATGGAGGATGCCTACCGAGCGATCAATTTCGACACCATCACGCTTCTGCTCGGCATGATGATCGTGGTGGCGCATCTGAAGGTCTCCGGCGCCTTTCGTGGCCTTGGCGCCGTCGCCATCGAGCACGCGCACGCGCCCTTCATGCTCCTGGTGATGGTGACGCTGCTGACCGGCGTGCTGTCGGCCTTCCTGGTCAACGACGCGATCTGCCTGGTGATGGCGCCGATCGTCGTCCACGTCACCCGCGTCATCAAGCGCAACCCCATCCCCTATCTGATCGCCACCGCCACCGCGTCGAATTGCGGCAGCGTCGCCACCATCACCGGCAATCCGCAAAACATGGTGATCGGCGCGCTGTCGGGCATTTCCTATCCTGCGTTTTCGGCGGCACTGGCTCCGGTCGCCTTGTTTAGCCTCGTCGCGGTCGTTGTCATCGTGCGCATCGTCTACCGGGCCGAATTCGCCCGCACGGCCCAATTGACGCCCGAGGTCTCTCGCGGCCGCATGCACAAGGGGCAGGTGCTGAAGGCGGTGGTGGTCTGCATCGGATTGGCCATCGCCTTTTTCGCCGGCGTGCCCGTCGCCAAGGCGGCACTGATCGGCGGCGCCATCCTCTTGCTCACCCGTGCCATCAAACCGGAACGCATCTACCGCGAGATCGACGGACCACTGTTGTTCATGTTCGCCGGTCTGTTCGTGGTCGTCGCCGGCGCGGAAAAGACGCTGCTGGCGCCCGACATTATCGCCTCGGCCAAGAACCTTGGGCTGGACGATGTCTGGCGCCTGTCCGGCTTCACCGCGGTGCTCTCCAACATCATGAGCAATGTCCCGGCCGTGCTGGCGCTCAGGCCCTTCATACCCGGCCTCGAAAACCCCGAGCGTGCCTGGTTGGTCGTCGCCATGAGCTCGACGCTGGCCGGCAATTTCACCCTGCTCGGTTCGGTCGCCAATCTGATCGTCGCCGAGCAGGCAAGGACCACCGGCGCCCACCTGTCGTTCGGCGCTTTCTTCAAGGTCGGCTTGCCGCTGACATTGATAACGCTTGGCGTCGGCACGGCATGGCTGGCGTTTGGATTCTAGAGCAATTCCAGGAAAAGTGTGTAACGGTTTTCCGTCCGGAATTGCGTCAGAACAAAGAGATAGAGCGGTTCTGCGTCTCCGTGGAACGCAGAACCGCTCTAGACCTGGTTGCTTGAAATTCGGGCCCGGACAAGCGTCGCCGCGGCGCGGCCGGCTGCCTCGATATAATCGGGGTTGCGGTGGATCAGCATGATCGAAAAGGAGCCGTCGATCAGCAGCACGATCTCGCGTGCCAAGGCTTGCGGCTCCTCGATGTTGCGGGCGGACAGCTCTCCAGCCAGCCATGTTTCGAAATTTGACTTGTGCCGCGACCCGACCTTGATCGCCGGATGTCCAGGCATCGAGGCGAGTTCCGCGGCCGTGCGCAGGAAGCCGCATCCTTTCCATTTCGGATGGTGAGCGGCCCTCGCCAGATTGGTGAAGATCGCCTCGACCTTGCGATCCGCTCCGCCTTCGGCGGCATCGAACCAGCCGGCCATCCGCTTCAGATTGGGTTGGTCGCGGCCATCGAGATAGGCGGCGATCAGGTCGTCCTTGCTCTTGAAGTGGTAATAGAGCGTCCGCTTGGTGAGCCCCGCTTCCTCGGCAACGGCATCGACGCTGACGCGGCCGATTCCTTCCGCGTAAAACAGTCTTGTCGCGGCATCGACAATACGTTTGCGGGTCGGGCTTTGCGCTTCAGGCATCAGCTTTTGTATACCGACTAGTGAATATACACAAGCGGCAAAGGGCGTAGCCTTCCGACCCATGACCATGCTGGAGAAGGAAGCCAAATGACCGATCTTGTCCTTAACGAAACCAGGGATGGGATTGCCATCCTCACCCTCAACCGGCCGGAGAAACTCAACGCGTTGAACTATGCCCTGATCGATCGCCTGCTCGCGGTCCTCGACGACATTGAAGTCGATGACGGCGTTCGGGCGGTCGTTCTTACCGGAGCAGGGGAGCGGGCGTTTTCGGCGGGTGGCGACATCCACGAATTCTCGGCCAGTGTGGCGCTTGGCGTCGATGTTGCGATGCGTGACTTCGTTGTGCGCGGGCAGCGGCTGACGGCAAGGCTGGAAGCATTCCGCAAACCCGTCATCGCCGCCGTCAACGGCATTGCTTTTGGCGGCGGCTGCGAAATCACCGAGGCCGTGCCGCTCGCCATCGCCAGCGAACGCGCTTTGTTCGCCAAGCCGGAAATCAACCTTGCGATGCCGCCGACCTTTGGCGGAACGCAGCGCTTGCCCAGGCTCGCCGGGCGCAAGCGGGCGCTCGAACTGCTTTTGACCGGCGATTGGTTTCCGCCCCAGCGCGCCCTTGAACTTGGCCTTGTCAACCAGGTGGTGCCGCATGCCGATTTGATGCCGGCCGCGATCGGCCTGGCCAAGCGTATCCTGCGGCACTCCGATCTGGCGATCGCGAGCATCCTCACGGCGGTGGCGCGCGGCCTCAACCAGAGCATCGCGGAAGGCCTGCTGGTAGAGGCCGAGCAGTTCGCCCGCATGGCTCCGACCGTCGACCTGCGCGAAGGGCTCGATGCCTGGCTAATGCGCCGCGAGCCCCGCTATGGCGGCTCGTGGACGCATATCGCGCGGCCTGACGAGGCCAGGCGGGCCTCGTTGGCGCTGGATCAGGGCGCCACCACCAAACGGCCTTTCATGTTGGGGTGGAAACGGCAGAAATAGTCGACTGTCTCTGCCTTCTGCAGGGTGAGGCTCGCGGACTTTTTCGGCGGGATCATCACCTCCCAGCTGCCCTTGACGGTCGCCGTGTGGGCGAACGCGTCCTTGTTCACCCACTCGATCGTGTCGCCGACCTCGGCCTCGACGGTGGCTGGCGAGAACACCAGTTTGTCGATGGTGACCTGGATGGTTTCAGCCTGTGCCGGAACGGTACCGATGACCAGCGTCAACGCAATCCACAGATTGCGTTTCGACATGCTTCCCGTCCTCACTTCAGCATGCCGGCGACATGTTCGGCATGCTGCTCATGGCCCTGGAATATCTTCAAGCCGGTTTCCAGCAGGCTCTTCAGTTCGGCATTGCTGGCCGACGGAATGAGCAACGTTTCGAGAGCGCCGTTGACCTGCTTGTGGTAGGCGACCTCGTTGTCGACATAGGCCTTGTCGAAGGCAGCACCCTCAAGCTTGGCGAGCTTGGCCCTTTCTTCGGCCGCCGCCTTGCTCAGCGCCTGGCTGGTGGCGTTGTCTTCGGGCGTCACCTTCAGCTTCTTGACCAGGTCGAGCGCCTGCACGTTCACGGCTTCGTGGTCGCGCACCATGTCGTTGGCGAAATCCACGACGTCCTTGTTCTTCGATTTCTCGATCGCCACCTTGGCAGCTTCAACGTCGATGACGCCGGCCGTGTAGGCGATGTGGGCGATTTGTGGGTCGGTCGGCTTGTCGGCCGCTTGTGCGAGCGGGGCAGTGCCAAGCAGCAGCATGGCGGCCAGGGCAGCGGTGTGTCGGATAAGCATGGCATCTCCTTCGCCCGGACACGGGACTCGCGCCGGACAGTGTTTCTCGGTTGACGGTCATTGGATGCCGGGCAGCGGCAGACGTTCCCAAGGAATCGGCGAAAGGTCAGCTTTCCAGGCCGAGCCGCCGCATCACGGCACTGGTCAGCCTTTCGCAACGTCGGCCGGCGAAGGGGAACGCATCGAGCAGCACCGGCCCAATCTGGTCGTCCAGTGCCTTGCGCACCAGGGCGCGGGCGCGGTGCAGCCTCGTCTTGACGGTTTGTGGCCGCACGCCGAGAAGGTCGGCGGTCTCTTCGATGCTCAGCCCCTCGATCACCCGTGCCACGAACACCGTCCGGTAGACATCGGGAAGCCTGTCGGTGGCCCGTTCGACCAGTTGGAGGATCTGCCGTTGCGCCATCGTCCGTTCCGGATCGTCGCTGGGGTTGAGGGGGAACCGGATGATCTCGGCTTGCGGATTTTCCGGCATTGACACCGTTCTGCGCCTTTTGCGCAGGCGGCCGAGCGCCTCGTTGATGACGATGCGCGACAGCCATGTGGCGAGCGAGGAGTCGCCGCGAAACGCATCGAGATGAGCGAAGGCCCTGACATAGGCCTCCTGCACGATGTCCTCGGCCTCGCTGTCATTGCGCACCACGCCGCGGGCGATGCGGTAGAGCCTCTGGTTGTACGTCTTGATGATGGTGCGGAAACCATCGCCCTCGCGCGCCAAGGCGCGGCGCACGAGCCGCATCTCGCCTGAAGCGACAGAAGGCATGGCCGTCAAGACAGCAGGCATGGCCAGTTCCTCTACCCAATCTCGGACCGGAACCCCGATTGAGAGATTGGATGGCATTGCCGGCAAAAGGTTCCCGGCCGTTTTCGCCGGATCCGGCGGCGGCTACCGTACCGCTTCCGGCGAGGGCTTGTCAGCAACCTGCAGGCGCGTAGTGGCCGCAAGCAGATCGGTCTGCGTGATCAACCCGAGAATCCGCTTGTCGTCGTCGACGATGATGACCGCATGGCTGCGGCCGTCGGTGAGTACGGGCAGCAGACCCATGGCGGCGAAACCGGCGACGGCCGTCGCCGCGGGCGATATCACGGATCCGACCGTGCCGGAGGCCAGCGCCAGTTCCCGCAATCCCACGGTGCCTGCCAGCCTTGCCTCTGCGCTGACGACCGGCAAGGTTCGGATGTTGTGGTCAAGCAGCAATTGCCGCGCCGCCTCGGCGGAGGTGTGTTCGTCAACCGAGATCACATCGCGCGACATGATGTCCTCGCACAGAAGGTTCTGGTGCGCGCGCACCATCGCCTGCAATTCGACTTGCCGCAGCAGCCGGTCGAGATCGTTGCGATCGATATCGAACGTCTCGTCGAGCGCGCCAAGCGCGGCATCGATGTCCTCGGGTTGGAAGCCGATGCGCAACTGCGCCGGCGGATCAACGGTGCCGTGGCTGTTCGTCGGTGCGGGAATCGGCACGTGTGGATAATTGCGCCGGGCCAGCTTGTGGAAGCCGTAGCCGAGCGCCACCAGCAGAAGCGAGTTCAGTGCCACCGGCACGAATGGAAACAGGAAGCCGGCGCTGATGACGGCAGGCCCTCCCAACACCGCGGTCAGGGCCGCCGCGCCGCCCGGCGGATGCAGGCAGCGCGTGAACGACATGGCGGCGATGGCCAGCGCCACCGCAATGCCGGTGGCAAGGGCGGTTTCGTGGATGAAATGCGCCACGATCACGCCGACCAGTGCCGAAATCGTGTTGCCGCCGATGATCGACCATGGCTGCGCCAGCGGACTGGCCGGCACCGCGAACAGGAGCACGGCCGACGCCCCCATCGGCGCCACCAGCAGCGGCACGTGCGGGCCGTTGCCGAGCACCAGACCGCCGATCGCGCCCGTCAGCGCAATGCCGATCGTCGCGCCGATGCAGGCGATGACGCGCTCGCGCAGTGTCGCGCCGGCAAGAATGGGAACAAAAAGGCGAAAGGCCATGGGCGTCGAAAAACTCTGCCGGTATTCCAGAGGAAAGTCGAAACCGCGATGATTAAACCGCAATGACGCGGCATTGTCGAAGTTGAAAGCCAAATTGATCCGGGAGGGCGCGGTTTTTAGAAATAGAATTCCGTGACGTTGTCACCGTATCCGCCCGCGGTGCCGATTTGGCTCCACAGGGCAAAGTGGCGGTTCACCTATCTTTCGATCTGCTTTTACCGATCCGCTGAAACAGTTTGGCAGGTGCCTTGATCGCTCAGGCCGCCGCCGCGGCGGTCAAGCCGCGCAGAATGTCGGCCTTCAGGTCCTCGACATCCTCGAGGCCGATCTGCAGGCGGATCAACGGGCCTTCATACGGGCCCCTTGCAACAACGCGGTCGCCGAGCCAGACCGGCACCGCAAGGCTCTCATAGCCGCCCCAGGAATAGCCGAGGCCGAATATCTGCAACGCGTCGAGGAAGGCGTGCTGCTGCTTCTGGCCGCCGCCGGCAAGCACGATGGAAAAGATGCCGCTCGAGCCCGAGAAATCGCGCTTCCACAGGCCATGGTCCGGATGGCTGGGAAGGGCAGGGTGGAGCACGCGCGCCACGCCCGTCTGGCCCTCGAGCCAGGAGGCGATGGCGAGCGCGCTGCGCTGATGGTGCTCCAGGCGCACGCCCATGGTGCGCAGGCCGCGCAGCACCTGGTAGACATCGTCGGGCCCGGCGCAGCAGCCAAGCGTGCAGAAGCTTTCGTAAAGATGCTTCCAGCAGCCTTCGTTGGCCGAGACCGTGCCAAGCAGCACGTCGGAATGGCCGGCCGGATATTTCGTCGCCGCATGGATCGAGATGTCGACGCCGTGGTCGAGCGGACGGAAATACAGCGGCGTCGCCCATGTATTGTCCATCATGACGATGGCGCCTGCGGCGTGCGCCGCCTTGACGATGGCCGGGATGTCTTGCAGCTCAAATGTGTTGGAGGCTGGCGATTCCGTGAACACCACCTTGGTGTTGGGCTTGATCAACGCCGCGATGCCGGCGCCGACATCGGGGGCGTAGTACTCGACCTCGACACCCAGCCGCTTCAGCATCGTGTCGGCGAAGTTGCGCGTCGGGTGATAGACGGAATCGACGATCAGCAGGTGGTCGCTCGCCGACACGAAGGCGAGCAGCGGCACGGTCACCGCCGCAAGGCCCGAAGGCACCACGATCGTGCCTGCCGACCCTTCCAGTGCATCTATGGCGTGGGCAAGAGCATCGGTCGTCGGCGTGCCGCGTGTGCCGTAAGTGTATTTCTGGCTGCGTGCCGCCATCGACGCCGCGTCGGGATAAAGCACGGTCGAGGCATGCACCACCGGTGGATTGACGAAGCCGAAATAGTCATGCGGATTGTTGCCCGAATGGGCCAGCCGCGTGTTGATCCCCATGCTGCTGGTAAGTTGCCCGTCGCCGTTTTTCGCCATTCTTCTTCGCCTTGTTCGACAAGGCGCTAGCCATAGTGCCACGGCTTTGGCCGTGCAACCGGCCTGCACCCGCCAGGGAACCGACTTCGGATGTACCAAGTCGTCTCTGGTGAAGGGCGCTCAGTCTTGCCCGGTCCGAACGCATTGCGCCCTTGGGTCGATCGGCTATTGAAGACGGCCGGGAAAGATATATGATTGAATCCTAATATTTTTCCCGGACTGCCTCGATCAGACGCTGCCGGATGATCGTTCCCGGTTGACCTCCTGATCCCCTGCGATCCGGGCATCTCGCTTGCAGAGCAATGAATGCAGCCAGGGGAGGAATGCCATGACCGACGTCAAGTGGATGATCAAGGCGCGCGAGTTCGTCAACTGCAACTGCGCCTATGGCTGCCCGTGCCAGTTCAACGCCTTGCCGACGCATGGATCCTGCCGGGCGGTGATCGGCGTGGAAATCGAAAGCGGCTATCACGGCGACACCAAGCTGGATGGCTTGCGCTTTGCCGGTGTCTTCCGTTGGCCTGGCGCAATTCACCAGGGCAAGGGCGAGGCGGCAGTGGTCATTGACGAGCGGGCGACCGAGGCGCAGCGCGGAGCGCTGCTGCGCATTCTCAGCGGTGAGGACACGGAACCCGGCGCGACCGTATTCCAGGTCTTTTCGACCACGCTGGAGACGGTCCACGATCCGATCTTCGCGGCAATAGACTTCGAAGTGGACGTCGATGCCCGAGCGGCTCGCCTGGACGTGCCGGGCGTAGCCTCGGGCCACGGCGAGCCGATCAAGAATCCCGTCACCGGTGCAGAGCATCGGGCGCGCATCGACCTCACGCATGGTTTCGAATACTCGCTTGCCGAGGTCGGGCGCGGCTGGACCAAGGCAACCGGCCCGATCAAGTTCGAACTGGCGGACTCGCACAGCCATTTCGCCAATTTGCACCTCTCGCAAAGCGGCATCGTGCATTGACCTGATCCGATGAGCGACACGGCCCTCGAGGCGGTGCTGCGGCGCGACCGCGCAGTCGTGACGGCTGCGCTCGTCATCATTGCCGTGCTCGCATGGGCCTATGTGCTGTGGCTTGCCGCCGACATGACCACGCCGAACGCCGCAAGTGGCGACATGGCTGGCATGGACATGTCGGGTACCAATGCGGGCGGCATGGACATGCCGGGTATGGACATGGGTGGCATGGACATGGGAGCCGCGGTTGCGCCCGGTTTCCGGGCCTGGGCGCCAGCCGATTTCGCTTTCATCTTCGCCATGTGGGCCGTCATGATGGTTGGCATGATGACGCCGTCGGTCGCGCCGATGGTGCTGCTCTATGCCGGGGTCGGTCGCAAGGCGCGGGCCGGCGGGCGGCCCATCGCATCAACTGCATGGTTTTTTACCGGCTATCTGCTCGTCTGGTTTGCCTTCAGCGTGGCCGCGACCGGCGCGCAATGGCTGCTGGCCAGTCTGACCTTGCTGAGCCCGATGATGGCAACCAACAGTACGGTTCTCGGCGGCCTCGTCCTGATCGCGGCCGGCCTCTATCAATGGACGCCGATGAAGGGCGCCTGCCTGCAGCAATGCCAGGCACCGATCGCATTTCTGGCCAGTCATGGCGGGTTCCGCTCCGATCCGCTTGGTGCGCTTCGATTCGGGACCGTTCATGGCGCCTATTGCCTCGGCTGTTGCTGGGCGTTGATGGCGCTCCTGTTCGTCGGCGGCGTCATGAACGTGCTGTGGATCGCCGGCATCGCCATCCTCATTCTCCTGGAGAAGACCATCCCGACCGGGCAGCTGATCCCGCGCATCTCTGGCGCGCTGATGGCGGCAATCGGTGCCTGGCTGCTCGTTCAAGCACTCTGAGCATGTGCTCTCCTCCCGTTTCCGGGCGGCACGGCCATGCGACCCCGTCGCTCGCCATAGAACAGTCTTTGGATATGCCAATTTATCCCGGGGTAAATTCAGTGACGCGCAGTAAATCCGCGGGACGGATTTTCGCCGGCATAGTGCGGATCTGCGCCCGCCGGACTTTGCCAATTTTGTTTGCCCGGCTTGCTAATGTCCTGACGCTCCTGGCTGCAATTCAGGCATTTGCGGCCGCTGGTTTTCAAACTCTTTCGAATTCGGTCATTTTCCTTGACCTCACGGGAATTATCGCCTTCGATGCCATTCGTGAATGGGAGGCGGCGCGTCGATTGCGATGCGGGTTTCTGGGTATGGGCCGGAATGGGAGCTGCGTTCACACGGGAAAGGTCAGGGTTTACCTGAAAAACAGAGAAAAGGGTCTGTGGGTCATGAAACATATTGCTATCGGCATTCTTGGCGCCGCCACGCTTGGGTTGATGGCGTCTGCCGCCTCGGCAACGACGCTCGACACCGTCAAGGCGAAAGGCTTCATCCAGTGCGGTGTCTCGACCGGCCTGGCTGGCTTCTCGGCGCCGGACGACAAGGGTGACTGGCAAGGCATCGACGCGGATTTCTGCCGCGCTGTCGCGGCCGCTGTCTTTGGTGACGGCACCAAGGTCAAGTTCACCCCGCTCAGCGCCAAGGAGCGGTTCACCGCGCTGCAGTCCGGCGAGGTCGACATCCTGTCGCGCAACACCACCTGGACCATCAACCGCGACACCGCACTCGGCCTGAACTTCGTCGGCACCACCTACTATGACGGTCAAGGCTTCATGATCAATGCCAAGAAGCTGCCGGGCATCAATTCCGCGCTGCAGCTTTCCGGCGCCGCCGTCTGCGTGCAGAGCGGTACGACCACCGAGCTCAACCTCGCCGACTATTTCAAAGCCAACAAGATGGAGTACAACCCGGTCGTCTTTGAGAAGCTGGAAGAGGTCAACGCCGCCTATAACGCCGGCCGTTGCGACGTCTACACCACCGATCAGTCGGGTCTTTATGGCATTCGCTTGACTCTGGACGCGCCGGCCGACCACGTTGTGCTGCCCGAGATCATCTCGAAAGAGCCGCTCGGACCGGCCGTGCGCCAGGGCGACGACCAGTGGTACCACATCGTCAAGTGGACCTATTTCGCGCTGCTCGACGCCGAGGAGCTCGGCATCACCAAGGCCAATGTCGACGAAATGAAGAGCTCCGCCAGCCCGGAGATCAAGCGCGTGCTCGGCCAGGAAGCCGATACCAAGATCGGCACCGATCTCGGCGTTTCCAATGACTGGGTCGTCAACATCGTCAAGGCTGTCGGCAACTATGGCGAAATGTTCGACCGCAATGTCGGCTCGGGCAGCCCGCTCAAGATCGCCCGCGGCATCAACGCGCTATGGACCAAGGGCGGCCTGCAATACGCTCCACCGATCCGCTGATCGAAATGTGATCCGGAAGGCAGATCGTCTGCCTTCCGGTTTCTCTTTCCAGGGGGACGGTTGAATGGCATCGCAGGAAGTTCTTCGCGAGGAGCCAAGTCGCGCTTCTCTTATCAACGACCCGAAAGTCCGCAGCATTTTCTATCAATGCCTGGTCGTCGCCTTGCTGGTGTCCGGTGTCTGGTGGATCGTTCACAACACCATCGTGAACCTGACGAACCTGCACATTGCCTCCGGCTTCGCCTTTCTGAGAGGCCGCGCCGGCTTCGACATTTCCGATACGGCGATCGCCTATACGTCGGACTCCACCTATGGCCGGGCCATCATCGTCGGCTTGATCAACACGTTGATCGTCGCGTTTGTCGGCATCATCACCGCCACCATCATCGGTTTCATCGTCGGCATCGGCCGGCTGTCGAAAAACTGGCTGATCCAGAAGATCTGCACCGTCTATGTCGAGGTGTTCCGCAACATTCCGCCGCTGCTGGTCATCTTCTTCTGGTATTCCGGCGTGCTGGCGGCGCTGCCGGCGCCGCGCGACAGCATCAACCTGCCGTTCGGGTCGTTCCTCAACCAGCGCGGCTTCTATTTTCCGCGTGCCATCTGGGGTGACGGCTCCTGGCTGATCCTGGTGGGACTGCTTGCCGGCATCGCCATGGCTTGGTTCGTCGCCCACAAGGCGCATCAGCGGCAGATGGCGACCGGCCAGCAATTCCCGGTGTTCTGGACATCGCTGGCGCTGATTATCGGGCTGCCGCTGCTCGCCTACGCGCTGAGCGGCTTTCCGCTGACCTTCGATTTTCCGAAGCAATCGACTTTCAACTTGACTGGCGGCTTCGTCGTCAAGCCGGAATTCCTGTCGCTCTACCTGGCGCTGTCCTTCTATACCGCCGCCTTCATCGCCGAGATCGTGCGCGCCGGCATTCGCGGCGTCGCCAGGGGGCAGAGCGAGGCTACGGCAGCGCTCGGTCTGCGTGCCGGCCAGGCGTTGCGGCTGGTGGTTGTACCGCAGGCCATGCGCATCGTCATTCCGCCGCTGGCCAGTCAGTATCTCAACCTGACCAAGAACTCCTCACTCGCCATCGCCATCGGCTATCCCGACCTGACGGCGACGACCGGCACGGTGCTCAACCAAACCGGCCAGGCGGTGGAGTGCGTGGTCATCATGATGGTGATCTATCTGGCCATCAGCCTTCTGACCTCGCTGTTGATGAACTGGTTCAACGCCAAAATGGCGCTGGTGGAGAGGTAGGGACATGCAAGAACATGATATGTCCTGGGTGCGCACCGAAATGGCGCTGGCGCAACCGGCACCGGCCGGCGTCGTGGGCTTCGGTGCCTGGGTGCGCAAGAACCTGATCGCCTCGGCAGGCGACACCATTTTGACCATTGTCGGTATCGCGCTGGTGGTGATGATCCTGCCCCAAATCATCAACTGGGCCTTCATCGACGCCGTGTGGACAGGACCCAACCGGACCGTCTGCGCCACGGTGGCGCAGGGCGGTATCCAGCCGGATGGCTGGTCTGGCGCCTGCTGGGCCTTCGTCAACGCCAAATTCGGCCAGATCATGTTCGGCACCTATCCGGTCGAGGAGCGCTGGCGGCCGATCCTGGTCGGCATATTGCTGGTGGTGCTTCTGGTGCCGATGCTGATACCGAGCGTGCCGCGCAAGGGCCTCAACGCCCTGCTGCTGATCGTCGTTTTCCCCATCGTGTCGTTCTTCCTGCTGGTCGGCGGCGCGTTCGGTCTCGAACATGTCGAAACCGCGCGCTGGGGCGGCTTGCTGGTGACGCTGTCGCTGTCTTTCGTGGCCATCGTCGTGTCGTTGCCGCTTGGCATCGTGCTGGCGCTTGGCCGGCGCTCCAGGATGCCGGTCGTCAAGATGCTGTGCGTCATTTTCATCGAAGCCGTACGCGGCATTCCGCTGATCACCGTCCTGTTCATGGCCAGCGTCATGCTGCCACTGTTCCTGCCGCCGGGCGTCACCTTCGACAAGTACCTGCGCGCGCTGATCGGCGTGTCGCTGTTTGCCGCCGCCTATATGGCTGAAGTGGTGCGCGGCGGCCTGCAGGCGATCCCCAAGGGCCAGTATGAAGGCGCCGATTCGCTTGGCCTCGGCTATTGGCAGAAGATGTACTTCATCGTCATGCCGCAGGCGCTGAAGCTGGTCATCCCCGGCATCGTCAACACCTTCATCGGCATGTTCAAGGACACCAGCCTGGTCACGATCATTTCGATGTTCGACCTGCTCGGCATCGTCAAGCAGAACTTCTCCGACGCCAACTGGGCGACGGCGCAGACCGCCAGGTCGGGTCTGATCTTCGCGGCCTTCGTCTTCTGGCTGTTCTGCTTCGGCATGTCGCGTTATTCAATGTACACCGAACGCCGGCTCGACACCGGCCACAAACGCTAAACAAAAGAACAAGGGGATCCTGCCATGGTCATAGAAAATGCCGTCAGCGCGGAAGAGATCAAGGTCAACGCCGCCAAGATGCACATCTCGACCACTGATGTCGCCATCGACATCATCGCCATGCACAAATGGTACGGCGAATTCCATGTGCTGAAGGACATCAACCTGAAAGTGATGCGCGGCGAGCGTATCGTCATCTGCGGCCCATCGGGCTCCGGCAAATCGACGATGATCCGCTGCATCAACCGCCTGGAAGAGCACCAGAAGGGCAAGATCATCGTCGACGGCAAGGAACTGACCAACGATCTGAAGAAGATCGACGAGGTGCGCCGCGAGGTCGGCATGGTGTTCCAGCACTTCAACCTGTTCCCGCATCTGACCATCCTGGAGAACTGCACGCTGGCGCCGATCTGGGTGCGCAAGACGCCGAAGAAGCAGGCCGAGGAAATCGCCATGCATTTCCTCAAGCGCGTCAAGATTCCGGAACAGGCCAACAAATATCCCGGCCAACTGTCCGGCGGCCAGCAGCAGCGCGTGGCGATCGCCCGTTCGCTGTGCATGAACCCGCGGATCATGCTGTTCGACGAGCCGACCTCGGCGCTCGATCCGGAGATGATCAAGGAAGTGCTGGAAACGATGGTCGGCCTTGCCGAAGAGGGCATGACCATGCTGTGCGTCACCCACGAAATGGGCTTTGCCCGCAAGGTCGCCAACCGCGTCATCTTCATGGACCAGGGGCAGATCGTCGAGCAGAACACGCCGGCCGAGTTCTTCGACCATCCGCGCCATGAGCGGACAAAGCTGTTCCTGTCGCAGATCCTGCACTAGGCCTTCGATAACCAGGGAGAGCCCGGCTGAAACAGTGCCGGGCTCTTTTGCGTATGGATGAGCAGGAGGCGGGCGGTTTGTGTCGCGCCGGGGTGCGTTTGCAAGGCCGCCATTCATGAAAAAGCTGGGACGTTTTCTAGGCCTGCTGTCGATCGTCGTTGCGCTCGCTGTGACGCTCGGCACTCTCGTGCCGCGACCACTCTGGCAAACAGCCGCCGCCACGCCCGCCACCGCGCGCCATATCCTGGTGCTGAACAACCCGATCCACACCGACATCGCCATTCCGGTCGACGACAGGGTGCGCCAGCGCTTCCATTTCCTGGTCGATGCCGGCATCCCGGCAGATAGTCCGGAAGTCCGCTATATCGTCTTCGGCTGGGGTGGTCGCGCCTTCTACCTGGAGACGCCGACATGGTCTGAGCTCAAGGCTGTTCCGGTGATGAAGGCACTGACCGTCGACGCGTCGGTCATGCATGTCGATGTCGCCGGCGCCATCGTCGAACCGCATCCGGATGTCGCCGGCTTCGACATCGGCGAGGAGCGTTTTGCGGCGCTGCTCGATTTCATCGATGCAAGTTTCCAGCGGGGGCCGAAAGGGCCGATTGTTGTTCCGGACGCGGCCTATTCTAGGTTCGACGGTTTCTATGAAGCCAACGGCCATTTCAACGCGCTGGTCGGCTGCAACACCTGGACGGCGGCGGCATTGCGCACCGCCGGCCTGCGGACGGGCTGGTGGAACCCGCTGCCGGCTTCGCTCAGCCTGTCGATGCGGCTTTACAACTAGACGGGTAGCCGTCGCGCTTTCGTCAGCGAGCCTTGCCCCGCCTGATCGCGTTTCGCCAAAACTCTTCGGTCAACTCGGGAATGTCGCTGGTATCGACATCACTCTCTGGCCGCGAGGTCAACCAAGCGATCTCGGCCTTCTGAGCATTGGTCAAAGGTGGCGGATTCTTTGGGTCGATTTCATATCGAATGACCTTGGCCATGGAACATTCCTACTCTGTGTGGGTGCCGTTGTCGAATACGAGCGCCTTGTTCCTTCGGGCCGGCCTGTCGCGCGTTTCATGTTTCGCCAGGCTCCGGTGCCTGCCAGCCATAAAGCCAGTCGAGATCGGCGGCGAGTTTTTCCGACGACCGCATTTTCAGGA
The DNA here is from genome assembly GCF_042431665.1 of Mesorhizobium kowhaii. Classification (NCBI taxonomy): domain Bacteria; kingdom Pseudomonadati; phylum Pseudomonadota; class Alphaproteobacteria; order Hyphomicrobiales; family Phyllobacteriaceae; genus Mesorhizobium; species Mesorhizobium kowhaii. Next base: position 88,653 of record NZ_JBHLYT010000176.1, read on the forward strand.
ACAGATTGCGCGCGATAGAAACTGGACCCGCGGCATGCCAGGCAAGGCGGTTGATAGCGCCGCGCCGGGCGACCCTGGCGACGCGCGGCCGCCGCAGGTTCTCCCAGATCTGAAGACTTTGTGCCTGATCGGCGGGGAAGTCGGCGACGACATCCGCAAGCATCGCCGCATCCTCGATCGCCATGGCGGCACCTTGCGCCGCGAACGGCGTCATCGCATGCGCCGCATCGCCGATCAGCGCCATGCCATCGGTCGTCCAAGGCTGTTTGCTGTCTACCGTATGGATCGGCCATGCCGTCCACGGGCCGGCTTCCTCGACCAGACGGGCAAGTGCTGCCGCCGTACCGCGCATGGCACCGGTCAAGATCCTGGTGTCGGCGTTCCCGGACCAGCCCTCGGCAATGCGTTCGCCCTTGGTGAAGGCAGCGAGATTGAAGGCAGCGCCCTTGCTGACGGGATAGGCGACCATGTGGAAGCCGGGATGCAGGAAGGTGGTGACGCAATTGGTTGCGCCGATCGCGGCAAAGGCTTGTCCGGCAGCGCTGTCGGCGGGAATGGTGGCACGCCAGGCCAGTTCGCCCGAAAAGTGACTTCTCGGCGAGGCCGCCCCCTTGTTCGGATCGACAAGCCCGCGCACCGATGACCAGACGCCATCGGCGCCGACCAGCAGCAAGCCCTTGGCCTCGATTGTCTCGCCGGCCATCTCGGCAGCCACTGTGACACCGTGGCTGCCTTTGGCAACGCTGCTGACGTGCGCGCCGGGAGTCAGAAGAATGTTCGGCATCTCGGCAACGCGCGCAGTCAATGCGCTCTGCAGGTCAGCCCTGTGAGCGACGAGATAGGGTGCCTGCCAGCGGGCTTCGGCGGCTTGTCCCAGCGGCACGCGCGCCAGTTCGCGCAACGTCGCGGCATCCTTCAGCACCACCGCTTCCGGCCGCACCGCAGCCGGAAGCAGCCGGTCGAGCACGCCAAGCTGGCGAAGGATGCGTGTCGCGTTGGGAGAAAGCTGGATGCCGGCGCCTGCCGCTTCCAGGCGCTGTGCCTGTTCGAACACCTGCACGGGGTAGCCGCGTCCGGCGAACGCCAGCGCGGCGGTCAGCCCGGCGACGCCCGCCCCGGCGATGACGACTTGCCGGGACCGCGTGTCGTCCATCGGGCTTGTCGCGAAAGAATCAGGCGGCCTGGTCGATGTAGATACAGCCGTCCGGCAGCGTTTCGGTCGCCTTCAGCTTGGGCGAATAGCGGTAGAGCGTCGAGCAATAGGGGCAGACTTTTTCATTGTCGTCGCCCATGTCGAGAAACACATGCGGGTGGTCGAAAGGCGGGTTGGCGCCTGTGCACATGAATTCCTTGACGCCGATGTCGATCGCCGGGTGGCCCGCATCGTTCTGAAAATGGGGAATGGAACCGCCTGCCATCGTCGTCTCCTTAACGCAGTCTCTTCTGCATCTGGATCATAACCGGTCTCTTTGCAAGTTCGATGAAATCAAACTGTCGCAAAAGCCTGTCAGAGGATAAGTTAAGCCGGTTAACCGGCCAGCGGTTGCGGGGAAGAGCGGGAATCATGAACGAACTGAAGCCGGTGCAGAGCGAATTCGTGAATGTCGAGGTGGCTCGACCGGAGGGCGGCAACCCGGATCGCTTTGTCAACCGGGAGTTTTCCTGGCTGCAGTTCAACCGGCGCGTTCTCGAGGAATCGCTGAACCTCAATCATCCGCTGCTCGAGCGCGTCCGCTTCCTGTCGATCTCGGCGGCCAACCTCGACGAGTTCTTCATGGTCCGCGTCGCCGGTCTTGCCGGCCAGGTGCGCGAGGGCATCACGCTGAAGAGCCCTGACGGCCGCACCCCCGAACAGCAGCTCGAGCAGCTGCTGCGGGAGGTCGAGCGGCTGCAGGAAGACCAGCAGAAGAGCCTTTCGGCGCTCACCGTGCTGCTCAACAAGGAAGGCATCGAGAGCATCACGCGTGACGCGCTGACCAAGGACGAAAAGATCTGGCTGGAAGACCATTTCCAGGAGCAGGTGTTTCCGGTGCTGACCCCGCTGTCTATCGACCCGGCACATCCGTTCCCGTTCATTCCCAATCTCGGCTTCTCGATGGCGCTGCAATTGCGCCACCGCAAGAATGGCGAGGAGATGAGCGCGCTGCTGCGCCTGCCGGTGGCGCTGAAGCGCTTCATCCGTCTGCCGGACCGCAAGCACCATGTCCGCTTCATCCCGCTGGAAGAGGCGGTCGGCCTTTACATCGGCAAGCTATTCCCCGGCTATGAGGTCAAGGGCTCCGGCACGTTCCGCATCATCCGCGACAGTGATATCGAGGTCGAGGAGGAGTCCGAGGATCTGGTGCGCCTGTTCGAGACGGCGTTGAAGCGCCGCCGCCGCGGTTCGGTGATCCGCATCGAATTCGACAGACTGATGCCGTCGGAACTGCGTGACTTCGTTGCCGGCGAGCTTGGCGTGTCGTCGAGCCGCATCAGCGTTCTGACCGGTCCGCTGGCGCTCAGCCAGATTTCCGAGATCGTCGCCATCCCTCGCGACGATCTCAAGTTCACGCCCTACAATCCGCGCTTTCCCGAACGCATCCGCGAGCATGGCGGCGACTGCTTTGCCGCCATCCGCGAGAAAGACATCGTCGTCCATCACCCCTACGAATCCTTCGATGTGGTGGTGCAGTTCCTGCGTCAGGCGATGGCCGACCCCGAAGTGGTGGCGATCAAGCAGACGCTTTACCGCACCTCCAACGACAGCCCGATCGTGCGCGCGCTGGTCGACGCGGCCGAGGCCGGCAAGTCGGTCACCGCGCTGGTCGAGCTCAAGGCGCGTTTCGACGAGGAAGCCAACATCCGCTGGGCGCGCGACCTGGAGCGCGCCGGCGTGCAGGTCGTGTTCGGCTTCCTCGAGCTGAAAACCCACGCGAAAATGTCGCTGGTGGTGCGACGCGAGGACGGCAAGCTGCGCAACTATGTGCATCTCGGCACCGGCAACTACCATCCGGTCACCGCGCGCATCTACACCGATCTGTCCTTCTTCACCACCGACCCGACGATCGCGCGCGATGTCGCCCAGCTGTTCAATTTCATCACCGGCTATGCCGAGCCGACGGATGAAATGCGGTTGGCGATCTCGCCGTTCACGCTGAGAAGCCGCATCTTGAAGCATATTGCCGACGAGATTGCTCATGCGGTGGAGGGGAGGCCGGCGCGCATCTGGATGAAGATGAACGCGCTTGTCGACCCGATCATCATCGATGCGCTCTATGACGCCGGCCGTGCCGGCGTCGAGATCGACCTCGTCGTGCGCGGCATCTGCTGCCTGCGGCCACAGGTGCCGGGCCTGTCGGAAAACATCAGGGTCAAGTCGATCGTCGGCCGTTTTCTGGAACACAGCCGCATCTATTGCTTCGGCAATGGCCATGGGCTGCCATCGGACGAGGCGATCGTCTACATCTCTTCGGCCGACCTGATGCCGCGCAATCTCGACCGCCGCGTCGAGACCATGGTGCCGATCACCAATCCAACTGTGCATGAACAGATCCTGGGCCAGATCATGCTGGGCAACATCATGGACAATCAGCAAAGTTTCGACGTATTGGCTGATGGAACCTCCCGGCGCGTGGTGCTGGAGGAGGGCGAGGAACCGTTCAACGCGCAGGAATATTTCATGACCAATCCGAGCCTGTCGGGACGGGGTGACGCGCTGAAGTCGCATGCGCCCAAGCGCATCGCGCAGTTCAAGCGCCGCAAGAAGAACGCCGCAGCGTCCAGCTGATGCTGTCCGATTCCCAGGGCCGGTTGCAGGACCGCCGACCGCTATCCATCATCGACATCGGGTCGAATTCGATCCGCCTCGTCGTCTATGAAGGGCTGGCGCGCTCGCCCACCATGCTGTTCAACGAAAAGATGCTGGCCGGTCTCGGCCGCGGCATCGTTTCCACCGGCAAACTCGACCCCGAGGCGGTGACGCGCTCGATGGAAGAGTTCCGCCGCTTTCGCGCACTATCCGACCAGGCGGGCGCCGAGCACATGTATGTGCTGGCCACCGCCGCGGCCCGCGAGGCGATCAACGGTCCCGATTTCATCCACCGCGCCGAGGACGTGCTCAAGACCGAGATCCGTGTGATCAGCGGCCGTCAGGAAGCCTATTATTCGGCGCTCGGCGTCATTTCGGGCTTCCACCCGGCCGATGGCATCGCCGGCGATCTGGGCGGCGGCAGCCTCGAACTGGTCGACGTCAACGGCGAAGCGATCGGCGACGGCATAACGCTGCCGCTGGGCGGCCTGCGCCTGCAGGACATGGCGAAGAACTCGCTCGCCCAGGCGGCGAAGATCGCGCGTGACGAGCTGGCCAGGGCCAAGCTGTTGAAAGGCGGGCAGGGTAGGCCCTTCTACGCCGTCGGCGGCACCTGGCGAAATCTCGCCCGGCTGCACATGGAAATGACCAATTATCCGCTCGGCGTCATGCACCATTACGAGATCAGCGCCGACAGTGCGACGAACTTCCTCAAGCAGGTCGCCAAAGCCGAGATCGAGAAGGTCAAGGGTATCGAAGGCGTTTCGAAGAACCGCCGTTCGCTGCTGCCCTATGGCGCCATCGTGCTGCAGGAGATCATGGCGGCGATGCAGCCGTCGAAGATCATCGTCTCGGCGCTCGGCGTTCGCGAAGGCTTTCTCTATTCGCTGCTCGACGAGGCCGAGCAGAAGGCCGATCCGCTGATTTCGGCCTCGGAGGAACTCGCCCGTCTGCGTTCACGCTCCGTCACCCACGCGCATGAACTTGTCGACTGGACCGCCAGGACCTTTGCCGCCTTCGGCATCGACGAGACCGAGGACGAGGCGCGCTATCGCCACGCAGCCGCATTGCTGGCCGACATCGGCTGGCGCGCACACCCCGAATATCGCGGCAAGCAGTCGCTCAACATCATCGCGCATGCGTCCTTCTTCGGCGTCGACCATCCCGGCCGTGCCTTCCTGGCGATGGCCAATGCCTATCGCCACGACGGCATCTTCAACGAAGCCATCGCACCCGAGATCAAGGCGCTGGCTTCGCCGCGTTACCTGGAGCGGGCGCGGGTGCTGGCGGCGATGATGCGCGTCGTCTACCTGCTGACGGCATCGATGCCCGGCATCATGCCCAGGCTGAAATGGGAACAGCGCGGCAATGGCGTGCTGGCGCTGGTTCTGCCCGCATCGCTGGCCGACCTCTATGGCGAACGGCCGGCCGGGCGCCTGGCGCAACTGGCAAGGATAACCAATCGCCGGCTGGTGCTGGCCGTCGAGGGCGGCCCAAGCGTTTCGGTGAAATAGAGCGTTTCGGTGAAGTAGGCCTTACGCCTCACCGCGCCCGTCCGCCGACCAGGCGCCGGCCCCGGCCATCGCCAGCGCCAGGAAGCCGCCCGATATGGCGATGTCCTTCATCAGCATCTGCGAATGCAGGAAGGTGAGCATCGCGTCGCCGCCGCCCTGGCCGTAATGGCCGATGAAACCGGCAACAATGCAAAAGGCGGCGAGCAGCAGCGCCGCGATCCGGGTCTGGAAACCGACCAGGATGAGCAGCCCGGCGATCAGCTCGAACAAGCCTGTGCCCCAGGCGGCAAGCGTCGGCAGCGGCAGGCCGAGCCCGGCGAAATAGCCCGTCGTGCCGGCAATGTCGGAAAGCGCGTGGAAACCGGAGGGCACGAACAGGGCGGCGAGCAGCAGCCGGGAAAGCAGAAGCAGTGCGTTGCGGGGCATGCTTGTCACCTCCGATGTCGATCGGGCAGGGGCGGCTGAGACCGTTCCCCATCCCGACGCCACGATCCTAGCAGGAATTGGTCAGCTGGGACGCTTGGATAGACAACGAAAGAGGGGCGCGGAAAATTCCGCGCCCCTCTTTCTTTGATTGTTGGTGGCTTCAGCCGCGCTTGGCGTCGACCGAATAGGCGCCAGCGCCCGAGGTGGCCAGCACGATGAAGCCGCCGGCAATCCCCAGATTCTTCAGGAAGTTGATCATCTGCATCTGATCGGCCCAACCGGTATGGGCGACCAGCGCGGTGGCGACGGTGAAGATGGCGAGCACCCAGGCGGCAATCCGGGTCTGGAAGCCGACGAGGATGGCAATGCCGCCGAGAAGTTCGATCAGGCCGACGATGACAGCCGTCGCGGTCGGCAACGGCAGGCCGAGGCTGCCGAAGTAGCCGGCTGTGCCAGCGATCGCGGTGAGCTTGCCGAAACCTGAAAGCAGGAAGATGACGGCAAGCAGGACGCGACCGAGGAGGATGGTGGCTGAGGCATTGGAAGCGCCGGAACCGGCGACTGAAGTGTTGATGGACATGGTGGCTCTCTCCGGGAAGGGGTTGATACCGGTGAGATAGACCATGCGGACTGTTCACCAAAGCCGCCAAGTTGTCGACACATTGTTCACAGCGCGGACATTTCCGTGATCGGGCGATTTGCGCAAAATTCGCGTCGAGTCAGGTCGCGACAGGAGGAAATTCTCCCGCCGAAAAACCTTACCCCGGATGCGTCATATCCTCCGGCCGCACCAGCCGGTCGTAGTCGGCTTCGCTGACCAGCCCGGTGGCGAGCGCTTCCTCGCGCAGCGTGGTGCCCTTCTTGTGCGCCGTCTTGGCGATCTTGGCGGCATTGTCGTAGCCGATGGTCGGCGCCAATGCCGTCACCAGCATCAGCGAGCGGTCGAGTGCCGCCTTGATGTTGTCTTCCCGCGCCTCGATGCCAACGACGCAATTGTCGGTGAAGGAGACCGAAGCGTCGGAGAGCAACTGCACCGACTGCAGGAAATTGTAGGCCATCAGCGGGTTATAGACGTTGAGCTCGAAATGGCCCTGACTGCCGGCGAAGGTGACGGCGGCATTGTTGCCGAACACCTGCACGCAAACCTGCGTCATTGCCTCGCACTGGGTCGGATTGACCTTGCCCGGCATGATCGACGAGCCCGGCTCGTTTTCCGGCAACGACAGTTCGCCAAGGCCCGACCGCGGGCCGGAACCGAGGAAGCGGATGTCATTGGCGATCTTGAACAGCGCGGCGGCGCAGGCGTTGATGGCGCCGTGCGAGAATACCATGGAATCGTGGGCTGCCAGCGCCTCGAACTTGTTCGGCGCGGTGACGAAGGCGATGCCGGTGATGGCGGCGATGCGGTCCGCTACCCTTTCGGCGAAGCCGACCGGCGCATTGAGGCCAGTGCCGACGGCGGTGCCGCCCTGCGCCAGTTCCTGCAGGCCGGGCAGCGTCAGCTCGATGCGCTTGATCGACGAGGCGACCTGTGCGGCATAGCCCGAGAATTCCTGGCCGAGGGTGAGGGGGGTGGCATCCTGCGTGTGCGTGCGGCCGATCTTGATGATGTGGGCAAAGGCCTTGCTCTTGGCGTCCAGCGCCTTGTGCAGATGCTTCAGGGCCGGCAGCAGATCGTGCACGATGCGCTCGGCGCAAGCGATGTGCATCGCCGTCGGATAGGTGTCGTTCGACGACTGGCTCATGTTGACGTGGTCGTTGGGATGCACCGGCTTTTTCGAGCCCATGACGCCGCCCAGCATCTCGATCGCGCGGTTGGAGATCACCTCGTTGGCGTTCATGTTGGACTGCGTGCCCGAGCCGGTCTGCCAGACGACCAGCGGAAAATGATCGTTGAGCTTGCCGTCGATGACTTCTTGCGCTGCCTCGATGATCGCCTTGCCGATCGCCGGCTCGAGCCGCTTCAGTTCCATGTTGGCTTCGGCCGCCGCCCGCTTGACGACGCCGAGCGCGCGCACGATCGACGCGGGCTGCTTTTCCCAGCCGATCTTGAAATTGCCAAGCGAACGCTGTGCCTGCGCGCCCCAATAGCGATCGGCGGCGACTTCGATCGGGCCGAACGTGTCGGTTTCGGTTCTGGTCTTTGCAGCGGTCACGGGTCTCTCCTTGTCGAAGTCGGCAACGGCGTATCGCGTTGCACAAACGGCTTCAAGCGGAGATTGCGGGCGCAAATCATGCAAATCGGTTGAAGGAACGCCTTCCGTTCTCCTGTTGGGGAGAAGGGAAGGCGCGCGAGGGCTTGCCGAGGTGAATGTCCCGCACGACCAATCAGGTTAGCGGCGGACCAACGATGTCGATGCCATTGCTTGCACAGAGCTGCACCAGTGCCGCGATGATTTCCGGCGTCGGTTCCATTTGCGGCGGCAGCTCCGGCTGTTCGGCGGGGCGGCCCGCCTGGCGCAACATCGTCTCGAAATCCGCACCGCGCGTGACGGTGAGGGTACTCGCCCCTTCGCGCGACTCGACCCGGTAGGTGTGCGGCAGGCCTTTCGGTGCGATGACCGTATCGCCGGGGCCGGCGACTCGTTCGTGGCCGTCGATCTGAAAGCGCATTCTCCCGTCCAGGATGTGAAACACTTCGTCCTCCCGGCGATGCACATGCAGCGGCGGAGAGTCGCCATAAGGCATTCGATGCTCGACGACGCAGATGCCGTCCTCTCCCGCGGTCGACGAGACGTGGATCGCGACGAGTGTATTGTTGAACCAGAAGAGTTCCTTGCCTGTGATCGTCCCGGGGGTCATTGTCATGGCTGTCTGATCCTTCCTGTGCCGACTGGGCGGCGCCGATGACGACCTAATCAAGGACTTACCGGCAACGGAAATCGAATGATCGTATGGGGCCAATTGATACGATGAATTTGAATGCGCTCGACCTCAATCTCGTCAGGGTGTTCGACGCCCTTCTGCGGGAAAGAAGCGTTACGCGCGCCGGCGAGCAGATCGGCCTCAGCCAGCCCGCCGTCAGCGCCGCGCTCAATCGCTTGCGGCATGTCCTCAACGACCAGCTGTTCGTGCGGCGGGGCAATGACATGATGCCGACGCCGCGCGCCGAGAGCCTAGCGGAGCCGTTGCGGGCGGCGCTTCGCGAAATCGAACGTGTCTTCCAGTCCTCAAAAAACTTCGATCCGGCGGAGCTCGACCGAACCTTCACACTTATGGGGGCGGACTTCTTCTCCCTGATGCTGATGCCGTTTTTGGCGGCACGCATCGCCGAGATAGCGCCTCGCGTGTCGCTCCGCTTTCTGGACAGCGCTCGCGGCGACGTTTCGCGGCTGCTTCAGGACGATGACGTCGACGCCGCGCTCGAGCGTCCGCTGGAGGTCTCCGGTTGGGTCTCCAGCACGCCTCTGTTTCATTCGCCATTCGTAATCATTGCGGCGAGGGACAACACCGCCATCAGGCAGGCCGGGATCGCGGACGGCGAGCCTCTGCCGATTGAATTTTTCTGCGAACTGCCCCACGTTCTTCGCTCCATCGACGGCTCGATGTCGGGCTCCACCGACGAGGCGCTCGGCAAGATCGGACGAACTCGTCGTGTAAGCCTGACACTGCCGCACTTTCAGGCTGTCGCGTTGGCAGTGGCAAACGGAAACTACCTTGCAGCGGTTCCCAGGCAGTTCGCGGTTTGGGCCGCGAAGACCCTGCCGCTCGTCCTCTTTGAACCGCCACTCCCCATTGCGGTTCCCGAAATCAGGATGTACTGGCACGCGCGCCACGACGACGAGCCGCCCCATCGCTGGGTTCGCAATCAGATACTTGAGGCGGTCGGCGCTCTTGGATTTGTGGAAAGCGCCGCCACTGACATCGTCGGCGTCTAGCGGCCGGGCGGGTCACCCAGCCGTATATCCGCCGTCCACGGCAAAGATGCCGCCGCTGGTCCAGGCCGCCTCGTCGCTGGCCAGATAGACCGCTATACCGGCCAGGTCGTCGGGGCGGCCGATTCGGCCCAGCGGATAGCTGCGCTCGACATAGGCCTTCAGTTCCGCCTTTGCCTCGGCCGGCAGGTTGTCGACTGTCCTGCGCCGCATGGCGGTGTCGACAGTGCCGGGCGCGATGGCATTGACGCGGATGCCGCGTGGGCCAAGTTCGAAGGCCAGCGATTTGGTCAGCGAGTTCAACGCGCCCTTCGACAGCGAATAGAGGCTCGACGGCCGCTTCGGGATCATCTTGTTGGCGAAGTAGGACGAGATGTTGATCACCGACGCGCCGGCTGTGAGATGCGGCAGCAGACCCTGGGTGAGGAAGAACACCGCCGCCACATTGAGCGCGAAGGATTGCTGGAACTGCTCCTCGCTGACGGTCTCGAACGGCACCAGGAAAGCCACCCCGGCATTGTTGACGAGGATATCGAGCGGCCGACCGGATTTTTTCACGTGCCCGGCCACGGCTTCGATGCCGACGCTGGTGGCAAGATCGGCCGACAGCGTCTCGATACTGCCGCCGAGTTGCCTGGCGGCGGCGTCGAGCTTTTTGGTATCGCGGCCGACGATCAGGACGTCCGCGCCTTCGCGCGAAAAGGCCTCGGCGATCGCAAGGCCGATGCCATCCGATCCGCCGGTAACCAGCGCTCGCTTGTTATCAAGTCTCATAGGACGCTCCGAGGCAGCTTTGGCCATATCGAGAGCACCGCATATAAGCGGCCGCGGTCAAGCCATCGGCCTATCCCATGGTATGGACTTCGACCGCTGGCGACCTTCCGGCAAAACCGCGCACACAGGTTCGCTCTACTCACCGCCCAAGCCGCGAACGCGAGGTCGGCGACAGACGCAATGTCTCCGTTGGTTGTGTCAGATCCGGCCGGACGGTTTGCCAAAAAACCTGCCATGTAGGCGAGCCGACAATTGTGGCCTCATGGCGAGCGTGCGTTTCCGCGCTGTCAAATCCCATGATGCTGATGAAGACATTTTCGCTGGCCCTCACCGGCAGGCGTGGAAAGCTGTTTTCGGCATGCTCGGTAACGAAGCGGCAAGCAGGCGTGCACCAGATGCCGTCATCAGCGGCGCCATTTCGGTCTCGAAGCGACGGGCGAAAGCGATCTCGGCGCCGGGGCGAAAATGATGAATCTGGATGACAACAATGCCCGGCAGGGGCTTGTTCCGTTTTGTTTTTCTGTCAACGATCAAGCCTGCCCGCGGTACGCCCGAGAGGTCGAAGCCGGCGCCTGGCCATGCCGGCTTGAGCAGCAACACATCGTCGGAATCGATCATTGTCGCATTGGCCGCATTGCTGTGCGCTGCCCAGACCGGCCCGCCGTAAAAGGCGGTCAGTGCATCCTTGCGTGCGTCCATGCCGTCGAAGCCGCGCATCCAGACGAACATGTCCGGACGATCGAGATCCCGGAACTGGCCGATGATGGTCATCCCGGCGTCCTCCTGACCCTCGATCAGCCTGGCGTCGAAGATGTCGATGAGCGTGTCACGCTTGCCGGGCCTCAGCGTGTACTGCCGCAGCTCGACGACAGGCGAGGCGAGCACCGCGGGTTCCGGCGTGGCATTCAGGGGCAGGTTCATCCGTCCGTCTCCATAAACAGGGTGATCATCCTGTTTATAAACAGACCGGTTGTCCTGTTTTGTCAATATGGTATTGTTCAGGAATGTCAGCAGAGATCACAGCTCGACCGAGGCTTCGGCCGCGAAAGCGCATCAACGACCCCGAAGGCATGCGCAACAAAGTGCTCGATGTCGCGGAGGAATCGTTTCAGGCGCGCGGCTACCATGCCTCCAGCCTCGGCGACCTGATGGCGGCGGCAGGTGTCAGCGGCGGCGCGCTGCATCACCATTTCCCGACCAAGAAGGCGCTGGCGCTGGCGGTGATCGACGAGCGTGTGGCGGCAGCGGTCGAAGAGACCTGGATCGCGCCGGTGCAGGCGGCGGCTTCGGCACGAGAGGGCGTGCGCACGGTGTTCGAGGCGGTGGCGGCGGAACTCGAACAACAGGGTTTCGTGCGCGGCTGCCCGCTCAACAATCTGGCGCATGAACTGTCGCTCGCCGATCCCGATTTCCGGATGGCACTTGCCGGCATCTTTTCGGCGTGGCGCCAGGCGATCGCCGACAAGATCAGGGCCGACCAGCGGGCGGGCAGGGAGCAAGGCACCGACCCGCAACGCTTTGCAGCACTTGCCGTGGCCACCTATTCCGGCGCCATGTCGATGGCCAAGACGGCGCAGGATGCTGGTGTTCTGCGCGATTGCCTGACGGCGCTGGGCGAGACTAGGACGTGATCCCGAAAGGTTGAATCCGGTTTTCGGAAAGCACAAACAGCTACTCAGCCAGCGGTTTGATCGTCTCGTAGCCGTTCACCGATTCCGCGCTGGTGCCTTCGTCGTAGCGCCGGGCGAGCGCGGCTTGCAGGTCTGGCGCATAGAGGGCGGTGAATGCGTCCAGCGTTTCGCCGGCCCCGTTCTTGAAGGTCTCTTTGACCGCCAGCACATTGTATTTGCAGTCGCCCAGGCTGAACGTCTCCTTGCCCTTGACGACCAAGGTCAGCGTCTTGATGCTCTTCGGCTGCTTGTTCGGCGACAGCTCGACGAACTCTATCGTGCCTTTTGTCCCTGCTTTCAGCGGAAACAGTTTTCGCAGATCGGAAAACGGGATCATCGCCAGCCGACCAGTGTCGCTGTCGCGAAACACCTCGATCAGGCCGGCAAACAAATATTGGGTCTGGGGCGATTGCGACTCGTAGGTGTTGGCAACGGACATCATTCCGCCCGCCACGGGCCGAAACGTGCTCTGGATGCCAGGCTTCGTCAGAACGAAACCATTCTTGGCGGACTTCGCATCAACACATGGGGCGCCATGCGCAACGCCTGCTGAGGAAAGGATCGTCAGTATCGTTCCGACAGGTCCAATTTTCATGGCATTCTCCTGGCCATAGAACTTGAATGTCAGTGCCCCTAGGAATGGCAGACGCTCGACACGATGTCGATGTTCGAGCGATGCCGCGCGCTGAACTGGACGGCCGGCCGCTCTCCATGCTGAAATTCACCTCATGATGAATCACCGTTCGCCTGGTTTGTTTTCTCGACGCAGCTTTCTGGCCCAGGCCGCAGGATTTGCCGCGGCCGGCGCGCTGTCACATCAGGCGTTTGGCCAGACCGGGCAGCGCATTCAGCCGATCGACGCCACTTTCCTGTTCATCGCCGATGTCCATGCCTGCCGCATGGCGAGCGGCTTGAGCCCCAACTGCCTGAAGGAAGGCAAGACCGACGCCGCCCTGCTACGCAACGTTGCAGCGCTGAACGCCCTTGGCGACAAGGACTGGCCAGTCGAGATCAACGGCGTCGCCACCGGCCTGCGCTCCGCCGGAAGCCGTATCGGCGCGCCGCTTGGCCTGGTCGTCGGCGGCGACATCACTGACGATGGCGGCGGCCAGATCACCCAGCCAAGCGAGGGCACCCAACTGCTCCAGTTCAGCCAGCGCTACCAGCAAGGTGTTGGCTCCGATCGGGTGCACATGCCTGTCTATGTCGGGCTCGGCAACCACGATCTCGACCAGAACGGTCCCTCGCATCATGTCGACTGGTACCGGCGTGAAATGCGCGACTATGTCGAGGTCAATCACCGCGCCGGCGTCTTCTTCAAGCCGCCAGTGCCGGCCACCGACTACGACGTCGACACCGACTGCTATTCCTGGGACTGGGGCGGCCTGCATCTTGTCCAGACGCATCGTTTCGCCGGCGATACCGGCCACGGCACCGACAGCAGCCTGCCATGGCTAAAGCAGGATCTGACAACCTACGCGGCGGATGGCCGCCCGGTCATCCTGTTCCAGCACTATGGCTGGGACACCTTTTCGATAGAACGGTGGGATGCCGCCAAAAGGACCTATGACGATGACGGTGCCGGCGCGCCGCACTGGTGGAGCGAGGCCGACCGGCAGGCACTGCTGGCGGCGCTGAAGGGCTATAATGTCGTCGCCATCTTCCACGGCCACCAGCACGAGACGCCGCTGATCTACCGCCGTGACGGGCTCGATCTCATCAAGCCGAAGGCTGCCTATATGGGTGGCTTCGCGCTGGCCAGGGTGACCAGCGACGGCATGGACGTCGCACTGGGCGAGGCGACCGGCGACCACGGCGAGGTCGCCTTCACCAACGCCTTCAGCAAGGACTGGGGCACATGAAAAAGGCGGCCCGGCGGCCGCCTTTTCCCAGACAAAGTGATACCCTGTGGGAGATCAGAGCGCTTTCTTGACCTTATCCTTCACGTCGCCATACGCCTTCTGCACCTTGCCGGCGATCTTGTCGGCCGTGCCTTCGGCCTGGGTCTGCCTGTTGCCGGTCGCCTTGCCGACGGCTTCCTTGACCGAGCCCTTGACCTGCTTGGCCATGCCTGCGACCTGATCCTTGTTCACCATTTTCCGCATCTCCTGGGAGTTTCGAATTCGGGGGAATTCGTCCGCGGGAGGCTAACGAGCCGGCGTCGCTAGGGTTCCAAGCCTCCCCAGCCGCAGATCAAGTTGCGCAACCGCTTTCGGCGGCAAGGCTGGCAGGCTAGGCTGCGATGACGCGCAGGCCAAAAGACTTCGGGACAATCGTGCGCGCGGGGAGAAAAATGGCTGAATTCACACTCTATATCGGCAACAAGTGCTTCTCCTCATGGTCGCTTCGGCCCTGGGTGGCGATGAAGCATCTGGAGATCCCGTTCGAGGAAGGGTTCGTGCGACTGCGCACGCCTGAGACCGCTGCCAATCTCAGCAAGGTCTCGCCGACCGGGCTGGTACCGGTCCTGAATCACAACGGCAGGATCGTCTGGGAAACCCTTGCCATTCTGGAATATCTCGCCGACCTGTTCCCCGACAAGAATCTCTGGCCGGCCGATATCGGCGCCCGCGCGCTGGCGCGCTCGGTGGCGACCGAGATGCATTCCGGTTTTCGCGAGGTCCGCTATGGCTGGCCGATGAATTTGCGTCGGCCAAAAGGCCACAAGCCGCTCGACGCCGAGGGCGAGGCGCAGCGGGAGCGCATCGAGGCGCTGTGGCGCGAGTGTCGGGAAAAACACGGCAAGGGCGGCCTGTTCCTGTTCGGCCATTTCACCGCGGCCGACGCCATGTATGCACCGGTCGTCACCCGCTTCGACACCTATGGTGGCAGGCTGGCGCCGGATACGCGAGCCTATGTCGATGCGGTGCTCTCAACGCCGGCAATGCGTCACTGGTACGCGGAAGCGGCCAAGGAAACCTGGCCCGAGCCCGGCCCGGACGAATGAGAACCTGCAAGGCGCGGGTCGTCGCCGCTCGGCCCTCTGGACATCAAGATGATCCGGGAAAGGGTGTAGGGCAGGCCATGACGGCTCATGCAGCCTGAAAGCCCTTCACCATACAAGAACGCCCCTCGCACTTTTTATTGTGCGGGAGGCGTCCTTTGTGTCAGCACTCCTGAGATTGCTCTCTAAAACTGCTGACGACAATCAAATGCACGGGCGCGGAATTGGTTCCCGGCATGCTGCAATTTTTTTTTAGGTAACAGGAGCGCCTTGTTTCTGCGCCCGGATTCGCCAGCCGATGTCCCTTGCGCCGGACAATTTTGGGTCGAATCCTGATGGCAGGAAACCAGAAATTGACACGACGCAAAAAGAAGCCTACAAGAGTTTCGTCGATATTTGTTTGACCGACTTTTGTTATCCGCGCACGCATGCGCGCCTTTGACGAACTTCCCCATCAAAAATCGAGACAAAAATCGTTGTGCATTCGCACGGCGATTAACGAATATTTGCCATGGAAAGGGTTCGTCATGAGCACCGGCACAGTTAAATGGTTCAACGCCACCAAGGGTTTTGGTTTTATTCAGCCTGACGACGGCTCGGCCGACGTTTTTGTCCACATCTCGGCCGTAGAGCGCGCCGGCATGCGCGACATCGTCGAGGGCCAGAAGCTCGGCTACGAGATGGTCCGCGACAACAAGTCGGGCAAGATGTCCGCCGACCAGTTGAAGGCGGCCTGAAAACAGAATTCAGCTCTCCCGGTGACCACGGATGTACTGGCACCGGTGAGTGGCGAATTCGGGCGCATGGCCGCCGCGGAGACCTGAGTTTCCACGGCAAGTCATGCGCATGAGAAGGGCGTTCCGTGTGCATCCATCTGGATGCGCGGCGCTCTCATGGAAGGTCAGGCGGTGCCTGGCCTTTTTCGTTTTGCGCGTCTTGCCGCCGAAAGTGCACTGCGCGTCGGCCTGAACGTGCTAAGGGACGCTCCAGCAATTTGAATCCGCTGCCGTATTGCTTTGTGCGTGGTCCTGACCGAAGACGCGGTCTCGCCATGTCGGCACCAGGCTCCTGACAGGAGAAAGATTTTGACCGCCAATTCGAAGACAGCTCCTGATCAGGCCGCATCCCTGTTCAGCAAGACGCAGACCCAGTCGATGTCGCTCAACCGGATCATTTCCGAGCGCGATGCCGTCAGCGAGGCGCGGGAAGCCAAGACCGCGCGGCTGCGCGAACAGCGCCTGGAAAAGGAGGCTGACGAGATGGCCGCGGCTGCGGCGCTCGCCGCTTTGCCGAAGCGAGCCGGAAGACGCTGATGGCCACCAAGCGCGTGCCTCCGAAATTGATCGCCGCCGACTCGACGATCGCCGACGTGGTCGAAGGCCTCAACAAGCCGGTCGAATATGTGCGCCGGGTGCTGGAAAAGCTGGAGCGCTGCAAACGCGCCCATGGCGATGCCCAGGTGCGGCTCGGTGTGCGCGGTCGCGCCGAATGCCCGAACTACCTCATCGAATATGTCCGCGAAGACACCAAGACCCATGAGCGGGTGACCCATCAGGATGCCGCCTACAGTGGCAGCACGCATCGCGAACTGGCGCCCCACCACATCGAGGCGGTGAAGAACTGGTCGCCCGAGGAAATGAACATCACGGCGGTTTCGGCGCTGATCGGCCGCTTGCGCAATCCACGCGCACCATCATCGCGCTTCGTCGACGAGGACTGACATGGCCATAAAATTCTCCGCCAAGGACCAGCCTGCAACGCCAGCCGCTGCAAAACCGGGCAAGCCGGTTGCCGCGACGAAGGCCGACGAAACCGCGACCGATCTGTTCAAGTCGCCGGTGGATGCGCCAAAGGGCAAGACAGGCAAGAAGAAATAACGCCTTGCCGCAAGACGCCGATCGCAACCCTGCCGAGCCGGTTCTGTTCGCCTTGGCGGCCGCTGCAAGCCTTTCGTCGTCGCAACACAGCACCGCGCCTGCCTTCGACTGCCAAAGCTGCGGCGCCTGCTGTTCCTATTCGGCGGAATGGCCGCGCTTTTCCACCGAGGACGACGCTCAGCTCGACCGCATCCCGGAAAAATATGTGGCGGCCAACTTGTCCGGCATGCGCTGCGAGGGCGTGCGCTGCTCGGCCCTCTCCGGCGAGATCGGTAAGTCGACCGCTTGCGGCATCTATGAAGTCCGCCCGGATGTCTGCCGCGCCTGCATGCCTGGCGACGACGATTGCCTGATGGCGCGCCGGGCGCACGGATTGCCGGTGGAACTGTCAATCTCCCCCCTTGTGGGGGAGATGTCCGGCAGGACAGAGGGGGGCGCTGTCCCGCCAACGGATCAATCCGCTTCCAAACCAAATACTTGAACAGCTTTCGAACGGCAAAAGGAATGGAAGGATCGGCGATCCTTCGCGCCCCCCTCTGTCCTGCCGGACATCTCCCCCACAAGGGGGGAGATTGCGCTCGCGCCCTCTGCCTTCGCCAATCGCGAAAGTCGCAATTGAAGGCGCCGGGTCAGCGCGCCTTGTGCGCATCCTCCTTGCTGGCTACGCTGCGACAGGGCAGGGCGCCGGAGGAAACCATCGTGAGCATCGAATTTCTGTTGACGTCGCTGATCGTCGTGGCTTCGCCCGGCACCGGCGTTCTCTACACGCTGAGCGCCGGCCTTTCGCGCGGCGCGCGCGCCAGCATCATTGCCGCCTTCGGCTGTACGCTCGGCATCATTCCGCATATGGCGGCCGCCATCACCGGCCTTGCGGCGCTGCTGCACACCAGTGCGGTTGCCTTCGAGACGCTGAAATATCTCGGCGTCGCCTATCTGCTTTACATGGCCTGGAACACGCTGAAGGAGAAGGGTGGCCTGAGCGTCGAGCAGGATGTGACGCCGCGCTCGGCCGGCAAGGTGATTGCCACCGGCATCCTCGTCAATGTGCTCAATCCGAAACTGTCGATCTTCTTCTTCGCCTTCCTGCCGCAATTCGTCAGCACCACCGAGCCAAATGCGCTGTCGAAGATGCTGGAGCTCAGCTCCGTCTTCATGATTTTGACCTTCGTGGTATTCGTCGGCTACGGCGTCTTCGCCGCCTCGATCCGCAGCCATGTCGTGTCGCGGCCGATGGTGCTGACCTGGATGCGCCGGACCTTCGCCGGCGCCTTCGTCATGCTCGGTGCAAAGCTGGCGTTGGCAGACCGGTAGCGGCGAGCGGGCGAGGCCGACTATCCCTTGACGTAGCCCATCGCTTCGACGATCAGCCCGTCCTCGACGCGCATCAGATTGACGCCGCGGATGGAGTTGCCGTCGGCGAGCCAGTAGCGCCAACGGATCGTCGCCCGTTCGCCCGCAACGAATGTCTCCTCAAGGTCGAATCGCGTACCGGGCCGGATGGCGATCGCCGACCACAGCTGGACGCATGCCTCCCGGCCGACATGACGGGCGCCGTCCGGTGCCGGGACGGTGTTTTCGATCACGCAGTGCTCGGCGACCAGACCGGGGAGTGCCGACGGATCGTGCAGCTGGAACACGTCGTTGAAGCTCTGCATGATTTCGGCTGTGCGCCTGGAGTGTTCGTCCGGATGAAGCGTCACGGTGCTGTCCTGTTTCATCTCATCTCCTGATTTCATTGTTGCGTGGTGGCGGCCGCGACGAGCCCGGCTTTGAGCGTGATGGTTGCCACGCCGGCCAGGGCGCGCGAGACAAGGCATGTCGCTTTCGCCGTCTCTGCAAGGGTCTGGAATTCATCCGGGGCAAGGCCCGGAATCTCGGCTTGCGTCTCGATTTCGATGCGGATGATCGTCGGCCCGGCAGCGCTTGCGCCGAGATGCACCTTGGCGATGGTGCTGATGTTTGTCGGGATGTGATTGGCTCCGCCCAGTATGGCGCTCAAGGCCATCGAGAAGCAGCCGGCATGTGCTGCCGCAATCAGTTCCTCCGGATTCGTGCCCGGACCGTTTTCGAAACGCGACGGGAAGGAATAGGCGCCTTCGAACACGCCGCTGCCGAGCCGTAGCCGGCCTGAACCTTCCTTCAGCGTGCCTTGCCACTCGGCCGAGGCTTCACGAATTGTCATTGTCTGCTCTCCATTGATTGTGAGAAATGGATGGTCAGGCGCCGTCGACGACCACTTTCCCGAAGACGTCGCCCTGCTGGAAATAGCGGTACGCTTCGGCGGCTTCGGTGAAGGCAAAGACCTTGTCGATGACGGGCCGCAGTCGGTGCTGTGAGACAGCGCGCAGCATGGCTTCGAGATTGGTCCGGCTGCCTACGAAAAGTCGGCTGATGGTGGCTAGGCTGCGCTGGTAGAGCGCCGCCGGCATCTCGATCGACCTGCCTTGCGGGTCCTGCAGCGTCAGCAGCACGATGTGCCCGTAGAGTGTGCTGGCGATCAGCGACTGCGCGAATGTCGCCGGGCCACCGGTTTCGACGACGAGGTCGATGCCGCCGGTCTGGTCGCGGACAGTCGCCCCCCATTCGGGCATCTCCGATGTCGAGATCACAAGGTCGGCGCCCAGCGCCCGCAGCCTGTCGGCCTTCTCGCCACGCGAGGTGACGGCGGCAGCCGAGCAGTTTGGCGAACTGCAGCGCAAGCCGATGACCAGAACCCATTGGCCAGGCTTAGGAATTCCGGCGCCCGTCACCGCGTTCCAGGCGGTCACTCCGGCGCAGGTCAGCGTTGCCGCCTCATGCCAGTCGAGATGATCCGGCAAGCGCACGGCCCATTGCTCGTCGAGAACGGCATATTCGGCCAGCATGCCGTCCAGCGTGCAGCCGAGTTGGTCGATGAGCCCGGCGTTGATGCGGCCGTCGATCCAGCGGGCGAAATAGCTGCCGGTCACGCGATCGCCAACGGCAAAGCGGGTGACGGCATCGCCGATGGCGACAATCTCGCCAGCCCCGTCGCTCAGCGGAACGATGCCCTGGCGCGGCGTCAGCGGATAGGTGCCGTTGAGGATCATCGTGTCGCGCCGGTTGAGCGAGGTGGCGCGAACACGCACCACGATCTCACGCGGTTTTGGCTCCGGCTGCGCCTCGTCGCGCATCACCAGGCATTCGGTCCCGCCGGACCCCTCAAGACGATAGGCGTGCATGTCGGCTTCCCCTGTAATATGTAGACTGATCTACATATTATGTAGACCGATTGTCATATTCGATGCAAGGCCTATAATGATTGCTGCTGACAGAGGTTGACATGGCGAACGACACCCGCACCCGCATACTCGAGACGACGGCGCTGCTGCTCAGGCAGCGCGGCTATCACGGCACCTCGCTCAACGACATATTGAGCGCCAGCGGCGCGCCGCGCGGCTCGCTCTACTTCCATTTCCCCGGCGGCAAGGACCAACTGGTCATCGAGGTGACGCGTGATAGCGTCGACAAGGTGACGCAAAGGTTGGGCGAGGCACTGACCGCCGAGCGGAATCCGGCGGTGGCCGTCCACCATATCTACCAGGCGGTCGGACACATGCTCGAGGAGAACCAATTCACGCTCGGCTGCCCGATCGCACCCGTGGTGCTGGATTCACCGACCGACGTGCCGGAGCTGGCCGAATTGTGCCGGTCGGCCTTCGAGCAATGGATCGGCCTTCTGCAACAGGCTTTCGTCAGGGCAGGGGTGCCCGAGCGCCGCGCGCATGCTCTGGCGCTGCTGGTCGAATCGTCGCTGGAAGGGCTGATGGTGATCGCGCGCGCCACCCGCGACCGCGCCCCGTTACGGGCGGTCGCCGACGAAGTCGCGGCATTGATTGAAGGCGCGGTGCTTGCCGGCGAGGTGCGGCAACGCGCGGATGCCGCCGTCTGAGGACCGCCAAATAGGAAGGGCGCCTTTCGGCGCCCTTCCGTAAGCTTAGCCAGATTGGCTGGATTAGAAGTCCATGCCGCCCATGCCGCCCATGCCGCCGCCGCCCATGCCGCCAGGCATGCCGCCGCCAGCCGACTCCTTCTTCGGAGCCTCCGCGATCATGGCTTCGGTGGTGACGAGCAGGCCAGCGACCGAGGCCGCGTCCTGGAGAGCCGTGCGCACGACCTTGACCGGATCGACGATACCCATAGCGATCATGTCGCCATATTCGCCGGTCTGGGCGTTGTAGCCGAAGGTCGCGCCCTTGTTCTCAAGGATCTTGCCGGCAACGATCGATGCTTCCGCACCGGCGTTCGACGCGATCTGGCGGGCCGGAGCCTGCAGCGCGCGGCGCACGATGTTGATGCCAGCGGCCTGGTCGGCATTGACGCCGGTGACCTTGATGTTGGCCGAAGCGCGCAGCAGGGCAACGCCGCCGCCTGCAACGATGCCTTCTTCCACGGCCGCGCGGGTCGCGTTGAGGGCGTCATCGACGCGGTCCTTCTT
Source organism: Mesorhizobium kowhaii (assembly GCF_042431665.1). Classification (NCBI taxonomy): domain Bacteria; kingdom Pseudomonadati; phylum Pseudomonadota; class Alphaproteobacteria; order Hyphomicrobiales; family Phyllobacteriaceae; genus Mesorhizobium; species Mesorhizobium kowhaii. The sequence goes on from NZ_JBHLYT010000176.1 coordinate 109,976, forward strand.
TTCCTTGACTTCGACTTCCGTCGCACCGCCGACGCGGATCACCGCAACGCCGCCCGCCAACTTGGCGAGACGTTCCTGCAGCTTCTCCTTGTCGTAGTCCGAGGTGGTCTCTTCGATCTGCTGCTTGATCTGGGCGACGCGGCCCTGGATCTCGGCCTTCTTGCCGGCGCCGTCGACGATGGTGGTGTTCTCCTTGGAGATCGACACCTTCTTGGCGCGGCCGAGCATGTTGAGGCCGAC
>NZ_JBHLYT010000176.1:110225-110873 GCF_042431665.1 Mesorhizobium kowhaii
GCCACCGGTGAGGATGGCGATGTCTTCCAGCATGGCCTTGCGGCGATCACCGAAGCCCGGCGCCTTGACGGCGGCGATCTTCAGGCCGCCACGCAGCTTGTTGACGACCAGCGTGGCCAGGGCCTCGCCTTCGACGTCTTCCGAGATGATGAGCAACGGCTTCGAGGTCTGCACGACGGCTTCGAGAACCGGCAGCATGGCCTGCAGGTTGGAGAGCTTCTTCTCGTGCAGGAGGATGTAGACGTCCTCGAGTTCGGCAACCATCTTGTCGGCGTTGGTGACGAAGTAGGGCGAGAGGTAGCCGCGGTCGAACTGCATGCCTTCGACGACTTCGAGTTCGGTCTCGGCGGTCTTGGCTTCCTCAACTGTGATGACGCCTTCGTTGCCGACCTTCTGCATCGCTTCCGCGATCATCTTGCCGACCGACTCGTCGCCATTGGCCGAGATCGTGCCGACCTGGGCGACTTCCTCGGAGGTCTTGATCTTCTTGGCAGCCTTGCCGAGCGCCGCGACGACTTCGGTCACGGCCAGATCGATGCCGCGTTTCAGGTCCATCGGGTTCATGCCGGCGGCAACCGCCTTGTGGCCTTCCTGGACGATCGACTGCGCCAGAACGGTCGCGGTCGTGGTGCCGTCGCCGGCGATGTC